>JADLGR010000186.1 GCA_020849175.1 Deltaproteobacteria bacterium
ATCATCGTTCGGTAGGCGATGGCGACGTTCTCGCCGATGCGCAGATCGATCATCCCGACGCCCGCAAACAGGCACTCGATCTGGATCGTCGAGTTCCGGCCGATCGAGACCTTGCCACGGCCGCCGAAGATCTTGAGCCCGGTGTTGATCGTCGCACCCGGAGCGATCTCCCATCCGAGCGCATGACGGTAGTAGAAGCCGCGCACGGCGCGAATCGGGACGTAGCCGACGATACGGTTCGCTCCGAAGGCGAGGATCGCGGCGATCGCGTTGCGCAGCCGGTCGTAGCCGGTCGCCCGGTTGTGGACGAACAGGCTCGGGTTCTTCGCGCCCTTCATCGCTCGCCGGTCACCGGACGCGGTGTCACCGATCCGAGAAAGGCCTGGAGGCCCGACTCCTTGAGCTCCATCCCCACCACCACGGCGATGCCCGCGACGAGGCCGCCCGCGATCGAGAGGATCAGCATGATGAGCTTCTTGGGCCGAATCGGTCGAGGCTCTGCGGCTGCGTCCTGAACGACGGCGGCGTTCGTGAAGTGGCTGCGGTCGAGGGCGGCGTCGATTCGCGCCTCGGCGCCCCGGCGCAGGTACAGCAGGTACTGGGTCTCGCTGGTCGAGACGAGGCGTTCGATTCGCTTCGCCTCGAGGAGCTGTTCGTCGATCTCGGCGAGGCGGCGGGTGCCGGTCTCGATCTGGCCGTCGAGCTTCTTGATGCGCTCGATGTAGCCGTCGCGCTCGGCACGCGTCCGCTCCATGTCCTGAGACGCGCTCACCGAGGCCGGTGAGAGCGTGAACTGCTTCTGGAAGACGCCGGTCCGCTGGGTCTCGATCGCGGCGACGGCTGCGTCGAGCTTGAGCCGATTCTCTTCGAGCAGGGGAGAGTCCGGCTGGTAACGCTCGAGGAGTCGAATCCGCTCGAGCTCGAGCCGCAGCTTTTCCTGGATCAGAGCCTGCAGCGCGTAGTCGTTGCGCGCCTCGACCGTCGTCGTCGGCATCTGCCACGAGCCGCGCTTCAGGAAGGCCTGGTACGCACCGATGCGAGAGTCGAGCTCGGCCACGGTGCGCTGCATTCGGTCTCGCTCCTCGCGAAGCGATGCCACGATCTGCTGCTGAACGGTCCGCTCGGCGAAGAAGTCCGCGATGCCCGTCTTACGCTTCAGGTCCTGGAGCTGATCCTCCTGCTTCGCGAGCTCGGCACCGAGCGTTCCCGCCTGGCTCTCGAAGAACGCCTCGACCTCGGCGCGGCTGTGCACCTCGGTGTGGTGCTCGAGATACTTCTTCACGAGCACTTCGAGCACCTTCTGCGAGAAGGTCGGGTTGCCGGACTCGTAGCTCACCACGAGGACGTTCGATTCCTTCATCGGCTCGACCATGAGCGATCGCTCGAGGCTTCGCAGCGCGCGATCGGCCCGGGTCGGTGCCGGAACGCCGTGATACCAGGCGTAGATGTCCTCGTAGAGCCAGAGCGGCCCGAAGAGCAGGACCGTCCAGATCGAGGGCGAAGCCTTGTCGAGGCCCGTTGCCTCGAGCGTCTGGTCGAGCACGCTGCGGCTCGTGAAGATCGCGATCTCGGAGTTGACTTCGGCTTCCGTGACGCCGGCCGACACGACGGTAGGACGGCGATCTCCGGAAGCGTCGAGGTTTCCAGCCTGGCGGGTCTTCTGGATCAGGACGGCCGCCCGGGCGACGTAGGTTGCGGGCCAGAGGAAGGCGGCCACCTCCACGACGACGGCAACGGTGACGAACACCGTGAAGAAGTCGCGCCGCCGCCGCACGAGCGCACGCCATGCGCCCCGGAAGGCCTCGGCGAGCTCAGCGACGCTGGATTCCGTCTCGGGAGCGCGAACGTCGTTCCTCTCGTGGTCGTCGGTCATACGGCCGCCTCCTTCTCCTGCCGCCGGCGCGCAGGATCGCTGGCGCCGTCGTGAAGTGATTCCTCGAGCGCACGATCGAGCGTGTCGACGAAGGGTTGCCAGCCGAAGCGGGCTGCGGACGCGGGGCCCGCTTCGGCGATTCGGTCACGCAGGCCGGGCTCGGTCACGAGGCGCAGCATCGCGCCGGCGAAGGCTTCGGCGTCGGGCTCGGCCAGCAGGCCGTCCTGCCCGTGTCGAACGATCTCGCGGGGGCCGCCGCGGTCGAGCGCGACGCACGGCTTGCCGGTCGCCATGGCCTCGATCACCACCAGCCCCCAGTCCTCGTTGAACGCGGTGAAGAGCGTCGCGAAGCAGGTGCGATAGAACGAGCGCATCTGCTCGTCGTCCGGATGCACACAAAACTCGATGGCGTCGTCGCCTCTGGCGAGTTCGCGCAGCTTTTCGAGGTATGGCTCACTCTTGCGGTCGACGATGCCCGCGATTCGTAGCCGCCAGCTCGCGGGCTCGGGAGCGCGTTCACGGAAGCGGCGAAAAGCTTCGATTGCGAGCTCGAGATTCTTCGTCCACATGATTCGGCCCGGAACGAAGAACGTTCGGTCCGACTCGGTCGACGGGACGAAGGCCTCGAGGTCGACTCCCGGGTGCAGGATGCGCAGCCTGTGCGCCGGGGCGAGGCCACCGGCCTCGATCCGCCGCTTCACCTCCGCGCTGATCGGGAACACCATGCGGTAACGCCGCCACGCGAGCCGGTCGATCCAGCGAAAGACGACGCTCCCGGCACGGATCAGAAGACGCTCGAACGCGCTGCGGTTCGCGAGATGGTTCGCACGATAGACCGGGTCGAAGACGATTCGCAGGGGCGTGAGGCACAGGTTGAAGGCCGGAATGCCGAGATTACGGAGGACCACGAGGTCGCCGAGTCCCTCGCACACGACGAGCAGCGCATCGAAGCCGCGGAGGTCGATCCTTCGCGTGAAGATGCGAAGGCCGGAGCGGGCGACCTGCAGGGGAGATCGATGAACGGACACGGAATCGAGCACCCGAACGTCCACGTCGCGAAGCCCGGGAAAGGTCGCCTCGGGCTCGTATCGGCTCGTGAAGATCGTCACCTCGTGTCGGCTGCGTCGTGCAACTTCGAGCAGGGTGCGCTCCGCGCCGCTGGTCAGGTAGACCCACGGGTAATAGATGGCGATGCGCAGCTTGCCCACGATGCTGGGTTTCCCTCCGGGCGATTTGGGCGCCCCCGCCCCCGTGGTCTTCCTATCGGAGACCCGCAGGGGATCAGTAGGCATTCGGTGCCTTTCGCGCACGCAGCCCCCCCGCAGGGGGGTACCGAGTCACGGACTCGGTGCTCATGTCCACTCTGGGATGAGAGGCAGCGGGGAGGCAGAGCCGCGGCGCGTGGCGCCAGCGGCTGCGCGAGCTCGTTGCAGCACGATGGGTTTGGGTCCTTTTTGCCCCGGAGCCGCGCAAGATGAACCTCTCCTTCCGCCGACAGATGGTGAACCTCTCCCACCAGATCCTCGACGGCTTCACCTTCCTCGTCGCCTGCTGGGTCGGAATCTATGCGGCGCTCTGGCCTGACGGGCGGCTTCTAACGGCAGGCCTCCAGGGCGACCTCAACTTCACGGACTTCCTCGTCCTGCTCGCGGGCCTCCGGGCCAGCACGGCCTTCCAGAACCTTCCGCGAGGAATGCGGCGCTTCGAGCGCTTCCTGACACACGCGTGGACCGCCGCGCGACAGGTGGCCCTCGCTGCGGCCGTCATCGCAGCGGGCGGGGTCGTGCTCGGCGGCACCGTGCTCCCCACCAAGGCGTTCATCGTCGCGTTCTTCTCGTCGCTCCTCGTGCTGCGGGTCGGCGGGCGCATCCTCCAGCAGTCGCTCTTCGTGCGGCTTCGCCGGCGCGGGCGAAATCTGCGTATCGCGCTCATCGTGGGCTCCGGCCCGCGCGCCGCACGCATCGTACGCGAGATCGAGCTGCATCCTGAGTACGGCTACTTCATCGCCGGCTTCGTCGACAACCCGATGCCGCGTCCGGCCGTGACGCTCGAATGGCTGGGACGCCTGCGCGAGCTGCCGCAGGTCATCGAGAAGACGCGCGTCGACGAGGTCTTCATCGCGCTTCCGCTCCGCTCGCAGTACGACGAGATCCTGCGCGCGATCGAGACCTGCGAGGAGCAGGGCATCGCCGTGCACCTTCCGGGAAACCTCTTCACGCTCGCCGTCGCACACGCGACGTCGACGAGCCTCGCAGCGACACCGCTCATCAGCATCGTGTCGAGCGGCCCCATGGACGGCATCCCGTATCTCATGAAGCGCACGCTCGACCGCGTGGGAGCCGCCACGCTCCTGCTCGTTCTCTCGCCCCTGTTTCTCGCGATCGCGCTCGCGATCCGAGTCACCATGGGCAGCCCCGTCCTGTTCCGGCAGCCGCGCGTGGGCTACCAGCGCCGCGTCTTCACCTGTTACAAGTTTCGAACGATGGTGAACGACGCCGATCGGCGGATGGCCGAGCTCGAGACGATGAACGAGGCGGACGGGCCCGTCTTCAAGATCAAGGACGATCCCCGTGTGACGCCGCTCGGCGCGTGGCTTCGACGCACGTCGATGGACGAGCTTCCGCAGCTCATCAACGTGCTCCGCGGCGACATGAGCCTCGTCGGGCCGCGCCCGCTGCCGCTACGCGACGTGAGCCTCTTCGACCGTCCGTCGCTCAACCGGCGCTTCTCGGTGTGGCCGGGGATCACGTGCACCTGGCAGGTGTCGGGCCGGAGCGACACGTCGTTCGAGGACTGGATCAACCTCGATCTCGAGTACGTCGACAACTGGTCGCTCGGCCGCGACGTCCAGATTCTGCTCCAGACCGTCCAGGCGGTCGTGAAGGGGCGCGGCGCGTACTGACCGCAGCCGGGCGGTGCCTGTGGAGCGAACCGGCGGCTTCGTGGCGCCGCGGCACGTCGCAAGCTGCTACGCGCTCCGTGGGCGCCGGCGCAGCGGGCGCAGCGCCGCCTCGGCGAGCTGCACGAGCGTGAACATCGCGATGTGACGGTTCATGATCCGGCCGTAGTCCATGATTGCGGGGGTCGGGCACCGTTCGCAGACGAGCCCGGTCGGCTCGGAGCGCCGGCCGGCGAAGCGATCTCGGATGGCGACGAACGGCTCTCCGTTCACGACGTCCATGTACGAGGCGCCACTCGCGAGCGTTCCGAAGTCGGTCGCCTTCTCGAACACGGCGCAGCACGGCGAGACGCCGCCGTCGGGATTGATGGCGGTCGAGATGTAGTGCCAGTCGCAGCGTGTTCGCTTCTCCATTGGAGCGCGCGGGTCTTCGTACTCGGGGTGTCTCGGTTGGTAGCGGTTGAACTCGGGTAGCGTCGACGCCCAGTCCGCCATCTTCTCGCGGTCCGCCGGCGAGAGGGGAAAGCGCCCGTCGTCGAGGAATGGCGTTCCGAAGACGATCCGGTCGACGCCGATCTCCGCAGCGAGGCGCCGGGCGGCCTCGATCTCGTGCTCGTTGAAGCGGAAGACGTAGAACCGCCACGCGACGACCGGTCGCGTGAGGCCGTACTGCTTCTTCATCGCCATGATCCGCCGCAGGTTCTCGAGGGCGAGGTCGAAGTTCCCTTCGCGGCGGTAGGTCGAGTAGGTCTGCTGGCTCGCGCCGTCGATCGAGACGATGAGCTCGGACAGGCCCGAGGTGAGGAGCGAGTGGAGCCGCTCGTCCGAGAGCGGGAGGCTCAGGTTGCTGCTGATGAACGTCACGATCTTCTTGTGCGCCGCGAGGCGCAGCATCGCTTCGAGGTTCTTGTTGAGGAGTGGCTCACCCCAGTTGTAGAAGTCGATGAAGAACAGATAGTCGCCGACCTCGTCCATCAGGCGTTCGAAGAGCTGCAAGTCGGCGCGTCCACCGCCGCGCGTCTGGATCCGAAGGCCGGTCGGGCACAGCGGGCACTCGAGCTGGCACAGGTTCGTGGGGTCGAACGTGAGCTTGAGTGGACGCGCACGCAGCCGACTCGTTCGCAGCGTCATCGAGGCGTTGGCGATCGCCCAGTTCCAGTAGGCGCGAGGTCCCTTCATCGGCGGCGCGATGCCGGCTACCTCGCGGTAGCGCGCGCGCAGACGTTCGATTCGGCTCTCGTTCGGCATCGTGGGTCTCTACGGGCCGGTCGCGGCGCCGAGGTCGGGGTTGCCGACCGGATTCACCTGATAGAACGCAGTGAACGCCGCGTTCTTCGGGATGATGCGGTTGACGTAGAGGTCGACGTACATGCCGACCTGCGCGATGAAGCTCTTCGGAACGTATACCACGTCGTAGGGACGCAGGACGGGGACGGGATCCTCGCCCTCGAGACCGTCGCTCAGATCGACGCGGTAGACGTCGCGCCCTCCTTCCTTGTGCCGGATCAGGATCACACTCGACAGCGCAGCGGTGTCGAGTGTGCCGCCGGCCTGGAAAACGGCGTCAGCGAGCGTCGTTCGCCCGTCGATCACGATCATCGACGGGCTCTTCACCTCGCCGCCGACGAAGGCCTTCTGGCTGCCGAAACCGCGGACGATCACCACCACGTCGGGCCGCGTGAGATGGCCCGCATAGCGCTCGCGCAGATCCTGCGAGACCTCCTCCGGCGTACGGCCTGCGACCGGTACGTCGCCGACGAGCTGCAGCGAGATTCTCCCGTCGGGTCGCACCGTGACCTCGTCGTTCAGCTCCGCGGTGTAGAAGAGCTTGACGCTCAGCGTATCGCCACCGCCGATGCGGTACTCAGCCTGCGGCGCGAGCACGCCCGGGTCGTCCGGGAGCGGCGGGATGTGCATCATGCACCCGCACGCGAGCAGCGCGACGACGAGCGCCAGACAGAGTCGGCTCCCCTCCAGCATTGCATTCCCCCCTCATGAGGCGTCCGCCACGAGGCTCAAGATCGAGCCCGGCGGAAGCGCCAGACGTTGGCTCGCGGCGGTCTTGCAGGCGAAGGGCCGCGGCGTCACGTTCGAGTTCTTCACCACCGTAGGCCCGAGGCTCGGGCCGTTGATGGCGTTCGGCGCCGGTGCAGCGAGAATCTCGCAGCTCACGCGGGCCGGTACGAAGCCCTCGATCGAGACGTCGGTCTCGAGCGGGCCGGAAAGCGAGCGGTTCACGAGGAGCGCCGTCAGACGGCGTCCGTCGGGGCTCTTGGACGCGCGTGCGACGAGCGTCGGCACGGCGCTGCGGGCCTTGACGACGCCGACCTGCTCGGACGAGAACGTCGGAGACGCGACGTCCGTTCCGACGAGCCGCGACTCGAAGCGCTCACGATAGAAGCGATAGAGGTGATAGGTCGGGCTCGTCACCGGGCCCGACGCGTCGGCGAGGACGAGACTTCCGTAGTACTTGTGAACCGGGTTCGTGAACATCGTGATCTCGACGCGCGGGTCTGCCATGTACACGTCGAGCACCGACGCGACGTACAGAGCCGACGCCTGTGTCCGCGACTGGTCGACGTAGGCGAGGTGTCGGCTCGGATCCGAGGTGATGCCGACGAGCGCTCCGAACTCCGTGATGGCGAACGGCGCCTTCGTGTTCAGCGGGGAGCGCTTCGCGATCTCGCTCGCGACGGTCGCGAGGTTGTCCTTCGTCTGGAGCGCGGCTGCGAAAGTCGCGCGGTACAGCTTCTGCCGGTCGGCCTCGCGCGCGAGATCGACGCTGTCGTCGATGACGACGGGCGCGTAGCCATTGTGGAGCGCGAAGAAGTCGGCCTTGGTCGAGAGGGCGTCGAGCATCTCGCGGGTCCAGTTGGGGTTTCCGCCGTCTGCGAACGGGAAGGCGCCGGTGTCGATGTGAGCGATCGCTCCGACCTTCGCGTTCGGAATCACGGCCTTGATCGCGCTGGCGTAGCCGGGAAAGTCCTTCGCGTACTGCGCGCCCGGCTTGTAGATCTCGGCGCTGTTCGCCCCGGTCGCCTTCGGGCCGCTCAGGTGGATCTCGTTTCCGACCTCCCAGCAGTCGGGACGCAGGCCGTTGTCGCTGAACCACTTCGCCCACGCCCCGGCGTCGGCTGCGGTGCCGGTTCCGTAGTTCGCCGTGATGCACGCTCGCGCACCGAGCTGCTTCGCGAGCGCAACGAACTCGGGGGATCCGAAGCGGACGACCTCCATCTTCTTGTTGAACGGATTGCGCAGCTCGCCGCGCTTCTCGCCGACCCCCTTCTTCCAGTCGTAGAAGTCGGCCGAGATGCCGCCGGGGAAGCGCAGCAGCGGAATGCCGAGCGGCCGTAGCAGCTCGACCACGTCGGGTCGCGGCGTTCCGGTTCCGGGCTCGACGAGGCCGCTCGCGTCCTCGAACCACTCGATGTGCATCGCGAAGAAGTCCGACGGGAGCTGGCGCTGGAGCGCGCCGGCGTGGATCGTCACCGTGGCGCCGCCGCCCGCCGTCCCGGTGGACGCCGGAACCGCCTCGCCCGCGCCTTCGAGGCGGACGAACGCATCGTCGACGAACGCCCTGCTGCCAGCCGGGCCGAGCACCTGCACGCCGAAGGTGAGGACCGAGGCGTTCGCGGGCACCGTGAACGTGCTCTTGCGCGCCGTGAACGCCGGCTGATTGACGTTCGAGACGAAGTCGTTGCCGGAGCCTTCCGGCGACCAGACCACGAGGTTGATCCCGGCGCCTTCGGTCGCGACCTGCGCGCCGAACTCGACCTTCTTGCCGCGGTAGGTCGCCGGGTCGAGCACCTGGAAGATCATGAACGACTGGCTGTCCTTCGATCCGGAAGCCGCCGGCCGCAGCTCGGCGGCGCGGCCTCCCGACGCGCCGGCATGCTCGACGATCTTCACCGTTCCGTACGCCGAGCCCTGGCTCGCCCAGCCCGGCGGCGCGGACGGGTCCGAGGCCGGCTCGTCGAACGCCGGGTTGCGCAGCGCCGTCACGGCCGACGCCGCGGGTAGATCCGCGGCGACGCAGGCCGCGGGTGCGATCACGATCGCCAGAGCGAGCAGTCGTCGAGCGAGGGGGCGGATCATCGGACGAGTACCTCCCGGTAGAGATCGAGAAACTGCGCCGCGATCACGGGCAACGTGAACGCGATCTCGAAGCGCCGGCGCGCCGCGTCGGCGCGCTTCTTCGCGAGGCCGGGGTCGTGGAGGAGCCGAAGGATGGCGGCCGCGAGCGCATCGGGGTCGTCGACGGGGACGAGCTCCGCCTCTTCGGGGCCCACGGCCTCGAGGCAGCCGCCGACCGCGGTGATCGCGATCGGACGCCGCGCCGCCATGTATTCGAGCAGTGTGATCGGAAGCCCTTCCCAGCGCGAGCTCATCACGGCCACGTCGAAGAGCGGATGGCACGCGATGCTCGGCAGAGAGCCGGTGAATACGAGAACGTCGTCGAGTCCGAGCTCGCTGGCGAGCGCGTGCATCGCGGCCTCGATCTCGCCCGTTCCGACCACGGCGAAGCGCGTCTCCGGGGCCGCGGCCCGTACGATTGCGGCGGCCCGCAGGAACGTATCGATTCCCTTCTGCACGTGCAGCCGCGAGACGATCCCGACCAGCGGCGCCTTGCCCGCGAACGGAATCGCGGAGCGCGCGCGAGCGCTCTGCTCGGGCGTCGGAATCGGCTCGGGGATGCCGTTGTGCAGGAGGGGAATCCTCTCCGGTGCGGCGTAGCCTCCCGCGACGAGCGCTTCGCGATCGTCGCGCGAAGAAGCGATGACGCGCGTCACGCGCCGGCACACCCAGCGCTCCGCCCGCTTGCGAAGACCCACCGTGGCCGCGCCATAGTTGTGGTGATGAAAGCCGTGCTGGTGATAGAGGATCGGAGCCCGAAGGCCGAAGAACGTGCGCGCGAGCACACAATAGAATGTTGCGACGAGGCCGTGGGAATGGATCATCTCGATGCGCTCGCGCTGCACGAGACGTGCGAGTCGCCGCGCCGGCCCCGGGCGAAACTTCTTGTCGAAGGGAATCGGGTGGACGGGGATCCCGAGCGAGCGTACCCAGCCGACGAGGGGGCCCCCGTCGCGGCACGCGAGGTGCAGCTCGACGCCGAGCCCGCACAGGCCTTCGAGCAGGTTGCGAAGGTTCACCTGACCGCCGCCGATGAACGACTTGTCGATGACGTGGAGCACTCTCACGACGCGTCCCTCGCGGCGTGGGGGAAGAACGGCGCAGCGAGGAGTCGCGCCGGGTGCGCGCGCTGTCGGACGAGACGGCGCGAGCGCCAGAACGTCGGAGCGAGCCGGAGCGCGTCGAGGTATCCGGGGAGTGAGCCCGGGGCGCGCAGCGCCACGTAGGCGAGCCGGGCTAGCTCGTACGGGAGCAGCCAGGGCAGGGCAGCGAGCGCGTCGCGGAGGCGCTCGCACTTGAGGAGCACCAGCAGCCGGTTGCGTACCGCGAGCCGCTGCTCGAGCGCGCGACCCCGGCGGCCCTCGGCGGCGCGGACGGCGTTTCGCCCGGCGCGCGCGTGCACGACGACGAGTGACGGAACGTAACGACAGCGCCAGCCACGAAGCTGCGCTCGCCACGACAGGTCGAGATCGTCGTAGTAGGCGAAGAGGCGCTCGTCGAACGCCTGGCCGTCCTCGGCCACGTCGGCCAGCATCGCGCGGCGGTGCAGCGCCGCGGCGCCGGTGCATCCGAAGACGTCCTCCTCGCGCGCGTAGCGCTGCGCAGGCTTGCCCTGCCCGCGATCGAAGACGCGCCGCAGGCGATCGAGGAAGAGCCCGGTCGAATCGATGCGGCCGTCCTGTCGCACGATGAGCGGCGCAACGGTGCCGACGTCGGGATCGGTCCGCTGCAGCGTCTCGAGCGTACGCTCGACGAAGTCCACGCCGACATGGGTGTCGGGATTGAGCAGCAGGATCCAGGACGCTTGGGAGCGGCCGAGCGCGAGGTTGTGGCCGCCGCAGAAGCCGAGGTTTCGGCCCGAGCGCACGAGAGTTCCGGGAAGCCCCTGCGCCAGCGCGCGCTCGACGCACGCCGCGGTTGCGTCCTGCGAGGCGTTGTCGACGATCACGACCTCGAACGCTCGAACGCACTGCGCTGCGAGACTCGCGAGACAGGCGCCGATCACGTCCTCGCTGTTCCAGGTGACGATCTGGATCGAGAGTGCGGGCGCCTCGCTCACGGCCGCGCTCCCGTCCGGCGCGCGGCGAACGCCTCGTCGAACGCCGTCTCGAGACGCTCCATCACGAGGCGCGCATCGTAGTGAGCGACGACGAGCGAGCGCGCGCGCCCCGCGCGAACGCTGCGAAGCGAGGCGTCGGCGAGGAGGCGCAGCAGCGCCTGTGCGAATGCCGGCGCGCCATCTGCGCGATCGCAGTGCTCGCCCGGTGCCGCCGCGACGCCTTCGAGGCCGATCCCCGTCGAGACGACGGGAACGCCGCACGCGAACGCCTCGAGCACCTTACCGCGCATGCCACCGCCGGACAGGATCGGGTTCACGAAGACGCTCGCCGCGCGATACGTCCCCACGAGATCCTCGACCCGTCCGACGATCTCGGCGCCGAGCGCTTCGAGCGCGCGAACCTGCGACGCCTCGAGACCCGGACCGACGATTCGCATGCGCGCTCCCGGCGCAGCCGAGCGCACGCTGGGCCAGACGCTCTGCATCAGCCAGAACACCGCCTCGACGTTCGGGTGATGGCCGTAATTGCCGACGAAGAGAACCGAGTCCGGAACCGGAGGCGGGTTCCCCGGCGTGAACACGCGGGTGTCGACCACGTGCGGCAGCACCTCGACCTTGCGCCCGGAGAGCTCGGCCATGCGCACGGCCTCGATCTCGTTGATTCCGAAGAGCCGATCGAAGCGGCGCAGCGTCTCGCTCTCGAAGGTTCGGATCCTGGGGAGCTGCTGCGTGATGAAGTAGTGATAGGCGCTCTTGTGCCGCCAGGAGACGCCGCGCAGGCGCTCGGTGGTGATCGACATCAGCTCCTGCTCCGCCAGGACGCGTGCGGTGCGCGAGCCGAGGTGGCCGACGAGCGGCGCCACCGAGATCAGCTCCAGGTGGGCGACGTCGATTCCTCGATCCCGATCGAGTGCGGCGAGCGCCGATTCGAGCGCGGGGTTGCGATTGTGGGCCACGAAGTACGGCTCGCGGCTGGCGGCCCAGCGCGCCTTGGTGAGCCACGTGGCCCGCGGCCGCGGGAACACGCGCTGTACCGCGCCGAGCTCGGCAAGCTCTCGGACGGCCTCCGCCTCGTCCTCGGTCTCGCCGTGACCGTGTGTGAAGACGTGAACCTCGTGGCGCCGCGCGAGATGGCGAACGAGCGCGTAGAGCCGCGTCGTACCGCCGACGGCGCGGCTCCAGACGGGATAGGGATGGACGATCGCGATCCTCACGCTCGCTGGTTCTCCGCGCGCGCTGCGCCGAGACGAAGGCCTGCGGCAAGGCGTGAGAGGTCCGCACCGCTGAGCAGGCCCGAGACACGCGCGCCTGCGGCGAGAAGCACGAGACCTCCTGCAGCAGCCGCGGGCCGCAGCGTCTCGGGGCTCGCCAGAGCGACGAGAACGGGCGCCGCGACGGTGATCGGGACGAGCGCCGCGCGCACGCCGAGGCGGAAGGGCGTGATCCGGCGGTGGTAGATCCAGGCGAGGACCACCGCCGACAAAGACGACGTCGTGAGCAGCGCCAGTGCGGCGCCGAGGATCCCCATCTGCGGGACGAGCACGAGACACAGGACGAGATTGACGGCGACGGCTCCGATCGTGAGGGCCAGCATCTCACCTTGCAGGTGCGCCGCCTGCATCGCCTGCCCGAGCGCAGCGTTGGCTCCGTGCAGCGGCAGGACGGCCGCCAGCAGCGCGAGCGTCGGAACCGCTGCGAGGAAGGGCGGCCCGTAGAGCGTTCGCACGAGGAGCGGCGCGGCGGCGATCAAGACGAGCGCCACGACCACACCTTCGACCGTCAGCAGCTTCGAGGTGAGCATCGTGGCCTCGTGGTAATCGCTGCGCGCGCTGCCGAAGGCCGCCGCGAGGCGCGGGAACACGGCCGACATCACGCTGTTCGGCGCGAGCAGCGTGAGCGCGTAGAGCGTCGTCGCGATGCCGTAGAGGCCCGTCTCGGTCTCGCTACGCAGAGCGCCGACCACGAGCACGTCCTGACGGAAGTACAGGATCCCGAGCGTGAAGATCGCCGCGAAGGGAACGAGCGCGCGCGCGAACTCCAAGACGCGGCCGGGGCGCCCGAACGCGCGCTGCACTCCCGCACGGACCGTGAGGCCGTGCCCGAGGCCGAGCGCGACGAGGCGTGCGACCGTGAGTCCCGCGCACAGCCCGGCCAGCCCGCCGTCGACAGCGAACACCGCCCCGGCGGCCGCCAGCTTGACGGCGCCCTCGACGAAGGCCACCAGCGTGATCCGGGGATGCTGGTGCAGGCCCATGAACAGCCCCTCTTGCGCGGAGATCCAGGCCGACGGGAGGATCGATGCGCCGAGCAGCAGCGCCGGATTCCAGACGTCCGGCGGCAGAACGATCCGCGCGTACGCGAGGAACAGCACCGTCGCGAGCAGTCCGCTCGCGAAGCCGACACGATTGGCGCGCTGCATCAGCTCCGCGCGCTCGTCGGGGTGCGCCGCCACGTCGCGCGTCACCAGCATGCTGAGGCCGCCTCCTGCGAGAGCCTGCGCGACCAGCAGCAGGGCGACGAGCTCGACGTACTGTCCGAGCACGTGGCTTCCGAGGAGGCGCGCCACGCCGATGTTGATGCCGAACGAGAAGAAGGGAACCGCGAGGCGCGCCGCGAGCATCGCGATGCTGTTGGCGACGAGCGACGGCACGTCAGATCCGCGTCCCGAGCGGCTGCGCTTCGAGCACGAGGCGCTCCGCACGCAGGGTTCGTTCGATCCACCGGACGAGCGGCAGCATCGCGATCCGGCTCGCGGCGATGATGCCGCGTCGCAGGCCCTGCGGCGGCCGCCAGTCCGGCGCGTTCGCCGGTCCCTGCGCCGGGAGGTCGTCCGGACCGAACGCGCGCGGTCCGGCGAGCGCACGCAGCATGCGCAGCGTGCGCAGCGCGGCGGGGAGGCTCCACATCGGCTCGGCGAGCGTGTGGACGCGCAGCACCTCGAAGCCTGCTGCCGCAACCGTCGCGCGCAGCGTCTCCGGATCGAAGTGATGGACGTGCTGTTCGGGTCGCAGGTCCTTCCAGCGCGGGCCTTCGCTCTGCGCGGCGAGCGACGCGAAGTTCGGCACCTCGACGAGGAGCAGGCGACCCACGCGTGGTGCGATCTCGTGCGCGAGGAAGCCAGTCGGGTCGTGAACGTGCTCGAGCACGTGGTGCAAGGTCACCACGTCGTAAGCGCGACCGGTCGGGAGATCGCGAAGCGATGCCTTCACGTCGATCCCGAGTCGGCGGCTCGCCTCGCCGCGCGCGAACTCGGACAGCTCGACGCCCGCGACCTCCCAGCCGCGCGCTTTCGCGTGTGCGAGGAAGGTGCCGACGGCGCATCCGACGTCGAGAACGCTCCCCGAGAAGCCCCGGGCTTCGAGCGACCCCAGCTCGCGCTCGAAGCGCTCGGCATCGAAGGCGCGCGCGAACGGGGAATCGAAGTCGTAGCCCGTTCCTTCCTCGACGAAATACGCTTCGCCGTACTCGAATCGAGGTCTGTGTGCGGTCGCGACGAGGCCGCACTCCCGGCAGCGTGAGAGCAGGCCGCCCCAGACGGGTGCCTGCTGCGCGTGCGCGCAGGTCGGCGGCGGACGATTCGTCGCCGCCGCGCTCATCGCCCCCCCGCTTCGTGTTGCGCCGCGAGCCGCCGCCCGCGGTTCGCCTGGAGAGCGCCGAACAGGAGGCCCACGTCGAGCCAGACCATCGAGCGCAGCGGCTCGAGGCGATGGCTGAAGTCCGCGAGCTGCGTGACGAGCAGACCCGCGAGGCCGGAGACGATGGCGGCCACGAGCCACTGGAGCAGTGGGTCGTGCATCCGGGGCAGATGGTGCAGCCCCATCAGCAGGATCGACGCGAAGAGCCCCACCCAGAGCACGAGCGCCGGGACGCCGGCCTCGGCAGCCTCCAGCAGGTAGAGGTTGTGGACCGGCGCCGGGAAGTACGTTTCCACACCCTTGGGATCGAAGGGCGGCATGGTCTCGACGAAGTTGTTGAGGCCTGCGCCGAAGAAGGGATGCGCGCCGACCATCCGCAACGCAATGGCATTGAGATCGAAGCGGACCTCGACGTTTCCGGACTCGCTGCGCGTCATGCGCTCCCAGATTCGCGGACCGAAGATCGCGCCGAGCAGGACTCCGATCACGAGCCAGACCGCCACGATCGCGCGGATGCGCCTCGCGTCGACGAGCCTGCAACGAAGCGCGAGCGCGCCGAGCACCGTGATCGCCACGAGATTCGAGATCCACGCGCCGCGCGAGAGCGTGAGGACGAGACCGACAGCGCCGAGCCCGAGAGCGATCGCGCACAGGGCGCGGAGCGCGAAGCTCCGCGCCACCGTGAGGCCCGCAGTGACGATCGGAAGCGTGATCACGAGCGAGGTCGCGTAGACGATCGGATGAGCGAAGAGTCCTGCAGGACGAAGCCGCGTGGCACCGGTCCGGAGCACCTCGTGGAGCAGCTCGGTATTGCCTCCGAGCCAGCCGGCGCCGATGGGCCTACCGGTGATGCCCTGTGCGGCTGCGAGTCCGCTGTGAACGATCATCTGCAGGGCAACGAGCGCGAAGACCCAGCTCGTCAGCTCGCGACGGAAGAGCGCGGCGACGAGCCACGCGATCAGGAACGCGTGAACGGTTCCTGCGACTTCGAAGAGGCCGAGTCGTACATCAGGTGCACGCAGAGCCGAGACGACGTACTGAGCGAGCAGGAGCCCCATCCAGACGAGGACGCGGGCGGGGATCGCGTTCTCGACGCGGCCCGCGAGCGCGCCGAGACCGACGGCGACGACGAGCAGATACAGACAGACGTCGGCCGCCGAGACGCGAAAGCCCGGCCACCCTCCCGTGTGCGAGACGTAGCCGAGGTAGACGTCGATCGGGATCGCGACCAGCGCGATGAAGAGGACCAGCAGACTGTCGCACGCGCGCTCCGGCGCAAAGCGCACGATCGCACCGAGACCGACGAGGCCTGCGAGGCCGCCGAGGCCGAGCAGGGCATTGCGCGACGAGGCGGCGCCGGCTGCGACGAGCGCGATGGCGAAGAGCGCAGCGCCGGTCACGAGCAGCCAGCGCCCGGGCGCGGGGGGGCCGGCTGCGATCCCGTCCGCTCGTTCCGGCGTAGCTGCCAAGCGTACTCCTCTGCCACTCCCGGGAAACCCCGGCTCAGCGTTTCCATCGGTACCCGGCGTCTGCGGCTGGAGTGCCGATTGCCTGCACCCTGCCGAAAGCCGGCTGATCGCTGTTCGATCGCGACTCTACCGTGGGTAGCTGCCGGCGCCCCGAGCGTTCCTGCCAGCCGCGAATGCGAAGCCGTGGGGGCAGGAGTGGGTCGGTCGACACACGGATGCGCCGGTCGGGGTAAATCCGTGTAGGCTGAATCCCCCCGACGTCGTATCCTTCTTGGGATGCGGTGGCTGTCCAGGGCGCTGCCCGCGCTCGCCCTGCCCCTCATGCTGCTCGCCGATACCCCCCCGGCGTTCCCTCCGTCGCCCGCGCCGCGAACCGAGGTGACGCACCGGCTCGTCCGGGCGGCGTGCGCATCGCAGGCGCTGGCGCGCCTCGCAGACGCAGCGGGACGCCGCGCGTGCGAGGAGGACACGCCGGCCAGCGCACGTCCGGCGCTCGGTGGGTCGCGTACCTTCGCCGTACCCGCTGCGAGCAGTGGCGATGGGACGCTCATCGCGCGCCAGCGACTCGTGACGATTGGGCCCGTCGCCCTCGATCTCGTCGCCTACCTCTCGTCGAATCTGATCGTTGGCGGGCTTCTTTGCTTCGTCGACGACGGACAGCCGCGTTCGACGGTGCTCCACCTGCACGGCGGCTTCGGCGGAATCTTCGTGAACCCCGACGGCGGCGACACGATCGGATCCTGTTACCGGTGGGCTGCTGAGAACGGACGCACGGCGTTCGTCCCCTCGTACCGCGGGCAGGACGGCGGTCAGGGTCAGCCCGAGCTGTGTCTCGGAGAGGCCGACGACGTCGCGGCGGCGGCTCTCCTGCTGCGGAGCCTCCCGATCGTCGATCCGGACCGCGTTGCGGTGGTCGGCGGCTCGATGGGAGGCTGCGTCGCGCTGCGAGCGGGAACCAGGATCCCGAACCTGCGCGCCGTGGTCGCGATTGCGCCGATGACGGACTTCAAGGCCATTGCGACGCATCACCGGACCAGCTTCGTTCCGAAGGTCGAGACACGCTGCGATGGGAGCACGATCGATTGGGACACCGGCGGGCCCGCGTTCGCGGACCTCGTCGACGCGAACATCTGCGGTCATGCCGGCTGCACCGACGAAGAGTACGCATCGCGATCGCCGATCCCCGATGTTCTGAACGCGTCGAATCCCACGCTCGTTCTCGCAGCCGGCGACGACAACATCGTTCCCGTCGAGCAGCAGGTGTTGTGGTCTGCGCTGCGGAGCGCCTTCGGCGCGCACGTGGACGTCGACATCCGAGACCGCTGCTCTCCCGTCGCGGCGCCCGTTCTCGGAACCGACGTGCTCGTCTACGTCCCCGGTGCGTACCACCTGATGGAGAACGGACCGGTGATCTCGACGCTCGTCTATCTGAGCGATCTGCTCGACGCAGCGGCTCCTCCGGACGCATCGGGGCTCTGAACGTGACGCTCGCCGCACGCGTGGCTGCGCAGGTGCAGGCCGCCTGCCTCGTGCTCGCGCTGCTCGTGGCGGCGGCGCCCGCGCGGGCCGACGGCGTGTGTGGCAACGGCGTCTTCGAGACCGGCGAGGCATGCGACGATGGCAACACGTCCGGAGCGGACTGCTGCTCGGCCACGTGCGAGCTGCAGGCCTGTAGCGCCCCGCCGCAGCCGCTCGTGAGCTGGGAAGCGCTCGGGCCGCTCGACGTCGGCGGGCGCGTGACCGCGCTTGCCGTCGATCCCGCGGACCCGGATCGCCTTCTCGTCGGGACTCCGGCGGCCGGCGTGTGGCGCTCCGAGGACCGCGGCGCGAGCTGGGTCGCGATCGCGTCGTGGCTCGACGTTGCTCCCGTGAGCGCGCTCGCGATCGACCCCGGCGAGAGCGATCACTACGTCGTCGCGACCGGCGGCTTGCAGGATTCCGGGGCAGTCAGCGACGCGGTCGGCAGCGTTCGAACCAGCGATGCAGGCGCCTCGTGGGGCTTCCAGAACGATGCGTCGCGGACGGCGTACGTCGGAAGCGCGCTCATCTGGCCCGGCGAGCCGTCACGCGTTCTCCTCGCGACCGATCGCGGCCTCGTTCTCTCGACGGATGGAGGTGCGACGCTCGCGGAGGTGAAGACGGGCGACTCGTTCACGACCGTGCTGAAGGATCCATTCTCGTCGACGAATGCGTACGCGTCGGGTCGTCTCGGCCTGTACCGGAGCCTCGACCGCGGCGCGACGTGGACATTCGTCTCGGCGTGGCCGGGAGTCGATACGGTCGAGAATCCTGGCGTTGCGACCGCCGTGCTCGCGATCTCGCAGCAAACGCAGGGGCTCCTCCGCGCGGCGGTGCAGGATCTGGCGACCTTCTCGAACACCGATCGGATCATCCTGCTCGAGTCGACCGATTTCGGCGCGACCTGGAACGAGCTCTCCGTACCGGCCTCGCTCTGCCCGGAGAGCGACCTGTGCGGCTTCGCGAACGCTCTCGCGATCGATCCGGGAGACGACGACCGGATGCTCCTCGGCGGGGATCGGCTCTTCCGCAGCCTCGACGGCGGCGCGAGCTGGACCCCGCTCGCGTCGACGATCCGCGGCGTACACGAGATCGCCCTCGATTTCACGGGCGCGGTCGTGGCCGGGCGCTCGGGCGTCGCCGTGCTCGATGCCACGTGGCAGACGGTGACGCTGCGCAATACGGGCCTCCCGATCACGCAGATCGTGAGCCTCGACGCGAAGCGCGACGCAAGCGGAGCGCTTCTCGCCGGGACGGCCGACAGCGGAACGATCCTCGGCGCGGGCAATCCTTTGGCCTGGAGCGTCGTCTTCGGCGCGAATCAGGCGGCGAGCGAGGCGCGCTTCGATCCTTTCGATCCAGACGTCCTCTACGCAGGGCTCCGGCGGGGCGACTACTCGCGGTCGGACGACGGTGGCGCGAGCTGGACGACGATCACGAACGGCCTCAGCCCCACGCAGACCGCAGCGGACGTCGCGCCGCTGGCGCCGAACCCGCTCATCGAGGGCGAGCTGTTCACGGGGCGCTTGCAGCTCTTCCGGACCACGAACCGCGGCGATCTGTGGACGGAGCACCGCCCACCCGGTGCGCCGGAGGTTGCGGTGATCGCGCCGTCGCCCGTGATCGACGACCGGCTCTACTTCGCCCTCACGAAGGGAGGAACGCTGTTCAAGACCGACGGCATCAACACCGACACCTTCGTGCTCGACTCGGCGCTCGATGCGCGAATCACCGCGATCCATCCAGATCCTGGCGCCGAAAACCGCGTCTACGTGGCGACGACCAACACCGCGACGCTGACTGGCGCGATCTGGCGAACCGAGAACTTCGGCGCGACCTGGGAAGACCGCAGCTTCGGCAAGCTCCCGGCCGTGAGCGACGTCGTTCGCGACGCGAACGGCGCGCTCTACGCGGCGACATCGAAGGGCGTCTACCGCTCGGCGAGCGAAGGGCTGGTGTGGTCGCCGTTCAACGAGGGACTGCCCACGAAGGCGATCTCGAGGCTCGTCGTCGACGGCGGTTCGCTCGTCGCGGGGACGCGCGGCCGGGGTCTGTTCGAAGTGCCCGCGAGCCCGCTGGTCGCGATCGACACGATTCCGCCCGGGCAACGGATCGTCGTGGATGGCGTCCTGCGCGAGGGCCCGTTCTACGCCGACTGGGCCGCGGGCACCGAGCACGTCATCGCGCCGTACTTGCTGCAGACCGAGGACACGCGGCAGGAGTTCGTCGGCTGGACGCAGGGCGGCGCGCAGCAGCAGACGTTCGTCCCGAACGGAAGCAACGAGTGGCCGACGGCCGTCGTCGAAGTGACCCACCGGCTGCGGACTCAGGTCTCGCCGTCCGCGGGCGGGAGCCTCGTCGCCGAGCCTGCGTCCGCGGACGGCTTCTATCCCTTCCAGAGCTTCGTCCAGCTGATTGCGATTCCGGCGGACGACCACCGCCTCGCCGGCTGGTCCGGGCAGGTCGTGAGCGCATCCGGCCTGCTCGCAGGAGCGGCGATGGACGGCCCGCGCTCCGTGACCGCGATCTTCGATCCGCTGCTGATCGCGTTCAGGACGGATCCTGCAGGCCTGACGATCGGGATCGACGGCCAGAGCATCACGACCCCGCAGACCTTCCAGTGGGCCCGAGGCTCGCTCCACCCCCTCGATCCACCCGCGACCGTCGACCTCGACCCCGGCGATCCGCTCGAGCTCGTCTTCGATCGCTGGAGCGACTACCTGCCGCGAACGCACGATTTCGAGATGCGAAGCGAGACCTTCACGGCGGACGTCACGGCCCGCTACCTGCAGGTCGTGAAGCGAGCTTCGACGCCCGCAGGCGGCGTGCAGCGCCTCACGACGCAGGGAACGCAGCAGGGCCGACGCGAGCGAGCGCTCTCGCTCGAGCCGGCGGCGGGAGAGCGACTTCCGGCGACCCTCCAGTTCTTGCGCAGCTCCGCGGAAGGCGTGTCCCACGAGCTCGCCCTCCCGCGCGGAAAGGCCGTGACGCGAGTCGATGCCTTCGTCGAGGGCCGAACACTCGAGGGCAAGGGCGGCCTCACGGGCGACGGGCGAACGCGCAGGACGCGTCTCGTCTTCTTCAATCCGGGAACGCAGGAGGCTTCGATCAGCCTCACGCTCTCGTCGGCATCGGGGACACCGACGGCGGGCGGAGCGGATCTCGTTCGCGTCGGAGCCGGGAGCCAGCAAACCGTGATGCTCGACGAGGTGCTCGGCCTTCCGCGCAGCTACGAGGGCGTGCTCGGTATCCAGTCGACGCAGGCGATCCAGGTGTGCGTGCTCGGTGTAACCGAGAATCTTCGCGGCTTCGACTTCACGGACCCGATTCTCTTTCACCTGTTCGACGAGTCGGATACCGGGGTGCCGGTGAACGGAACGACGCAGGTGCTGCTCGCGACGCCCGACACGGAGCACGTCATCGTGCTCATCAATCCCGACCCTACGACGTCGAGCGGGACGGTCTTCCTGCGCGATCGCGACGGAGCGGCGCTCGAGGGCGAGGTCGATGGCGCGCTCTCGACCAGCACGCCGTTCTTGCTGCCGGGCGGTGCGCACCGCGTCCTGCGGGTGCGCTTTCCGTCGGGCGTGCCGGGCAGCGACGGCGTGCCGCAAGCGCGCGCCGAGATCCTCACGACCTCGGGCCCGGCGCTCCGGATTCGCGCCCTCGAGGAGCGAGCGATCGGGACGACGCGCTACGGAACGAGCACGCTGCCGAGGAGCCTCCCCGCGTCGAGCAGCGTCACGGCGTTCTTGCTCCCCGTCGACCTCGGGCGCCGCGACACCGGGGTCGTCCTCACGAACCGGGGCATCCTCGACGTCCAGGTGACGATCGATCTCCAGGACCGTCAGGGAGTCACAGCGGGCACGTGGGTGGTCGAGGTTCCGGCGGGAGCGCAGCGCGTGCAGCGCGTGAGCGAGCTCGTTCCGGCGCCGCCGGCGGGCTTCTTCGGCCAGCTCCGTGCGAGCGCCGCGGCGCAGATCGATGCCGTCGGCTTCACGCGGACCGTGAACGGCCGCGCCGAAGAGATCGTCGCCGGGCTTCCGGTGCTGACGTCGCCGGAGGAGGCTCCGGGAGCGGCCCATCGCTTCCCCTTCGCCGTCGACGGCGACACGTTCGCGTCGGAGTGGTGGCTGCTCTCGACCGAGAGCGGTGCGCGGCAGGCCACGCTCCACTTTGTCGACGGAGCAGGGGCAGAGAGATTCCTTCCGATGCAGGCGCCGGAGACGCCATGACGACGGATCGCAGGATGCGACCTCCCGAGAAGCCTCGGCAGCGCGTGCACGCCGTGTTCGTGGCCGTGCTCGCCCTGCTGGCGGCCAGCGGCCTCACCGGCGACACGTGCACGGGGGGGCTGACGAGCAAGATCACGGTCGACTTCACCAAGAACGTGCGTGCCGTACCGCCGTTCCTGTTCGGTCAGAATCTCGAGACGATCGAGAACGGCGAGCAGGTGATCGCGGCCGATGGCACGCTCGACGGCGAGATCGTCCAGGTGCTCACCGACGCGCGCATCAGCATGCTCCGTTACCCGGGAGGCGCGCCGGCGGACCACTTCATCTGGTGGCAGGCGCTCGGGCCGCCGTCGCGGCGGGCGCTGCAGGGCAGTGGAAACAAGGACGAGCTCTACCGGCCCTTCGTCGGGCCGCAGGAGTTCATCGATCTCGCCAAGGCGCTGCGGGCGGTGCCGTTCATCACGGCGAACACGGGCAGCGGGAGCGCCGCGCTCGCGGGCGCATTCGCGCAGTACTTCAACTCCGTCGGCTTTCCGGTGACGTACTGGGAGATCGGAAACGAGCCCTACTTCAATGGGATCAACGACTCTGGCGTTCTCGGCCTCACGCCGGACGTCTACGGCAAGCGCGTGATCGAGTTCGCCTCGGCGATTCGCTCGCAGGTGCCCAACGCGAAGATCTTCGCGGCCGGCGTGATCGGGCCCGCGGACGACGCGAGCTACTGGAACGGCGTAATGCTCGGAATCGCCGGACCGTACATCGATGGGATCTCGCTCCACACCTACGCGCCGCTCTACGCCTACACACCCGGGCCGAACCCGACCCCGCTGCCCGAGCCCGCCATGTACGCGGCCATGCTCGGCGCGACGAAGGCGTTCGAGCGCACGCTCGGCGTCGTGGTCACCGAGCTGACGCGCAGCGGACGGCTGATCCCGATCTTCGTCACCGAGTACGACGGAACCTTCTTTGCCGACGAGAGCGTCGAGCCGTCGGAGACGACGCTGGCTCGGAATCCGACACTCGCCTGCGCGCTCTACAACGCGAGCATCCTGCAGGTGATGATGCGCTCCGAGCGGGTCCAGGGCGCGCACCACATGTCGCTCGCGGGCCGCCACTACGGGAGCCTCGTCGGCGTCGACGGGTCGGTGCGCTTCCGAAACCCGCAGTTCTACGTGCAGCGCGAGTACGCTCGCCAGGCCGGTGACATCGTGGTCCAGTCGACGCTCGACCCGAAGGGCTCGACGTTCGATACGCAGGCCGTTCGCGAGATTCCCGGCCAGACGGCTGTGCCGATGCTCGACGCCGTCGCGACGCGTGATGCCGCGGGCCGCGAGTACGCGCTCTTCGTCGTGAACCGAAGCCTCGCGTCGAGCGTCTCGACGACGATCGAGACCACGCTGCCAGCGACGGCGGCCGGCACCCGCTCCGTGCTCACCGGGCCGAGCTACGCCTCACGCAACGACGCGCAGAACCCCGAGCGAGTCGCGCTCGTGACGTCTCCCTGGTCGGGGGGCGGAAGCTTCACGCATTCCTTCCCGCCCGCGTCGCTCACGATCTTCCGCTGGACGGTTCCCGCGCCCTGATGCACTCTGGCGCGCCGGGAGGCGTCCTCCGCATGCGCGGTCTGGTCCGAGCGGCGTACACCATCTATCGCGGATCCCCGCTCCACCCGCACCTCGGCGCGGCGATCAAGCGCGTGCTGCAGGTGCGGAATCGATTCGTCGCGCGGGCGCCGTTCGTCCACGACGTCGGTCCGTTCCGGATGCACATCGACCTGCGCCAGCTCATCGACACCTCGATCTACACGATGGGCACGTGGGAGGCGACATCGATCGCGACGATCCGTCGCCTGCTCCCCGCCGGTGGCACCGCGATCGATGTCGGCGCCAACATCGGCTTCATGACGCTCCACATGGCCGACTGCGTGGGAGCTGCGGGCCGCGTGGTTTCGTTCGAGCCGACGACCTGGGCATACGACCGCCTCGTCGCCAACCTCGCGCTGAACGACATGCGGCAGGTTTCGCCGGAGCGTGCGGGCCTGTCCGACCGCGAGGCGCGCCACGACGAGGTGCTGGTGCCGTACTCGTATCCGCTCGTCGGAGATCGCCCCTTCATGAAGGACTCGATCGTCGTCGTACGGCTCGACCGCTACTTCGAGGACCATCCCATCGATCGGCTCGACTTCATCAAATGCGATACCGACGGCTGGGAGGCGCACGTGCTCCGCGGCGCGTCAGCGACACTGCGTCGGTTCCGGCCTGCGCTGCTGCTCGAGATCAATCCTCGCGGTCTCGTCGAGCAGGGCGAGTCGGTGCGCAGCCTCGTTTCGCTCCTGGGCGACCTCGGCTACGGCCTGCACCACGAGGAGGATCTCGCGCCGTTCGACGACCTCGAGGCCGTCGCCGAACGCCTTGCCAGAACGGGACACGACCTCGACGTGGTGGCGCTGCACCGGGACTCCGAAGCCGCCGGGCGCCTCGTCGGGCAGGGCCGTCAGAGCGAGGCGTAGATCGCGCGGACGAGGTCGCGAGCGGGCGCTGCGAGAAGACGCGGGTTCGGGTGCGCGCGGTTCGGCGTGTACGCGAGGCCGAGCCGCCGGTCGGGGTCGGCGAAGGCGATGGCGCCGCCGGAGCCCGTGTGACCGAAGCAGCGCGAGCCCTTCGCGATGCCCAGGTATTTCGAGTCGAGCATGAATCCGAGGCCGAAGCGCGAGTGGTAGCCGAAGACGAGGTCGCGCCCCTCGGCCTGCGGCCGGGTCGCTTGCGCGAGCGCAGACGGCGAGAGCAGGGGCGCGCCGCCGCGCGAGAGCATCCCGAAGAGGGCTGCGAGCGCGCGCGCGTTCGAGAGCCCGTTCGTCGCAGGAATCTCGGCCGCTCGCCAGGCGCGCGTGTCGAGCTTCGCGAGTCGCTGCGCGGGGTTCGCGAGCAGGCACAGGCGCATGCGGGTTCGCGCCGGCGTTCGCAGCCAGTAGCAGAGGACGGGGAGGGGGAGCGGAAGGCTGCTGCGGTGCTTCGCGATCGTCGCCGTCCGTGAATCGAGCTCGGCGGGAGAGCCTAGATGGAGATCGACGCCAAAGGGTGACGCGATCTCCTCGCGCAAGAAGGTCCCGGGGCTGCGGCCATCGACTCGTCGGATCAGCTCGCCGGCGAGCCAGCCCCAGGTGATTGCGTGATACCCGAGCGCCGTGCCGGGAGGCCACCACGGCCGCTCTCCGGCGAGCGCCTCGGTCATCGTCCGCCAGTCGACGTGTGCGTCGTCGGGCAGCGGCGTGCGAACGGCTGGAAGGCCGGCGCGGTGAGCGAGTAGATCCGACACGGTAACGTGTTGCTTTCCCGCGGCGGCGAACTCCGGCCAGTAGCGGGCCACCGGTGCGCTGGTGTCGATCCGACCGCGGTCGGCGAGCATCGCGACGCAGAGCGCCACGACGCTCTTCGTCACCGAGAACACATTGACGAGTGTGTCGCGCTGCCACGGCAGGCTCCGCGCCTCGTCACGATGACCGCCCCACAGATCGACCACGACGGTGCCGTCGTGGACCACGCAGACCGCGGCGCCGAGCTCAGCATGCCGCGAGAACCCGGCCTCGAACGCCTCGCGAACGCGCTGGAACCGAGGAGTGCACTCTCCCGCAACCGGCGCTTGCATCACGCGGCCTGTGTCCTGATCAGGTCGAGACGCGGGAGCACCTGGCGCCGGATCACCTCCGCCCACGCGTACTCGCGCGCGGTGGCTCGCCCGGCGCGGCGGATCGCACGCTCTTCGCCCGGGTTCGCGCGCAGACGACGGAACAGGCCGACGAACTCGCGCGGGTCTGCGGTCTGCACGACGAGGGCGTTTCGTCCCGGTACGGCGTAGTCCTCACCGGAGCATCCGGTACAGGCCACGCCGCCCGCCCGCGCGTAGCCGTCGGGGCCTTCGAAGGAGAGGACGTGAAACTGCACGGGGCTCGTTCTCCCTGCTGCGTGCCGGCATCGGCCCGGAGGTCGGGGGTTCTACGGACGACCAGCTCGCACGGAGCGCGGCAGGTCGCTCCGTCATCGACGCGGGCGACTCGCCGCTTGATGCTTTGCTGACGAAGAGGAGAATCGGTGTCACGGAGGACCGGGCGATGACGCACGAGCCGGCGGAGAAGCGCGGGGGTCCGTGCCGTGCCGAGCGCGAGCGCCTGGCGGCATGCCGCGAGGGCCAGACGGACTGGCGCCGTTTCGGGCCGTACCTCTCCGAGCGGCAATGGGGGACCGTCCGCGAGGACTACAGCGGCACGGGCGACGCGTGGACGTACTTCCCGCACGACCACGCGCGAAGCCGCGCGTATCGCTGGGGGGAGGATGGCATCGCCGGCGTCTGCGACGAGCAGCAGCGCCTGTGCCTGGCGATCGCGCTCTGGAACGAACGAGATCCGATCCTGAAGGAGCGCCTGTTCGGCCTCACGAACACCGAGGGGAACCACGGCGAGGATGTGAAGGAGATCTACGCCTACCTCGACGCGACGCCGACTGCCTCGTATCTCGCGATGGTCTACAAGTATCCGCAGGCGGCGTTTCCGTACGAGCTGCTCGTGCGCGCGAATGCTGCGCGCTCGCGCAAGGAGCCGGAGTTCGAGCTCCTCGACACCGGCGTCTTCGACGACGACCGCTACTTCGACGTCTTCGTCGAGTACGCGAAGGCGGGGCCGCTCGACCTGCTCATGCGAGTCACGGCGCACAACCGTGGCCACGACGCGGCTGCGCTGCACGTTCTCGCGCAGCTCTGGTTCCGCAACACGTGGTCGTGGCGCCCGGGCGCGTCCCGCCCGCTCGTCGCCCGCGCGGCGCACGGCGGCGTCCGGGCGCGCCACGACGACCTCGGCGTCTTCCACCTCCAGGCCGACGGGACCCCCGCGTGGCTCTTCTGCGAGAACGACACCAACGTGCGGCGCCTGTACGGAATGCACGATGCGGCAGGGCCCTTCAAGGACGCGTTCCACGAGCACCTCGTCGAGAAGCGCCGCGGTGTCCTGTCGCAAGGCGAGCGCGGCACGAAGGCCGCAGCGCACGAGCGGCTCGTCGTCCCGGGCGGCGGCAGCGTTCGCTTGCGGTTTCGCCTCTCCCAGGACCCGTCGTCGCGTCCCTTCGACGACTTCGACGCCGTGATGGCCACGCGGATCGCCGAGGCCGACGCCTTCCACGCGAATCTCGGCGACGGCGTCGAGAGCGACGAGGGCCGCAGGATCCAGCGTCAGGCGCACGCGGGTCTGGTGTGGAACCGGCAGTACTACCACTACGACGTTCGCGAGTGGCTGGCCGGTGATCCGGGACAGCCCGCGCCGCCGCCGCAGCGTCGTGACGGCCGAAATCACGAGTGGGAGCACCTCAACAACCAGGAGGTGATCTCGATGCCGGACAAGTGGGAGTATCCGTGGTACGCGAGCTGGGACCTCGCCTTCCACTGCGTCGCGCAGGCGCGCCTCG
>JADLGR010000187.1 GCA_020849175.1 Deltaproteobacteria bacterium
ACGAGCTACCGCGAGATCCGCGATGAGCTGCTGGGCTATCGCGCGACCGGCGCCGCGCTCGCGCCGTTCTCGGACATCTCGCCCGAGCAGTACAAGATCAGCGACCGCCGCTGGCAATCGGTGATGCTGCTCGCGTATGGACGGCCGGTCGCGGGGTACGGCAACGCATTTGGCCGTACGCGCAGCCTGCTGGCGGGAGTCCCCGGCCTACAGAGCGCGATGTTCTCGGTCTTCCAGCCGGGGGCCCGGCTCGCCCCCCATCGCGGTCCCTACGCCGGGCTGCTCCGCTACCACCTCGCGCTGATCGTGCCCCCGGCCGCGGAGGAGTGCGCCCTGGTCCTGAACGGAAAGACGCGCCACTGGCGCGAGGGCGAGAGCCTCGTCTTCGACGACACCTTCGAGCACGAGGCGTACAACCGGGCGGCGACGGAGCGCGTGGTGTTGTTCCTCGACTTCGAGAGGCCGCTACCGCCCGTCCGCGCTGCGCTCAACCGCGTGATGATCTTCCTCATCGGCAGATCGCCCTTCATCGGCGCCATTCTCAGGAACGCCGAGCGCCACGCGGAGCGTGCGCTCACGGCGCGATGACGGGGATCCGCGAGGCGAGCTCGTAGCGCAGCACGGCGTCCATCTTGTTCTCGATCTGGTACAAGCGCGCGACCTTGCGGCCGGGAAGGACGGCCTTGAAGCGCTCCAGATACTCGTCGCGAATCTCCGTCCGGTCCTCGTCGGCATCGAGGTACGCCTTGATGAGGGAGAGCGCCTTCTCGTCGTCGAGGCTGCTGTAGGAGCCGACGTAGTCCTCCACCACGCCGAAGAGCCGCTGCTGCACGGCGCCGATCTCCTTCTCGTAGCTCTCGTACACCGGCTGGAAGCGGGAGCGCTCCTCGGGGTCGAGGCCGAGGTTCACTTCGACGAGGGCCCGCCGATTCGAGCGGATGGTCCCGAGCAGCACGTCGAGCTCCTCGGCGCTGGGCGGTGCGACCTGTGCCGGCGTCGGAGCACCGGCAGGGGCCGAAGCCTCGGCCGGCGTCTCGGCGCGCGCAGATGCGGCGCCGATCGCGAGCAGCGCCACGAGAAGCAGGATCCAGCGCGACATCGTACCTCTCCCTTCGATCCCGGCGGCGCGCACGCGACGCGGGCGTCCCTACTTGGAGATGCGGGTGATCTTCGAGCCCTGGATGCCGAGACCGGCCATGAGACCCTTCTGGCTGAAGATGAACGCATACACCTCACTCGTGAGGGTGTTCGTGGTGATCGATTTTCCCAACCCCTCGTCCACCAGCACGACGCTCGGGCCGACGCCGAGCTCGAACCCCTCCGTCGCGTCGAGCTGCCGAAGGGCGGCCTCGTTCATGAAGTAGAGCGCGTAGCCGAAGGTCTGCGCGCCCGCTTGCAGTCCGTAGGAGGCGGCCACCGAGTTGTAGTAGGCGACTGCCTTGCCCTTCCTGAAGAGGACGCCCTCTCCAATCTGCCCGCCGAACATGAAGCCCGCCTTCAGCATGCTGGGGAAGACGAGGACGGCCGTCGCCTTCGAGCCGAGCACGCGGGCCGCTTTCTGGCTCGCCTCGAGGCGCTTCAGCGCGGCCTGGCCCTCGCGCTGCAGCTCGGCCGCGGAGGCTGCCGATGCCATCGGCGCCGCTGCGGTCGCGACCACGATCGCCGCGAGCAGCGCGGTCGCGTACGCACGAACGTAATGGATCAAGTCGGTCCTCCTCCGAGGCAGGCTGGCTGTGGCAGACGCTCCTGCCAGTCGCCGGCGCGGGGCCTCTCCTCGGCAGTTAGCGAACCGTGTCGTAGAAGGTCAGGGGCCCGGGCATCCTCGCACGCTCCGGACCTCAGCGTCCGGCGCCGTGACGGCTCTTCCATGCTGCATGGTGCGCCCGGATGATCTCCACGATGGCGGCACCGTCGCCGACCCAGCGAGGAATGGCCATGTCCTCGGGGCTCGCCAGCGGGAGATCCGGACGCAGCATGAAGCGTCGCGCCCATTCCACGAGCTCGCGCCACATCTCGCCGACGACGATGAGGGGCGTGTCGTAGAGCTTCCGCACCTGCAGGAGCTGCCAGATCATCGTGAGCTCGAGCACCGTGCCGATGCCGCCGGGCACCACGACGAACGCGTCGGACACCAGCGCGAAGTGGTGCAGGCGCGTAAAGAACGTGCCGTGCTCGTAGGCTTCGCCGACGAACGCGTTCACCTCCTGCTCGAAGGGCAGCTCGACGCGGATTCCGACGGATTCCCGCAGGCCCTCGGGATCGGCGATCCGTGCGCCCTCGTTCGCAGCCTGCATGAGGCCTGGACCTCCGCCGGTGACGATGTCGCAGCCGAGCCGCGTCAGCTCCGACGCCAGATCACGGACGGCGGCGTACACCCATTGGCCCGGATCGATGCGCGCCGAGCCGAAGATCGTGACGCGGTAGGACTCGCGGTGCACCGGGCGCAGGCGCGTCAGGTCGTTGACGACCGACCACAGCCCGAGAATGGAGCGCGAGACCAGCTCCACGACCTTCCGCTCGTCTGCGAGGCTGACCAGTCCGGCGCCGCCCTCCTGCGCCGCTTCGCGATCGCTCATACACGCCTCTCCTTCGTGGCCGCGGGTCCGCCTACCCGGGGTGGTGCGAAGC
>JADLGR010000188.1 GCA_020849175.1 Deltaproteobacteria bacterium
GATCGACGGACCGCTCTTTCTCGGCATCGACACCCACGCGCTCTCGGAGCCGGCGCGCGCGACCGCGCTCGAGGTCCTCGCCGCGCACGAGATCGAGGTCCGCATCGACGCGCACGACGGCTACACGCCGACGCCAGCCGTCTCGCACGCGATCCTCGTCCACAATCGCGGCCGAACGACCCGGCTCGCGGACGGCATCGTCGTCACCCCCTCGCACAACCCGCCCGAAGACGGCGGCTTCAAGTACAACCCGCCCAATGGCGGGCCTGCGGACACCGACGTCACCAGATGGATCGAGAGGCGCGCAAACGAGCTGCTCGCGAGCGCGACGAGCACCGTGCGGCGCATTCCGTACGAACGTGCGCTTCGCGCGCCCACGACGAGTCGACACGACTTCGTGTCGGAATACGTCGAAGACCTCGGCGCCGTGGTCGACATGGACGCGATTCGCGGCGCGAAGCTTCGGATCGGCGCCGATCCACTCGGCGGCGCAGGCGTCGCCTACTGGGGGCCGATCTCGGAACGCTGGGGCTTCGCGGTCGACGTCGTCAGCGACGTCGTCGATCCGACTTTCTCGTTCATGCGCGTCGACTGGGACGGACGCATCCGAATGGACTGCTCGTCGCCGCACGCGATGGCGGGCCTCGTCGCGCTTCGCGACCGCTACGACGTGGCCTTCGCGAACGACACCGATCACGACCGGCACGGGATCGTGACGCGCAGTGCCGGACTCCTGAACCCGAACCACTACCTCGCCGTCGCGATCGATCAGCTCTTTCGCAGCCGACCCGGCTGGCGGGCGGACGCCGCCGTCGGAAAGACTCTCGTCTCGAGTGCGATGATCGACCGCGTCGCCGCACGCCTCGGGCGCCGTCTCGTCGAGGTGCCGGTCGGGTTCAAGTGGTTCGTCGGCGGCCTGCTCGACGGAAGCCTCGGCTTCGGGGGCGAGGAGAGCGCGGGGGCGTCGTGTCTGCGGCGCGACGGCAGCGTCTGGACGACCGACAAGGACGGCATCCTGCTCGACCTCGTCGCGTGCGAGATCACCGCGCGATCCGGACGCGATCCCGGCGAGCTCTACGCCGCGCTGACGAGCGAGCTGGGCGATCCGGTCTACGAGCGGATCGACGCGCCCGCGACGCCCGAGCAGAAGCAGCGTCTCGCGCGCCTCTCACCGCAGGACGTCTCGGCCCGCACGCTCGCGGGCGAGCCGATCGCGGCGACGCTCACGAAGGCGCCGGGCAACGGCGCGGCCTTCGGGGGGCTCAAGGTGATGACCGCGAGCGGATGGTTCGCGGCGCGCCCGTCCGGGACCGAGAGCGTCTACAAGATCTACGCCGAGAGCTTCCGTGGACGCGAGCATCTGCAGCAAATCCAGGAGGAGGCCCGAACGCTCGTCGGCAGGGCGCTCGCAGGCTGACCAAGATCGGGAGAGACGCCAGTGGCGAGGCCCCAGACCCCGATGCCCTACCTGCTCCCCGAGGTTCCGGAGGGGCTCGAGCGCCTTCCGGAGGTCGCACTCGATCTGCTGATCGGAACCCGCCCCGGAGTGGGCGGCGGCTGGCGCGCGCTCGACCCCGAGCTCTGGCAGGCCACGCACAACCCGTGGCTCATGCTGCAGGTGGCCTCGCGGACGGCGCTCGCCGAGGTCGCCGCGGATCCCGTTCGCATGCAACGCATTCAGGCCGCCATGCGAGCGTACGAAGCCGAGCTCGAGGCGCCCGGGTGGATGCAGACGGCGCACGCGGGCGACGAGCTCGGAACCGTCGCCTATCTCAGCATGGAGTTCGGTCTCTCGGAGGCCCTGCCGATCTACTCGGGCGGCCTCGGCAACGTGGCGGGGGATCAGCTCAAGAGTGCGAGCGACCTCGGCGTCCCCGTGATCGGCGTCGGCCTGCTCTACCAGCAGGGCTACTTCCGTCAGGTGCTCGACGCCGATGGTGGACAGCAGGAGTTCTACCCGTACAACGATCCCGCGCAGCTTCCCGTGGTGCCGGTCCGCGATGCGAACGGAGAGTGGGTACGCATCGACATCGGCTACGGCGGCAGGCGCTTCTGGCTCCGCGCATGGGAAGCGCGCGTCGGTCGTGTGCGGCTGCTGCTCCTCGACAGCAACGATCCCGTGAATCCGCCGGCGGACCGCGGCGTAACGAGCGAGCTCTATGGCGGCGACGGCCGGCGACGTCTCGAGCAGGAGATCGTCCTCGGCATCGGTGGCTGGCGGCTCCTCCGGCGACTCGACATCGACCCGCAGGTGTGTCACCTGAACGAGGGACACGCAGCCTTCGCCGTGCTGGAGCGCGCGCGCTTCTTCATGCAGGACGCCGGGACCGACTTCGAGACGGCGTTGACGGTGACGCGCGTCGGGAACCTCTTCACGACGCACACGCCGGTCGCCGCGGGGTTCGACCGCTATGACCCCGCGCTGGTCGCGCGCTGCCTCGGCCACTACGCGCGTGACCGACTCGGCATCGGCATCGATCGCCTCCTCGCGCTCGGCCGCGAGAATGCGGGCGACCCGTCCGAGCCGCTCAACATGGCCCTGCTCGCCATCCGAGGTAGCGGCGCCGTGAACGGAGTGAGCAGACTGCACGGCGCGGTCAGTCGCAGCCTGTTCCGCTCGCTCTTTCCACGCTGGCCTCTCGCGGAGGTGCCGATCGGGCACGTCACCAACGGAGTCCACCAGCGCTCGTGGGTCTCGACCGCAGCCGAGGCCGTGTGGGTCGAATCGTGCTGCTCCGACGTCTTCGAGCGCTGCACGGGGGAGGACGAGTCCGCGCTCGAGACGATCTCCGACGAGCGACTGTGGCAGATGCGCGCCGAGAACCGTCGTGAGCTGGTCGAGTTCGTTCGGCGACGCTTCGCGCGACAGATCGCACAGCAGGACATCGCCGCCGAGAAGCGCCCGGACGTCTCCGTACTCTTCGATCCCAACACGCTGACCCTCGGCTTCGCACGGCGCTTCGCGACGTACAAGCGTCCGAATCTGCTGCTGAGCGATCCGAGCCGCCTGGTGCGCCTGCTGGCGAACCCCGACCGACCCGTGCAGCTCGTGATCGCCGGCAAGGCGCACCCGGCCGACGCGCCGGGCAAGGCGCTCGTCCGCGAGTGGGTCCGCTTCACGCAGCGTTCCGACGTGCGCGGCCGGTGCATCTTTCTCGCCGACTACGACATGGCGCTCGCCGAGCACCTCGTGCAGGGCGTCGACGTCTGGATCAACAACCCGCGGCGTCCGTTCGAGGCGAGCGGAACCAGCGGGATGAAGGTGCTGGTCAACGGTGGCCTCAACCTGTCGGAGCTCGACGGCTGGTGGGCCGAGGCCTACGCGCCGGACGTCGGCTGGGCGATCGGTGATGGCGCCGAGCACGGAGAAGATCCCGCCTGGGACGCCGCCGAGGCGCGCACGCTCTACGCGATCCTCGAAGAGCAGGTGGTTCCTGCGTTCTACGACCGTGACGCCGCCGGGATTCCGCGCCGGTGGATCGCACTCCAGCGACGCAGCATGACGCACCTGACACCGCGCTTCTCGAGCCAGCGGACGGTGCGCGAGTACACCGAGCGCTACTACCTCCCGGCGGCGCGCGCCTACCGCGCGCGGGCTGCGGCAAAGGGCGCGGCAGGCGCGAAGATCCGGGCATTCCGCGAGCGTCTCACGCACCTCTGGCCGTCGCTTCGCCTCGGACCGGTGTCCGCCGCGACCAACGGCAGCGCGCATCGCTTCCGCGTCGAGGTGCACCTGGGAGAGCTCGCGCCCGACGACGTTCTCGTCGAGGCGTTCGCCGACGCCAAGGGCGGCGGCTGCGAGCGTCATGCGCTGCGCCGCGTGGACGCAGTGACCGGAAGCGTCAACGCCTTCTTCTACGAGGCCGAGGTGAAGTCGGACCGCCCGCTCCGGGAGTTCACCCTGCGCGTGATCCCCTCGAACCCCGGTCTACTCGTCCCGCTCGAAGCGCCGCAGATCCTCTGGCAGCGGTAGCGGACCGGCGACCGCCTCCGCGCCGCACCGGCGCGTGGTACCCTCGGCCCGCGCCCGGATGGCGTGCAGGGGAGACAGCGGGTGGGAATCGACGAAGGCATCCTGCTCTCGCAGTGCCGGCACACGCTCGCGCGAACCGATCTTCGCGGCTTTGGCCGGCGCGACGAAGGAAAGGTCCGCGACAGCTACGTCGCGGCGGACCGCCGCGTGATCGTCGTGACCGATCGCGTGAGCTGCTTCGACATCGTCGTCGGGACTCTTCCGTTCAAGGGGCAGGTACTCAATCAGGTCGCGGCCTTCTGGTTCGAGAAGACACGTGACGTCGCGCCCAATCACCTGATCGCCGTGCCCGATCCCAACGCTTCGGTCGTCCGCGAGTGTCGCCCACTGCCGATCGAGTTCGTGATGCGTGCGCACCTGACGGGTGTCACGTCGACATCGATCTGGACGGCCTATGCACGCGGCGAGCGCGTCTACTGCGGACACCGCCTTCCCGACGGCCTGCGCCAGCACGAGGCGCTGCCCGAGCCGCTCCTCACGCCCACCACCAAGGCCGCGAAGGGCCAGCACGACGAGCCGATCTCGCGCGCGCAGATCCTCGCGCAGGGGATCGTCGACGAGGAGACCTTCGACCGCGCGGGCCGTGTCGCGCATCGACTCTTCGCAGAGGGCCGGCGCTGGGCGCACAGCCGCGGGCTCGTGCTCGCCGACACGAAGTACGAGCTCGGACTCGATGAGGGCGGCGAGATCGTCGTCATCGACGAGATCCACACGCCCGACTCCTCGCGCTACTGGCTGCGCGAGAGCTTCGAGCGCGCGATGCGCGACGGAGCGA
>JADLGR010000189.1 GCA_020849175.1 Deltaproteobacteria bacterium
CGACCGGGCTCTCGTCAGCGCCCGCGAAAGCGCGGCTTTCTGCGCTCGGCGTACGCCCGCGGGCCCTCCTGCGCGTCTTCCGACCTTTGGACGCGCGCGAAGAGTGCGTTCTCGAGTATGAACGCCGGCTCGTGGTTCCACGCGCGAACGGCGATCTCCTTGGCCGTTCGAACCGCCAGCGGGCCGTTCTCGCAGATCTGCTCCGCGAGCTCCATCGCCACTGGCATCACCCGGTCGAGCGGAACCACCCGGTTCACGAGACCCACGTCGTACGCGCGCTTCGCGTCGATGGGGCGGCCCGTCAGGAGGATCTCCATCGCGACGGCCCACGGAATCGCGCGCGGCAGCCGCACGTGCGAGCCGCCTGCTGCGATCATCCCCCAGCGCACCTCGCCGAGAGCGAAGGTCGCGTTCTCCGACGCGACGCATAGGTCGGCCCCGAGCACGAGCTCGAGAGTCGCGAAGCCGTTCACCGCACAGATGATCGGCTTCCAGAGGTCGCTGTAGATCCGCTTCGTCGGGTCTTCGTTGATCTCGTACCGCCCCGAGGTGACGGCGGGGATCATCGTCTCGAGGTCTCCCCCCGCGCACCACGCCTTGTCGCCCGTTCCGGCGACGACCGCGACGAGGAGGCTCTCGTCGGCGCCGAAGTCCGCGAGCGCGGCGTAGTAGGCATCGATCATCTCCGGTGTGAAGCAGTTCCGCTTCTCGGGGCGATTCCAGGTCATGACCGCGATCGCTCCCCGCTTCTCGTAGACGAAGTCGGACTTCTCGCTCACGAGGGTCTCCTCCCGCCGCTCGCGCGGCGGAACTTCGGAAGCGTCAACTCGGGCGTCACGTCGTCGAAGACGACCTCGACAGCCAGCCCTTTGCGAAGGTCTGCGGGAGCGCAGTCGACGACCTCGCTCACCACGCGCACGCCTTCTTCCATCTCGATGACGCACGGTGCGTACGGCGCGGCGGAGGCGAACGCCGGGTGCATGGGCCGCCGCACGACCGTCCACGTGAAGACCGTCCCGTGACCGCTCGACCGGGCCCACTCCCAGTCCCATGCTCCACACCGCGCGCACGTCTGGCGCGGAACGTGTCGCCAGCTCCGGCACTGCGTGCAGCGTTGGAACCGCAGCTCGTGGCTCCGACAGTGCGCATAGAACTCGCCGCTCAGGTGCCGAAGGAGCGGCACGGGCTTCGCCGCGGACGTCACGCTCCGCTCCCGAGGACGACGACGCTTCCGTCGCCGAAGTCGCCGAAGCCCGTGACGACGCCGATCCGTGCGCCGGCCACCTGCCGCTCGCCGGCCTCGCCGCGAAGCTGCCGCACGGCCTCGACGAAGTGGTTCATGCCCAGCACGTGCGCCTCGGAGAGAAGCCCCCCGTGCGTGTTCACCGGAAGCTCACCGCCGGGCGCGATGCGCCCTCCGTCGACGAACGCTCCGCCCTCGCCCCGCTCGCAAAATCCCATCTCCTCGAGCTGCTGGATCACCTGAAACGTGAACGGATCGTAGATCTCGGCGAAGTCGACGTCCGCGTGCCGGACCTCGGCCATCTCGAACGCACGTGCGGTCGCGTGCGTGACGCCGAGCTCGAACGGATCGTCGCGCGTCACGATGTCGTCGGCCGGAAATGGCTGCCCCTGCGCGAAGCCGAGGATCGGGACGGCGCGCGCGCGCAGATCTCTCGCGCGCTCTGCACTCGTCACGATGAACGCCGCCGCGCCGTCGGCCTCGAGCGAGCAGTCGAGGAGTCGATACGGATCGGAGATCATCGGCGAGGCGAGGTAGTCGTCGATCGTGATCGGCTTGCCTCGCAGGAGTGCATGCGGGTTTCGCTGCGCGTGCGCGCGACACGCGACCGCCACCGCGCCGAGGTGCTCGGGTCGCGTTCCGAACGTCTCCATGTGGAGCCGGGCGATCATCGAGAACCACTGCACCGGCGCCGTGAGGCCGTATGGGAAGTAGAAGTCCCGGGCATTTGCGCCGCCGGACATCGCCGAAACGTCCTGCACCACGACCTCGCGAACGCGCCGCCCGGCATAGCCCCACCAGCCGCCCGGAACGAGCACGTGGTTCGCGATGCCGTTCGCGACGGCGAGCGCGGCGACGGCAATCGACGCGCCCGGCGCCGCGCCGCCGAGATGCGAGGTCATCTGGAAGCGCAGGTCCGCGATGCCGAGGTGTACTGCGATCTCTTCGGCGAGATCAATCCCGAAGAACGGCAAGATGCCGTCGATCTCGCCGGCGCGAAGGCCGGCGTCGTCGATCGCGGCCCGGGCCGCGCGCAGCTCGAGCGTGAGGTTCGTTCCGGTGGGGACCTTCGCGCGTGTGTATTCGGTGTGCCCGATGCCGGCGATGCAGGCCTGCCCGCGAGGGCTGGCCACCTAGAAGATCACCTTTGTGTCGACGAGGCGCCGGTACTCGGCCTCACCGAGACCGACGATCTCCCGGAAGACGTGGTCGTTGTCCTGCCCGATGCACGGGCCCGGTCGCACGTCGACCGGGAAGCCGCTCGCTGCGACGTAGGCGCCGTAGATCGTCTCGCGGAATCCGAGCGGATGGTCGACCTCGACGAACGTTCCACGCGCACGGAGCTGCGGATCGAGGAGCAGATCGGCAATGCTCGAGACCGGCGCGGCCGGAACTCCATCCTCCTGGAGGCGGGCGGCGAGCGCGCGATCGTCGAAGCCCTTCGTCCACTCGCTGATCCGGGCGGCCAGCTCCTCGCAGCGCGCAACGCGGCCCGAGGCGGTCGCCAGAGCGGGCTCGTTCGCCCAGCCCGGACTTCCCATTGCGCGTACGAGACCGCGCCACTCGTCGTCGCCGACGACGGCGATCGAGATCCAGCGGTCGTCGCCCGCGCACGGAAAGACACCGTGCGGCGCGTCCGCCGCGAGCGGATGACGGTTGCCGATCGGTCCTGCCACGCGACCGTTCATCACGTAGTCCATGAAGGCCGGTCCCACGAGCTGAACCACGCCCTCCTGCTGCGAGAAGTCGACGTGCTGCCCCTGCCCGGTTCGCGCACGGTGCGCGAGCGCGACCAGCACGCCGAATGCGCCGATGATGCCGCCGAGCGGATCGGCAAACGCGTTCTCGACGGGAACCGGCGGCCCGCCGGCGTAGCCGGTGAGCGAGTCGAGCCCGGCGATGCTCGACAGGCTCATGCCGTACGTCCGCACACCGCGCATCGGGCCGGTCAGACCGGCGGCCGGCATCGAGGCGAGGATCACGTCCGGCCGGACCGCACGGAGCCGCTCGTAGCCGAGGTCGAGCTTGTTCATCACGCCGGGTCCGAAGTTCTCGATGGCGACGTCGCAGTGCGCGACGAGGCGGCGCGCCAGATCCTGTCCCTCGGGCTTCTTGAGATCGATCGCGACGCTTCCGTTACCGGCCCAGCCCGCGTGGTTCTGCAGACTTCGATCGGGATCGCGAACACCGCCGCCGAAGGGCGGAAGCGTTCGGTTCATGTCGATGCGCGCGCGCGACTCGATCTTGTAGACCTCGGCGCCGAGCCACGCGAGGGTCTGCCCGGCCACGGGACCGAGCCATCCCCAGCCGAAGTTCGCGACGCGGATGCCGGCGAGCGGGCGCTCGCGCAGCGCGGCAGGCCGCGGCGCGGGGCGCGTCCGCGGCGACGATGCCTCTCGCAGGATCTCGACGCGATGCTCGTCGAGGAGCGGTGCCGGTCGCGATGCCCCGCCCGCGGACGCGGGCAGCCGCACCGGCGGACCCATCGTTCGCACCTCGCCGAGCGCAGCGTGCGGGAGCGTTCGCCAGAAGCCGCGCTCGCGCAGGTGCGGCAGCTCGGCCACCTCGCCCACCGTGAAGAGCGCCGTTGTCGGACAGCCGTTCTCCTGACACAGGTCCATGATCTCCTGCTTCGTGCGCTCGCTCGTCCACTCCTCGACGAGCGGATACAGGATGTCCGCGTTCTGCCCGCGGACGAACATGTCCTGCCACATCTCCGGCTCGGCCCATTCCGGATCGCCCATTGCCTTGCGCAGCCCGTTCCACTGCCCGGGCTCGAGCGCGAGCATCCAGACGTAGCCGTCCTTGCAAGGCAGAATCGTCGCGGGTGCGCCGAGCCGCATGCCGACGCCGCTCCGTCGCTCCCACTTCCCGTCCTGCGCGAGTGCGCCGATGTTCTGCGCCCCGGTGAAGAGCGCGGAGATCGCTCCGGCACACGACACATCGAGGTGTCCGCCGCCGGTCTTCTCGCGGCCGAGGATCGCGCCGAGCCCCCACGCGGCGGCGACGTAGGCGCCGAAGAACTCCGCCGAGAACGTTCCGTGCTGAAGCGGCGGCTCGCCGGGACGACCGCAGTAGCGGTGTCCGGCGGCGGAGAGGTGGTACGCATTCAGGTCGCGCGCGTTCCAGCTCGCATACGGACCCGTGCGCCCGAACGGCGTGACCGAGATCCAGACCATTCCGAGGCGCGCGGCGCTCTCGGCAGCCGGGTCGATCTGCCAGGCGCGGAGCGTCGCGAGCGGCACGTTCTCGATGACGGCGTCGACCGAATCGAGTAGGGCGCGCAGCGCCTCGCTCCCCGCCTTCGTCCGCGGGTCGAGCGCGATGCTTCGCTTGTTCGTGTTGAGGAAGAAGAAGAGCCCGCTCTTCTCGGGATGGGGCTCATCTGCGGGAAAGGGGCCGAGGCGCCGCGACGCGTCGCCGCCCGGCGGCTCGACCTTCACGACCTCCGCGCCATAGTCCGCGAGAAGGCGCGCGCAAAACGGCGCGCTGACGCCCTCTCCGAGCTCGAGTACGCGGATCCCCGACAGCGCTCCCTGCGTCATCCCACTCGCCCCTGCGGCACGGTCCGCCTATAATAATACGAACCGTCTCGTAATTGAACCCCGGTCCCGGAGGCGGCTCCGGCCGGCCGGGGCGAGGCCCCGAGACGCGAGGCCCGACACCGAGGATGGACCCACCGTGCGCAAGAACCCCCTCCACACGAAGCTCTGCGACTCGCTCGGAATCGAGTACCCGATCATCGCCTTCACTCACTGCAAGGACGTCGCCGCGGCCGTGATCAACGCGGGCGGCTTCGCGGTGATCGGGCAGACGCAGCACACGCCCGACGAGATCGCCGCCGACATCAAGTGGCTGCGTGAGCGGATCGGGAGCAAGCCGTTCGGTGTCGACCTGGTGTTCCCGGCCTCTGTCCCCGAGGTCGGCTCGATCGACGACCTGCTCGCGAAGATCCCGAAGCCGCAGCGCGAGTTCGCCGAAGACATCAAGCGCCGGCACCAGATCCCACCGCCCAAGAAGACGCCCGAGATCTTCCAGCTCGGCTGGGTCACGCTCGAGACGCCGCGCAAACAGCTCGAGGTCGTGCTCGACGAGAAGGTGCCCGTCCTCGCCTCGGGCCTCGGCAACCCGGCGTTCATCCTCGAAGCCGCGCACGCGCGCGGGATGCAGGTGTGGGGGCTCGTCGGGAAGCCGCGGCAGGCCAAGCGCGAGCTCGACGCGGGTGTCGACGCGATCATCGCGCAGGGGACCGATGCGGCAGGGCACACCGGGAACATCGGAACGTTCTCGATCGTCCCGCAGGTGGCGGCGATGGCCGGCGACACGCCCGTGATCGCAGCGGGCGGCGTCACGACCGGCCGACACCTCGCCGCCGCGATCACGCTCGGCGCCGCCGGCGTGTGGACGGGGACGGTCTGGCTCGCCTCGCGGGAGTCCGACGTCTCGATGACCATCAAGGAGAAGATCCTCGCCGCCACCGCCGAGGACACGTCGTTCTCCGCGTGCGTCTCGGGCTTCACCATGCGGACGCTGAAGAGCCAGTGGCACAAGGAGTGGGAGAGCCCGAACGCACCGCCGCCCGCGCCGGCTCCGTATCAGCTCCTGCTCTTCGGAGAGGTAAAGCAGTCGGCGATGGACTGGAACCTCGAGAGCTTCATGACCGAGGCCGCGGGACAGGGCGTCGGGTTCGTGACCGAGATGAAGCCCGCGCGCCAGATCGTGTTCGACATGGTCGAAGAGGCGATCGCCGTGTTCGAGGAGATCACCGGCTAGCGGGCGTTCGCGCCGGCCCGCGCGCCGGCGCCCGGCGAGGGCGAATGTCGGCGATCGTGGTCGAGCGCGGCCTTCTCGTCCCGATGCGGGACGGCGTGCGCCTCGCAACCGACGTCTACCGGCCGTCCGCTCCGGGCCGCTACCCGGTCCTCGTTCACCGGACTCCGTACGGCAAGGACGACCTCTGGCCCGTCGCGACGCTCATGTTCTCACCGATCGAAGCGGCGGCCCGTGGCTACGCGGTCGTCGTTCAGGACTGCCGCGGCCGCTTCGCCTCGGAAGGCACGTGGATTCCGTTCGTCGTCGAAGGGCCCGACGGACACGACGCCGTCGAGTGGGCGGCACGGCAGCCGTGGAGCGACGGGCGCGTCGGGATCTATGGATCGTCGTACAACGGCGTGACGGCGCTCCAGGCGGCGATTCATTCGCCGGCTTCGCTTCGCGCCTGCGTCGCGTACATGACGGGCGCCAACTACCACGAGGGCTGGGTGTATTCGGGCGGAGCGTTCGAGCTCGGCTTCGGCCTGTGGTACGCGCTGCATCAGTCGTGGGATGCCCTCGCGCGTGCGGGCGAGGCAGGCGGCGGCGACGCTGCAGAGCGGCTGACGCGCGCCACGCTCGATCCGATGACGGCCTTTCGCGCGCTTCCGCTCGCCGAGCATCCGCTCTTCGCCGGAGGCCTCGCGCCGTACTGGCAGGACTGGACGGCGCACGAACGCTACGACGACTACTGGCGGCGGATCGACGTCGCTGCGAACGCGGCGAAGATCCGCGTTCCGGTGCTGCACATCGCGGCGTGGTACGACGGCTTCCTTCGCGGGCATCTCGATCTAGAGCAGGCGCTCGCGACACACCCGGATGATCGCGTTCGCGAAGAGCACCGAATGGTCGTGGGCCCCTGGGAGCACATGGCGTATCTCGGCGTTCGCAAGGCCAGCGCCGGAGAGCGCGAGTTCGGGCCGATCGCGGTCGGCGGACCGACGACGGCGGCTCCGCTCTCATTCGAGTGGTTCGACCGATTCGTTGCGGAGCGAGAGCCGCGCGAGCTGCCGGCGAAGCGCGTTCGATACTTCGTCATGGGAGCGAACGAGTGGCGCGAGGCCGACGCGTGGCCTCCGCCGCATGACACCCTGCGCCTCTTCTTGCGCGGCGGCGGGCACGCGAACTCGCGGACCGGAGACGGGCTCCTCTCTCGCGAGCGTCCGGCCGCCGAGCCGCCGGATCGCTTCGTCCATGACCCGCACGATCCCGTTCCGACCGCCGGCGGCCGAAACATGATTCCGGGGGTCTGCGCCCCGGGCGTACAGGACCGCTCGAAGGTCGAGGAGCGCCGTGACGTTCTCGTCTACACCTCGGCGCCGCTCGACGCTCCCCTCGCGATCGCCGGCCCCGTCTCGGCCTCGCTCTTCGTACGCACGAGCGCACCCGACGCAGATTTCGTGGCGAAGCTCGTCGACGTCGAGCCGTCCGGCTACTGCGCGCCGATCGCGGAGGGAGTCCTGCGTGCGCGGTTCCGGCGCGGCTCGGACCGCGAAGATCTCCTCGTCGCTGGAGAGGTCTTCGCCATCGAGGTCGACCTGCTCGCGACGGCGCACGTCTTCGGCGTGGGGCACCGCGTTCGTTTCGAGGTCGCGGGCAGCGACTTTCCGAAGTACGACCGAAACCCGGGAACGGGTCTGAGCTCGCTGCGAGCGCGGCCCGCGGACCTGCACCGGATCGAGCAGGAGGTGCTCCACGATGCGGAGCACCCCTCGTGCCTCACGCTTCCCGTTTCCGTGTGAGAGAATCGATGCGCGCGTCGTCGTAGCCGAGCTCGCGCAGGACCTCTTCCGTGTGCTGGCCCCGGCCAGGCGCGAGCGAGCGGACGGAGCCCGGGGTCGCGGAGAGCTTCGGTGCGATCCCGACCTGTCGGATGGTCCCGAACTCCGCGTGCTCCAGCTCGACGAGCATCCCCCGCGCCCGGTTGTGCGCGTCGGCGAGCGCCTCCTGCATGTCGTAGACCGGCGTGACGCACGCCTCGAGGTCCCGCAGCTCCGCGGACCAGACGTCACGCGACTTCTCGGCAAACCGCCGCCTCAGAAAGTCGGCGATCTCGCCGGCGCGCGAGGGATCGAGCTGCGCCTCGGCGAGATGCTCGGCGTCCAGATGCACACAGAGCCTGCGCCAGAACCACGGCTCCATGGCCGCCACCGAGAGCCACTTGCCGTCGGCGCACGCGTAGACGGAGTAGCAGGGGAGCGCTCCGTTCAGGTAGTACGAGCCAGGCCGCGGCGGCTCACCGGTCGAGAGCGTATCGGCGGCGGCGAGGCACGCGAGAGACAGCGCGCCATCGCTCATCGCGAGGTCGATGTACTGCCCGCAGCCCGTCTTCTCGCGCGCGACGATCGCAGCCAGGACCGCGAACGCCGCGAAGAGCCCGCCGCCGGCGAAATCGCCGATGACGTTGAGCGGAATCGCGGGCGGTCCTCCCGGGCTCCCGATCGAGCCGAGGACGCCTGCGATCGAGACGTAGTTGAGGTCGTGGCCGACGAGCGTCGCGTACGGTCCCGTCTGTCCGTAGCCGCTGATCGAGCAGTAGACGATTCGAGGATTGCGTGCGCGGACGGCTTCGTAGTCGACGCCGAGGCGCGCGGCGACACCCGGGCGGAAGCCCTCGACCACGACGTCCGAGCGCTCGGCCAGCGAGAGGAACGCCTCGCGCGCCGCGGCGTCCTTCAGGTCGAGCGTGATCGAGCGCTTGTTGCGCTCCATCGGCAGGAACGCCCGCGTGCGCTCCGAGACGCCCATCTCGGCGTCGACTCGGCGCGCCGCGCCCACCGGCTCCTCGACGACGATCACGTCGGCGCCGAAGTCCGCGAGGAGCATCGTGCAGTAGGGGCCCGGCGCGTAGCGCGAGAGGTCGACGACCCGGAGTCCCGTGAGCGCCGTCACCCGCTCCTCCGTTGCGCCCGACGGCCGCTCGCTACTCCTTCCCGCAAGCGTGACGCGCGGCGATGTAGCCGAACGTCGCCGCGGGACCGAGTGTCGAGCCGGGGCCCGGGTAGGTGCGACCCATCGCCGCGGCCGAGCAGTTGCCGATCGCGTAGAGGCCGGCGATGACCTCGCCGCTCTCGCGCAGAACGCGCGCCTTCTCGTCCGCGAGCAGGCCGCCCTTGGTTCCGAAGTCTCCGGCGAAGGTCTCCATCGCATAGAAGGGCGCCTTCTCGATCGGCGCCAGACACGCGTTCGGCTTCACGTTGGCGTCGCCGTAGTAGGTCTCGATCGCCGTCTCGCCGCGCTGGAAGTCGAGGTCCTTTCCCGTCCGCGCGAATTCGTTGAAGCGGGCGATCGTCGCGCGAAGGCCTTCCGGGTCGATCCCCACCAGCGCGGCGAGGGCGTCGAGGGTTCGAGCCTTCTTCAGGTAGTCGCGGCGGATTCGCGCCGGCAGCGTCCAATCGGGCTGCTGTGCGCCGGGAAGGAACGGGCCGAGCGGGTACTTCGCGCGGCATGTGGCGTCGAAGACGAGCCAGCACGGGACCGTCGGCGCGTCGGGCGCGTTCTTCGCGTACATCGCGTTCACGACGTCGTTGTACGGAAGCGCCTCGTTCACGAAGCGGCGTCCCTTCTTGTCGACCATGATCGTTCCCGGAAGCGACTTCTCGATCACGAGCAGCCGCGCGCGCGCTTCTCCTGGAACGAGGGTCGTCGGGCTCCACCAGGCGTCGTCCATGAGGCCGATGCCAGCGCCGATCGCAAGGCCCATCTCGATCGCGTCGCCGGTGCTCGTCGGATTGGCGGCGCTCCACTCGGCGCGCGTCGGATTCGGCAGGTACTTCTCGCGCATCACCTGGCTCGCGTCGAAGCCGCCGGCTGCGAGAACGACTCCCTTCTCGGCGCGGATCCGCAGCGTGCGACCCTCGCGCTCGGCGACGAGCCCTGCCACGCGGCCGTCCTCGACGATCAGCTCTCGCGCGGGCGCGGTCAGCCAGAGCGGGATTCCACGATCGATGAGCGACGCACGCAGCATGCCGACCAGCGCGTTGCCCATGCCGAGGTTGCGGTCGCGCCGGCTCCGGAAGCGCCACGGAAGATCGAGCCAGTATCCCGCCATGAGTCGCATCATGAGCGAGACCCAGCCGGGCGACTTGCAGAAGAGGATGCGCGCCTCGGCGACGGTCATCGCGACGCGGCCCATGATGAGCTCTTGGACCGCGAGCTCGCGCATGCGGAGGAATTCGTCGCCGAGCGACCTCGCGTCGAAGGACTTCGGCTCGAGCGCACGACCCCCCGGGCGACTTCCCGGCGCATTCGGGTAGTAGTCGGGATACTCGGGGAGCGAGACCAGCTCGACGCGCGTCTTCTCGCACAGGTACTTCACCATCTGCGGCGCGTGGTCGAGATACGCGCGGAGGCGTGCCTGGGGGACGACCCCTCCCGTCACGGCATTCAGGTACGCGAGGGCGTCGTCGTAGCGGTCCGAGATCCCGACGCCGTCCATGAGGTGGTTGTTCGGGATCCAGAGCCCGCCGCCGCTCATCGCGGACGAGCCCCCGTAGACGGGAGCCTTCTCGAGGAGGAGCGTCGTCGCGCCGAGGTCGTGCGCGACGATCGCGGACGTCATCGCGCCCGCACCCGACCCGACCACCAGCCAGTCGACCGAATGGTCCCAGCGCTCGCTGCTCATGCGAAGCCTCCCGCCCGGAATCTTGGTGGGGCCG
>JADLGR010000190.1 GCA_020849175.1 Deltaproteobacteria bacterium
CCGAGGGGCGTGGAGCGAACCGCCTCCCGTAGGTGCCCCCGCACCCATTCCGCGAGGGTGAGGCCGCGGGCCTTGGCCGCAGCCTGCATGCGACGGAGCTCGGCCTCCTCGACCAGCACTTGCATCCTCTTGCTCACATCGCGGAGGTTAGTTGACTCATATGTATGAGTCAACCACGGAAGCGGGCTCGTGCGCGCGCCGGGGCTTGGTGCCGCCGCGGGTTCGGGACGCCCTGCGCTGAGACTTCGACGAGGGAAGGGCCTGAGGACTCCGCTCCCGGACCTCCGCGGAGTGAGCACGGAGCTCGGGAAGGGCAGCAAGCCAAACCCGGGAGAAGGCTCACAGCGAGTGGACCACGATTGGAGAGCAGGACAGTTCCTCGTCTTCGCGCCTGCAACCGCAGACGCGGACGGCGACGAGGCTCCCAACGCAGCGGACCGCCGTCCCGCAAAGGCCGACGTCACTCGACACGACGCGGATGGCGACGGTGTGGAAGACCTGCGACGACTGCCAGAACGTCTCGAACTTCGATCAGCGCGACTCGATTGGCGATCGCATCGCCGACGCCTGCGATGGGGATCTCGACGACAACGGGGTCGTGAGCTCCGCGGATCTCGCTCGGATGAAGGCGGCCTCTTCGGCAGCGACGCCGACGCCGATTTCGACGGAAACGGTACGCTGAGCTTCGTCGACCTCGCGGGGCCGGCGCCCGAGGCGGGAAGGCTCGTCGAGAGTCAGGGCTCGTCCTTCGCATAGGCCTCCGGTCGCGCCAGTGCATCACGCAGCTGCGGCAGCTTCTCCAGCTGCTCGCGTGCGTGCCAGATCTCGCGAGCAAGCTGCTCACGACGTCTTGCGCTGGTCCAGAAGCGCTCGCGCTCCGCGGTCTTTGCGGCGATGCTCGCACGCAGATCCGCGAGCGTCTGCTCCAGATTCGTCAGGTTGTGCTCGATCTTTTCGTCGACGTCGAGAGCGAAGTAGCGCGCGCCTCTACCGACCGCGAAGAACAGCGAGCCGGCGACCCAGGCAACGACCGCCGCCGGCAGCGCCGCCAGGAAGAGCACCCCGGCGCCCTTCGAGCCCAATGCGATGCTGCCGACGATCAGGGCAAGCGTTGCCAGCAGGCTCGATCCGAACAGGATGCCGAGGGCCACGCGCGCAATCGAGCGAAACCCGGCTTTCCAGTGCATACCCAGAAGACCGAGGGCGATGGCTGCCGCCAGAATCCCGAGGATGATGGTGTCCACGTCGTGATGGTCTCCACGGCATCGAGGGCAGGCTCTCCTGCCCTGCCTCCCTGCTGAGCTGACACGCTCTCGACAGAGAAACCCTCGCTGGTCGTATCACGCCGCTCGATCGAGCGGCTGGCTCGGGTTGAGCGTGCGCTGCGCGGCGGGTGTACGCCAGCGGAGCGCCTGATGCGGGCGCTCCTCGTCGTAGCGCACGGCCCTCGCTGCAACCTTCAGCCGCACCTCCTCGATCGACGCCCGGTCGCGCGTGCGGGAACCGGAAATTCCAACGACCGGATTCAGGAAGCTCCAACCACCGCGGCCGGCGCCGCACGACGGTGACGGCGCGCGTCACTCGCAGCTTCGTCGATGACGTGTTCGGCGCGCTTCGGACAGCGCGCCTCGATCCGCACGCTCAACCCCTCGGGCGATCCAGACGCAGGGCGCGGCGAATCTCGGAGAAGTCGAAGGGTGCGCCGTCACCGGCGCGCTGCTCGTGATTCTCCATGTCCTTGAGCAGGACGTCGACGGCAGCGCGGCCGGCGGCGGTGCGCGCGGCCCGGCGCGGCGTGCCGCCGGCGAGCGCGGGGAGCGGCTGGTCGATCCAGTCGGCGTAGTGGCGGCGCTTGAAGGCGAGCAAGGCCTGCTGGATCTCGCCCGAGGCAGGCACGGGAGCGCTGCCCGCGCTTCGCTCCGCGCGCTGCGACAGCGGGTCGGCGTGGTCGCGCGCTCGGTGCCGGATGCGCGTGCCGCACGCGGCCTCCACCTGCGCGCGCAGGCTATCCGCACGCGCACGGGAGTTGGTCTCGAGGCGAAGCGTGTCACCGGCCACGACGGCACGACCCACGACGGTGTTCTCCCAGCTCGCGTGCACTCGGTTTCCCTCGCGCATGAACACGTAGACGACCTCCGGATCTCCGGCGTCGTGCTCCGCCGGACCGACCCCCGGCAGAGCTGCGAGGCAGGCCTCGACGGCAGCGGCCTCGCCCGGCGCGATGTCGAAGCGGTCGTTCGTGAGAAGAAAGGGGTCACCGTCCGTGTTCTGGAGCCGCGACGGGTGTGCTCGCGCGGCGGCGAGCGCAGCATCGACTTCCGCGACGGACTCCTCCCAGATCCGGATGAGGGCGCGCCCGAAGCTCTCGTCGCGCAGGCGCTCGACCGGAACGGATCGACGGAGCCGAAGGCGACCGCGCGCGCGACGTACCACTTCGGCAGCAGCCATGGGCGGAAGCGCTCGCGGGTAGAGGCCGCAGAAGAGCGCTGCGCTCTCGCTGTGAACCACACGGGCGAGCACGGCGTCGCGTGCCACGAGGCTCCGCGAGGCCGTCTGCTCCTTCACGACGCGGGTCTCGCCGCTCAGAAGGTCGAGCACCGCGACGCTCTCGCCGGGCACCACGGCGGTCACCTCCCACACCGAGAGCCATGCCGCCTGCTGCGCCTCCAGCCATGCGCGCTCCGCCGGCAGAAGCGAGCGCCCGCGCTCGCGGAGCAGGTGCTCGCACACCGTCGCCCCCTCGACGCGGAAGTGATAGAGGCCCCACGGCATTGCGAGCGGGAGCGCGTGCCGCACATCGCCAAAGTCGCTCGCGAAGCGCCGCCACTCCGCGCCGAAGCGCCGATTCGCGAAGTCTCCCAGCAGCCTCACCGTGCGCTCGTCGAGCTCGCGCTCGCTCTCGCAGGCGCCGCGCGCGGTACGCACCGCTTCCGCGCGATGCAGGCAGCACTTCTTGTACTTGCGGCCGCTGCCGCACGGGCAGGGAGCGTTACGTCCCGCCACCGGGGCCCGGCCATCGGACTCGCCCGCGCGCACACCGGAGGCGAGCGTGCTCTGCGCGCCGGCCCGGTGGTCGCGAGCCTCCGCGATCTCGAAGAGCTCGAAGGCTTCGTAGGGATGCGTGAAGCGCACCTCGAGATCATCGCGGTCGAACCAGGACTCGCAGATCGGCTCCGGGTCGGGCGAATCGAAGTAGCCCGCGTGCTTCACGAAGAACGCACCCAGCGACATGGCGCAAGCCGTGGCAATGGCGACGTCGCGAGGCACGAGCGGCCGCGGCGTACCGTCGGGATCGCGGCGTTCGACGTGCGGGTAGGCGTTGGCGTCCGCCACCGGCCAGCCATGAGCCGACACCTCCTTGCGCATCGTGGCCGGAAGATCTGCGCCGCGGTCGAAGCCGAGCGAGAGCCAGCCGGTCCCGAAATCGAGTGGGCCTTCTCGTGATGTCCGCAGCTCGGCCTCGTCCGCGAAGATCTGGTAGGCGGAGAAGGAGGGAAATACGAGAAAGCCGAGGCTCTCGCCGAGGGCGCCGATGATCGACACGCAGGCGCCCTCGACGCCGAGGGCGGGGATGTCCATGCGAAAGACGCGATCGTCGCCGACCGTCTCCCACGGCTTGAGGGTGTAGAGCAGACGTGCCGCCTCGAAGAGCCGCGCCACCACATCGGCCGAAATGCGACCGTCTTCGAGGTAGCTGGCGCCGAGCTCCTGCGCGTGGCCCGGAGCGTGCTCGAGCATGTCCGCGAGGAGCGAATCGAGCTCGGGTGTGGGCGACACCGTCACCGGGATCGCAGCTCCCACGACCTCACGCGCCTCGTGTGCGAGCACGGGGTCGGCGACGCGCAGACGAGCGGGCCTGCGAGGGCGGCCGGAGAGCGGCTTCGCGAAGCTCGCCTCGAGCACGCGCCCGAGCGCGCCCGACACCCGCTCCGGCGTAACCACTTCCTGTCCGACGACGAGCCCGCTCGGGAGCTCCATCCACACCGCGATCTCGACGCGATAGGGCTCCTCGCGATCCTCGATGAAGAAGGGCGGCCTCAGCCGACCGCCCACCCATTCGACGCCCTCGCCCGACGCGCCATGCGCGGCCCCCGCGCGACCTCGTCCTCTCTGGCTCGACCGGCTCATCCCCGCATCTCCGACCTTCACGACGCACGTGCATGCGTTCGCGTCGCTCAGTCTACAGAAGCGCGCGGCCGCGGGAAAAGGAGATCTCCCTGCGGATTCTGCGCGCTGGTGAGGCCGTGACCGAGGATGCCACGGGCAACGCAGTGGCCGGCTCTCTGGGCCGTGCTGCTCCCCGGCTGCCGCGGTCGGGAAGACCACGGCTACGAGCCACCAACGGACGGTCCCAACCCAGCCGCGGCTGGAGTCGGCTTTCCGGCGAGCTGCGCCGCCGGAGCGCTCGGCGCTCGCGCCGTAGTGCGGCCTCACGCAGGCTGCGGTGGGACGGATTGATCGGCTTCCATATTCGACGAGGATGGATCGCCTGACAAACTTCCTGCGGCGCGTGCGATCAGGCGCCGCTGATCGCACGCGCAGCCGGATTCGTGTCCGCTACGGCGCAGAGCACGGCACACTTCCGGCGCACGCGAGACCGGAGGGCCCTGCCGTCTTGAAGAGGTACGTCTTGAAGAGCGCCAGATCCGTGAAGTTCACAAGGCCGTCCCCGTTCAGATCCATGTCGTCCCGCGTCGTGAAGAAAACCCGCCTCAGGAGCGCGAGGTCCGTGAAGTTCACGATGCCGTCGTCACTGAAATCGGGATCGCAAACGTTGCCATAGCCGTCGAGATTCGTGTCGCGCTGGCTCGCACCGCCTGCATCGGGCCTGGCCGGACCGTTGCCCGCGCGCAGGCAGTTGTCGCAAGCGTCACCCACACCGTCCCCGTCCACGTCCGTCTGCGCCGAGTTCTTCAGCGTGGGGCAGTTGTCGCCGCCGTCAAAGGCGCCGTCACCGTCGCGATCGGCGTCGAGACAGTCGGGCGCGCCGTCGTGATCGAGATCGCCGCCGCCGTCCTGGCGATCGGGGACGTCGTCGCCGTCGGCATCGGAGTCGCAGGCGTTGGGCCGGCCGTCTCGGTCGAGGTCTGCGGTCGGGCCTCCTTCGGCGGCGTTCGAGAAGCCGTCGCCATCGCAGTCGCTGCCGGGCGGGAGCTGCGACGGGCCTCCGGCGTCCAGGAAGAAGTGCGTGCGCGCCTCGCGCACGAAGGGGTGCGGTTGGCCCTGCGCGATCACGCTCTCCTCGTCGGCATGTTCGCCGGGCGTGAAGCGCGCCTGCGCACCGATCGTGCAGCGTACCAGCACGTCGTAGCGACCGCGGCCTGCGAATGCGTCGAAGCGGCCGGAACCGGTGAGCTCGTCGTCGAGCGCGAGTGGCAGCTCGACCTGCGCGCCGCCTGGCGTCGTGATCGTCGCGGTGTAGTCGACGCCGCGGCCAACCGGGCCGCCCAGTGACGAGGTCGCGCCGATGGCGACGCCGCTCGCCGGATCGGTCACGACCGCCGGCAAGGCGCTGGCCCAGCAGTCGGGTGCTGAATTCTCGGCGTGCGCCCAGAGCCGGAAGTGCTGCGCCTCGTCGTTGACCGAGAACACGCGCAGCCGCCAGTCGCCCGGCGCCGGCGCGCCGACGCGGAGCAGCCGGAAGTAGGGATCGCGGATCACTGCGGGATGGGTGTGCGTCATGACGACGGCACCGCCTGGATGGCGAAGCTCGAATCCGGGCGACCAGCTCTCTGCGCTGTCGTTCGCGTTCGAGAGCATCACGTTGAGCCGTGTGGCACCCGGCTCCACGGGGATGATGAAGTCGGGCCGCGGCTGGCTCGCGTCGACGAGGCCCGGCCGGCGATCGACGATCGGCGCTTCGCCGCGCACGCGCGCGTACAGGGTCGCGAAGACGGTCGGAAGCTCGAGGGCGGTCGGCGCGTCGTACGACTCGCCTCCCGTCTCGTCCGCGACGCGCGCCAGCATCTCTCCGTCCGCCGCGTCGCCGACCGACATCGAGTACACGAGCACGCCGGCGTCGCGCAGATCCTGGGCGACGGCCTCCGGGTCCTGTCCTTGCCGGTTCTCGCCATCGGAGAGCAGCAGCACCGCCTGCGTTCCGCCGGCCAGGCCCGCGAGCTCGTCGCGCGCCAGCGCCAGCGCGTCGCCGATCGCGGTATCGCCGCCCACTGCCAGTGCGTCGATCGCATCGCGGACGTCCGCGATCGCGCGGCTGCCAGCCGGCAGCGGCGGCGGCGGATCGTTCGCGATCGGCGCGAGGTCGAGCTCCAGGGTCGGGTCCTCGTCGAACGAGATGAGGCCCACGGCCGTGGTCGTATCCTCCTGGAGCTTCGCGAAGCCGCGCGCCCCGGCCTTGGCCCAGTCGAGACGCGTCCGTGTGTCGTTCGCAAACTCGCGATCGGCGCGCATGCTCCCCGAACGATCGATGACGAGGAACACCTGATCCGCGCCGGCGACGTCTTCCTCGAACTCCACCGCCGCCAGACAGGCGGCCGGAGCGTCAGCGAGCGGCAGATCGGCCGGCTGCACGAGATCGAGGCCGAAGAACTCGTCGGCGTTGGCGACGATCTTGTCCCAGTCGTCTTGCGGGGTGCGCCCGTCCTGGAGCGCGCGCCGGGTCTCGTTGGTCGCCTCCCAGCGCTGCGTCCCTTCGTTCCAGAGCTGGTCGCAGGCCTCCGTCTCAGGGCAGGCGCCGAGCTGCTGCTCGCCGTCTGCGAGGATCTTGGTGCCGTCGCTGAAGGAAGTCCGACGAAGCGACGCGTTCGCGTCCGCCTCGCGCTCCCAGAAGTCGTCGAAGCGCACCTCGAGCTC
>JADLGR010000191.1 GCA_020849175.1 Deltaproteobacteria bacterium
AGCGCCTGGAGCGCGACGAACGAGGGGGCGCGGAAGTGGACGCGCCACGGCCGGGGACCACCGTCGGAGACGAGGTAGCAGCCGAGCTCACCGCGGGCGGACTCGATCGGCAGGTAGATCTCGCCCTCCGGGACCCGGTAGCCCTCGGTCACGAGCTTGAAGTGGTGGATCAGGCTCTCCATCGAGGTGTGGAGCTCCTCGCGCGGGGGGAGCACGACCTTCCGGTCGTCGGCGATCCATGCGCCCTCGGGCATCCCGTCGAGACACTGCTGGATGATCCGCACCGACTGGCGCATCTCGTCCATGTGCACCTTGTACCGGGCATAGACGTCACCCTCCGGGTACACGGGAACGTCGAAGTCGAGCTCCGGATAGGCGAGATACGGCTCGCGCTTGCGAAGGTCCCAGTCGACGCCGGAGGCGCGCAGCATCGGCCCGGACTGGCCGAGGGCGATCGCGTCCTCGGCCGACAGCAGGCCGACGCCCTTCGTTCGCTCCAGGAAGATCAGGTTCTGGTCGAACAGCGACTCGTACTCGTCGACCCTGCGCGGCATCACGTCGGCGAGCTTGCGGCACTCCTTCGCGAAGCCGGTCGGCACGTCCTCGGCGAGCCCGCCCGCCTGGAAGTAGCGCGTGTGCATGCGGACCCCTGCGACCATCTCCATGAGGTCGAGGACGAGGTCGCGCTCGCGGAAGCAGTACCAGAAGATCGAGATCGCCCCCAGCTCGAGGCCGGTCGTTCCGAGCCAGACGAGATGGGAGTGGATGCGCACGAGCTCGGCGAGGAGCGTCCGCATCCAGACCGCCTTCGGCGGCACCTCGATCCCGAGCAGCTTCTCGATCGCCATCACGAAGCAGAGCTCCTGCGCCTGGAAGCTCAGGTAGTCCATCCGGGGCGCGTACGTGATCGCCTTCCAGTACGACTTCTGCTCCATGTTCTTCTCGAACCCCGTGTGCAGGTAGCCGATGACCGCACGGACGCCGACGACGGTCTCGCCGTCGAGGTCGACGACGAGGCGGAGCACGCCATGGGTCGAGGGGTGGTTCGGGCCGAAGTTCACCGTGAGGACGTCGTCGGCGTCGCGAAGCTCCTCGGGCACGAGGAGGATCGACGGGATCGGCTGCGGGATCCGCGAGCCCTCGTAGATCGGCCGGCCGCCCACGAGATCGGTGGCGAACGGGCTGTGCTGCGAGACTGCCATCGACGGCCTCAGTCCTGCTCCGAGAACCGGACCGGCTCGCCGCCGATCGGGTAGTCCTTGCGGAGCGGATGTCCCTCCCAGTCCTCGGACATCAGGATCCGTTCGAGGTTCGGGTGACCCGCGACGGGAATTCCCATCAGGTCGTAGACCTCGCGCTCGTGCCAGTCGGCGGTCGGCCAGATCCCGACGACGCTGTGAACGGGCTCGCCGTCGTCCACCCAGACCTGGAGCCGTACGCGGGCCGGGTCGGAACGGAGCGCGAGCAGGTGGTACGAGACGGCGAAGCGCTTCTCCTTCGGCTCGGCGCTTCTCGCCATGCCGGCCGTGCCGGGCGCGTTCAGGTCGCGCCCGCGGACGTTCCCCCAGTAGCCGGCGATGTCGGTCTCGCCCCAGCCGAGGTAGTCGGCGCTCGTCACGTCGGCGAGGAAGTTGAAGCCCCGCGCGTCGCGCAGGTGACGGGCGGCCTCGAGCAGGCTGTCCCGCTCGACGACGATCGTCGTCTCGCCGTGAGCCTCTTTCGCGAGGCGAAACCCGGGTGTGCCCTCGTAGCTCATACGCCGACGCTGCGGGTCTCGTAGGCGGGCGGGATCCCGGCGCGGATCTTCTCGTGGAGCCGCACGATGCCCTCGATCAGCGCCTCGGGGCGAGGCGGGCAGCCCGGAACGTAGATGTCGACCGGCGTGACCTTGTCGACCCCCTGCAGGACCGCGTAGTTGTTGAACATCCCGCCCGAGCTGGCGCAGGCGCCCATCGCGATCACCCACTTCGGCTCCAGCATCTGGTCGTAGATCTGGCGCAGCGGTGCGGCCATCTTGTGCGACACGCGGCCGGAGACGATCAGCAGGTCGGCCTGGCGCGGCGACGCCCGGAACGCTTCCATCCCGAACCGCGCGATGTCGTAGCGGGCGGAGACGATCGACATCATCTCGATCGCACAGCAGGCGAGCCCGAACGTATCCGGCCACATCGACTTCGTCTGCGCCCAGCTCACGGCCTTCTCGAGCGTCGTCAGCATGAGCCGCTGCTCGAGCGACTCGAGCTCCTGCTCGAAGGCGCCGGGGCCCTTCCGGAGCATCAGCACCCGCTCGGAGGAGAGCCCCCGCTCGGCGAGGCTCCGCTTCACCGGCGCCATTCGAGCGCGCCCTTCTTTCGCGCGGGGGAAACCTGGTTTCCTCCGCGGGCCCCCTTCTTCGAAGCCCTTGCCTTCACCGGCGCCATTCGAGCGCGCCCTTCTTCCAGATGTAGACGTACGCGAGCACGAGGATCGCGATGAAGAACCCGAACTCGGCGACCGCGAACCAGCCGACGGTGTCGAGGACGACCGCGACGGGGTACAGGAACACGATCTCGATGTCGAAGACGATGAAGAGCATCGCCGTCAGGTAGAAGCT
>JADLGR010000192.1 GCA_020849175.1 Deltaproteobacteria bacterium
CTCCGAGACGTCACGCGTGAAGCCCATCGCGACGACGTGGTCCGCATGAACACGCGGAAGCGGCGCGTACTCGACCAGTCGAACGACGGATGTTCGGCGCTCGCGTCGATCCCTGAGGGTAGAGGAGTGGGTGGTGAGAAGCGCTGCGACCGCAGGCCCGGACCACGCCAGCTTCCCCGTCATCCGCACCCTCCACCGCTGCCGTTTAGGCCGAAGTCGCGGGCTGCGAGCGAATCAAATCCCGAACACCCTCCCAAGCAAGAGTGATGCCGTTTCGGCACGCTCTTACGCCTGCTGGACACATCGTTGTCTTCTCAACGAAAAGCGACGCTCGATCGCGCCGGCGACGTCGTGATGGCGCAGGCGAAGTGTTCCAAGTGGAACAGAGCTTCCCGCGGGACGACTCCAAGACGCTGTTCTAGAACGGCGAGCGAACGATGTTCCGTTTCGAACGCTCAGTGACCGAGTCCGAAACGGTCCATCTTGAGCTTGAGCAGCCGGCGGGTGAGACCGAGCTGCTCGGCCGCCCGCGTCTGGTTCCAGCCGCAGCGCTCGAGCGCCTCGCGGATCAGCTCGCTCTCGAAGCGTGACACCGCCTCCGCCAGCGAGATCCGCCCGCCACGTAGATCGTCACGCAGACCTTCGGTTCGCTCGGCTCGAACGACGACCTCGGGCAGGTCCTCGAGCTCGATCGCCTCTCCCTCTGCGAGCGCCATCGCGCGCTCGAGGGCGTTCTCGAGCTCGCGTACGTTGCCCGGGAAGGCGTAGCGCTCGAGGGCCGCGAGAGCCGTGGCCGTGATGCGTGCGGGTCCTCTGTGCCCCTCGGCGTGCGCTCGTTCGAGATAGCTTTGCGCCAGCAGCCGAATGTCCTCGCGTCGTTCGCGCAGGGGCGGCATCCGGACGGGCACCACGTTGATGCGGTAGTACAGGTCCTCGCGGAACCGACCGGCCGCTACGTCCCGCTCCAGATTCCGGTTCGTTGCGGCGACGACGCGGACGTCGATGGGGATGGGCTCGTGGGATCCCACCCGCTCGATCGTTCTCTCCTGCAGGGCACGCAGGAGCTTCGCCTGCACGCCCGGCGAGAGCTCGCCCACCTCGTCGAGGAAGAGGGTGCCGCCCGTGGCGGCCTCGAACCGGCCGACCTTCCGATCGCGGGCGTCCGTGTAGGCGCCGCGTTCGTGGCCGAAGAGCTCGTTCTCGATGAGCGAATCCGGAATCGCCGCACAGTTGACCGGGACGAACGGCCCGTCGCGGCGTCGCCCGAGCTCATGGAGGGCACGCGCGACGAGCTCCTTCCCGGTCCCACTCTCGCCGAGGATGAGGACGGTCGCCCGCGAGGGAGCCACGCGCTCGACCGTCCGAAAGATCTCCTGCATGCGCGGACTCTGCCCGATGAGGCGTCCGAGGCGTGAGCGACCCTCGATCTGGTCGCGAAGTCGCTCGACCTCGGCCTCGAGGGCCCGCCGTTCGAGAAGACTTCGGACCCTGCGGCGAAGCGCGTCGATCTCGAAGGGCTTGGTGACGTAGTCGACGGCGCCAAGGCGCATCGCCTCGACTGCGCTCGACACGCTGCTCGTTGCGGTGACCACCACGACCGGGGGCGGGTTCGGGCGCTGCGATACCTCCCGCAGGAAGTCGAACCCGCTTCGTCCGGGCATGACGAGGTCGAGCAGCACCGCGTCCGCAGGTGCACGGTCGAGGCTCTCGAGGGCCGCGTCGACGCTCTCGGTGAGGGCGACGTCGCAGGTCTCCTTGAAGAGCATGCGAAGCGACTCGCGCACCCCCGGCTCGTCGTCGACCACGAGAAGACGCGGCACGTGCCCTCCGACTCCGCGCAGCCCCCATCTTACTCTTCTCGCCAAAGAGAGGGGTCGTGGATCGAAGAGCGCTCACGGGGACGATGGCGCCAGAGGCTTGCGAACACGTTCGCTAACCAGTGTCGTCGCCGGCCCCGTCGTTGGCGGGTGCCATCCTCCAGAGGAGGGCAGGAGGCGTGGCGGGCGATGTCTTGGGGTCGCCGTCGGCTCGGTTCGGCCACAGCGCCCGCCGCCGCCCGAGACGCGCTACCTGGCGCTCTCGTGGTGACCAGGCGCCTTCTCGGGAGCCGGAAGGTCGATCAGCACGACCGTCTCGGAGCCCTCGGCGGAATCGAGGGCGAAGCGCCCGCCGTGCGCGCGTACGACGGCCTCGGAGAGCAGGAGATCGAGCGCGGTTTCCGAGAGCGACACTCCCTCGGCGGCGCCCGCCGGTGTGATGCGCGCCGCCGACTCGAAACGCAGCAGGACGCGGATCGACGGCGCGCCGCGAAGTCCGTGTGGATGGAAGCGCGAAGCGACATAGACGTCGCCTCGCTGCTTCACGAGTCGAATCGACTTTCGGAGCAAGCCCTCGAAGGCAAAACGAATCTGTGCGACGTCTCCCAAGACCAGAGGCTGCGCACGTTCGAGCTCGCGCAGCAGGAGGATCTGACGCGCCTCAAGATCGGGCCGCTCCTCGTCGACGAGCGCGTCGAGAAGGCCGGAGAGATCGACCTCGCCACGTACCGGCGGTCCGAAGGAGGCGAAGCTCGAGAGTCGCGCGAGCACCTCCTCGATGCGCCGTGAGTCGGTCTGGACAATCTCACCGAAGCGCGCCCGAAACTCGGGATCGCCGAAACACTCGGGGAGTAGCTCCGCAGCCGTTCGCAGCGGAACGACCGAGTTTCCGAGCTCGTGGCTGACCGCAGCAAGGAAGCGGCGCAGCGCCTGGTCGCCAACGAACTCCGCCGGCGCTGCCTGGAAAGCGAGCGCCTGCGCGGCTCCGCGCCCGGCCTCGGATGCGTCGGTCCGGCTCCGCGGCGCGGGCCCCGGCGTCTCGGGCACGCTGGCTTCACTCGCCTCGCTCATCAGGTCCCACGTCTCTTCCTCGGGTGTCGCGCGCTCGCGCGCCGGCGGGGTCGCTGGCCGATCGGCCGCGCGAACCACGGGAGCAGGCGTCGTCTCCCAAGCATCGGTCGCCTCGTACACGGCGTTCGCGGCGTGCACGGTGTGCGGCGAGATCAGCGGCTCGGTGTCGAAGCGCAGACAGCCCGGCTCGATGGTCTCGCACGCGCACGCTGCGAGGCTTCGCGTGATCACGGCTTCGAGCTCGCGGAGGTTTCCGGGCCACGGATACTGCGCCAGCAGCGCGGTGGTGTCGTCACGCATGCCGCGCGGGCGCGTCCCGCTCGCCTCGGCAAATGCGAGCGCCACGTCCTCCGCGAGCGCGCGAATCCGCTCCGGCGAATCTCGCAGCGCCGGGAGCCGGATCGGGATCGCGGCGAGCGCCTGCTGCAGGTCCGGATCGAGGCCTGCATCGTCTGCACCAGGGGCCTTCTCGAGCGTTGCGATCCAGCGGACCCACGCCGAATGAGGAACCACCGGAGGAGCTGCGAGCTCGATCCACCCGCGAAGCTCGTGCTGGGCGCCCACCGGCAGGCGGCCGACGTTCTCGAGCAGGACCGTGAGGGAGCCGCGCGCGCGATCGGAACGCGCCGCGGCGCCGATCATCGCACGCAGCGACTCGGCGTCGAGACCGGGGTGGCAGGCAATCTGCACGAGCGCGCTGCCAGTCGTGCCGCCGAACGCGTGCAGGTAGAGGGCGACCAGCGTTCGGCCCGTTCCGCTCTCGCCGTGAATCAGGACCGGCGCACGCGCGAGTCGTGGATCGAGTGCACGCAGTATCTCGGGAAGATCGATACTCGCGAAGCAGCGAGCGAAGCGCGCGGCGATCGCGTCGCGCGTGCGTCGCTCCGAGAGCGGCTCGCTCATCCGGCGCACGAGGGCGGATCGCAGCCGCTGGCGCAGCCCCTCGGCCGACGGCGGAAAGACGACGATCTCGGCGTCGAGGGTGTCGAAGAGGCGCCGGGCGTCGGCCTGGTCGGCGCTCTCGACGACCAGGATCCAGCGTGCTCGTGCGAGGCGCGGCGCGTAGCGATGCGCGAACTCGAGCTCTGCCTCGAAGTCACCGGCAAGGCCGAGCAGCACGACGTCCGCCGGAGGAGAGCCTTCGAAGAGGCGGTCTGTCGGATCGCCGAGGATGGTGTCCTCCCCGGCGCCGGAAAGCCGTGAGAGCACGGCGCGCCGGCCGGCGTCCCGGTGCACGATCCAGAGCGTGGGCATTGCGGTCGGCAGCCTCGTGCGAACGATCTTCGGGCCGGCGGGGGCGTCCGGGCGGACCCGTTCGGACAATCCTGACGGCAAACCCCGTGCCAAGGTCGCTCTCCCGGAAGCACACCGGCAGCGCGCCGGAGCAAGGTCCGAATCGGTCAGCGGAATATCGCGCTCCGCAGGCGGGCCGGGCATCCTGCGAGGCGTCCGGTCGCTCCCCTGCCGTGACGCATTCTAGGAAAAACCTTCCTTCCGACGAGCGGTCGTTGGCAGCGACTGCGGCGGGCACTAGCCTCGGCAAACCGAGCGCGAGAGCCCGGGGGAGAGCGCCCGTGGCGGTGATCGATGGCGGCCCCGAGGTCCGCCTGCGCAACTTCTTCGACCGGCCTTACGACGACGCCATCGCGGCGGCGCGCACCTGCTACGCGCCCCGCGTGATCGAGGCCGGCGAGGTCACCGAGCGTCAGCGCCAGACGATCGGTCCGCTCACTTTCTCGGCCGGACACCATACGGTGTATCAGCACGCGACGTTCGAGTTCTCGCTCGAAGGCGTCTCGCGACAGCTCGTCTGGTGCTTCCTGCACGCCTTCCCGTTCTACAACACCGAGCAGCAGAGCCAGCGCTACGTCCGGATGGACGAGGTGCGGGCGCACGTGCCGGCCACGCTCGGCGGCGAAGACCGTGCGCTCTACGAGGGGGCGATCGGAGGGGCCTTCCGCGCCTATGCCGAGCTGGCACGCAGGCTCGAGCCCGTGACGCTCGCGATCCTGTCGGACCTGTGGAGGCTGGGCGATCGCAAGGGAGTCGCGTTCGGACGCAGCGTCGTGAAGGAGGCCGGGAAGAAAGCCATCGAGACCGCGCGCTACGTGCTGCCGATCGGCTGCCACACGGCGATGGTCTACACCGTCTCGGGCATCGTGCTGCACCGGCTGCGCCGGATGGCCGCAGCCTGCGACGTACCCGACGAGGCGCACAGCGTCGTCGAACGCATGCTGGCCGAGGTCGCGCGTCGCGACCCGGCCTTCTTCGACGCCATCGGCGATCCGCCCCTCGGGCCGGACGACCTACCGGAGAATCACGCCGCGACACCCGGAGCCGGCGACGCGGCGTTCGCCGAGGGCTTCGACAAGTCGCTCGCCGGGCGACGCTCGCGCCTCGTCGACTACGGCCTTCGCGCTCCTGCGATCGTCGCCGGCGCGATCCGCTCGGTGCTCGGCCGCTCCGATCTCGACGACGATGCCGCGCTCGATCTCGTCCTCGACCCCGCGAAGAACCGCTATCGCCTCGAGACGCTCAACGTCGGCGTGCACTCACCGCTGATGCGCGCTCTCGACCACGCGCATTACACGTTCCGCAAGAAGCTCTCGCACACCGCCGACTCGCAGGACCAGCGTCACCGCATGGTTCCGGGATCACGGCCGCTCCTCTCTCGGACCGTTCCGCGGGCGGTCGACGTCGTCGAGCCCGAGCTGATCCGAGAGGATCCGGGCTGCCACGCGATCTTCCGCGAGGCCGTCGAGGCGGCCTTCGACGCGCGTTCGCGGCTCCTCGATCGCGGCGTTGTGCCCGGGCACGCGCTGTACGTCCTCCCCAACGCGGTCGCCGTACGCTTCGAGGAGTCGGGATCGCTGCTCCACCTGCTCCACAAGTGGACCATGCGCACGTGCCTCAACGCGCAGCGTGAGATCTGGGAGGCGAGCATGGACGAGATCGAGCAGGTGCGCGCCGTGCACCCGGGCCTCGTGCGGCACGTGGGGCCGCCGTGCGTCGTGCGAAGCGGCCTCGCGCACCCGCGCTGCACGGAAGGCTCGCACTTCTGCGGGGTTCCGGTCTGGCGCCGCTTCCCGGACCTCGTACGGAGGATCTGATGCGACGCCTGCTCGGCCTGCTGGCGCTGTGGCTGGTCGTCGTTCCGGTGGCGTCGGCTGCCGACCTCACCGGCACCTGGTACGTGCTGGTGCACTACAAGGACGATGCGAGCGGTAAGCCCGACGCCATGCGCTGGGAGGATCGCATCTGGATCTTCGAGCGCAGCGGCGACGAGCTCACGTGGAAGGAGTATCCGATCGTCGTCTTCGCGGACGACGAGGGGCGCTTCGAGCGCTCGAAGCGGGGCTACTCGCGCGTGATCGGCGCGTGGGAGCCGAACCCCGGACAGCGAGCGCAGATCGCGTCCGGGCTCGAGGTCAACACGCGAGGCTCGAAGACGAAGAGCCTTCGCGGCTCGGATGCCGCTGGATGGAAGTCGGTGGGGAGCGCGCAGCCCGTGAGCGCCAACGTCATCACGTACGTCGAGATCTGGGGCCTGCGTGACGCCGGTGGCAAGCCCGTCTTTCTGCGCAACGAGAGCCTCGGATCGGCCGCAATGGACTCGCTCGAAGGAGGAACGCGGTACGAGACGCAGAGCGCGTCGGACGACGGCTCGGAGCTTCGCGGCAGCTTCGAGCGCGACGGCGCGCGGCACGGAACGTTCCGCATGATTCGTGCTGGCGCCGTCAGCAACGTCGGCAAGGACGGCAAGACGCCGAACGAGAAGATGCGCGAGCGAATCGAGCAGCAGGTGCGCGAGCAGCTCCAGATCGAGGGCGCGCTCACGCCCGAGGCCGTGAACGACGCACTCGACGCACAGTCTCCGAAGTAGCCGGGACGCGGGTCCGGCCGTATCCTCGGCGCCCGCCGCCCACCACGAGGAAGCCCATGACCGCGTCCGAAGCGTCGCTCAACCCGTTGGCCCGCGAGCTCAACACGGCGCTCGAAAGCGCAGCCCCCGAGGTGCTGGCGATGCTCTCGCCGCTCGGCCGCCGGCTCTACTTTCCGAAGGGCATCCTCTCGCAGGGCGCCGAGGCGAAGGCCCGCGCGAAGCGCTTCAACGCGACGATCGGCATCGCCACCGAGAACGGCACCCCGATGTACCTGCCCTCGGTGCATCAGTTCCTCCACGGCATCTCGCCCGGCGATGCCTTCAACTACGCACCACCGGCGGGCCGCTCCGATCTGCGCGAACGCTGGCGCGAGAAGCTGCTGCAAGAGAACCCGTCGCTGCGCGGAAAGGCGTTCGGGCAGCCCATCGTGACGAGCGCGATCACCCACGGCCTCGCGCTCGTCGGCGATCTCTTCGTCGGCGAAGGCGACCGAATCCTCCTCCCCGACAAGCTCTGGGGGAACTACCGGCTCACGTACGAGATCCGTCTCGGAGCGAAGGTCGTGACGTTCCCGTTCTACGCGGGGCGCGGCTTCGACACCGAGGCGTTCGCGACGGCGCTCTCCGAGAATGCCGCCGGGCGCGAGAAGCTGATCGTGCTGCTCAACTTTCCGAACAACCCGACCGGCTACATGCCGACGCCGGCCGAGGGCGAGGCGATCACACGCGCGCTGCTGGCGCAGGCCGCGAAGGGCACGAAGCTCGTCGTGATGCTCGACGACGCCTACTTCGGCCTGTTCTATCACCTCGGCGGTCCGTCGATGACCGAGTCGCTGTTCGCGCTGCTCGCGAACCGGCATCCGAACCTGCTCGCGATCAAGCTCGACGGCGCGACCAAGGAGCTCTTCGTCTGGGGGCTTCGCTGCGGCTTCGTGACCTTCGGCCCCGGCCGCGGTGAGACGGCCGAGGCGACCTGCGCGGCGCTCGACGCCAAGGCACGGGGCGCGATCCGTGGCGCCATCTCGAACACGCCGCAGCTCTCCCAGACGATCGTCGCGAAGGCGCTCGCGTCTTCGTCGATCGACGCCGAGCGAAAGCAGAAGTGCGAGCTGCTGCGGGTGCGGGCGGAGAAGGTCTACGAGGTGGCCGGCGCCCCGCGCTTCCGCGAGAGCTGGGACGTCTATCCCTTCAACAGTGGCTACTTCATGTGCATCGCCGTGAAGGGCGTCGATGCCGAGAAGCTGCGCGTCCATCTGCTCGACCGCCACGGCGTCGGGCTCATCTCGACCAGCCCGACCGACATCCGTATCGCCTTCTCGTGCCTCGAGGTCGCCGAGATCGAGCCGCTATTCGAGTCCCTGCACCAGGGCGTGCAGGAGCTGCGCGCGGGCTGAGTGAGCGTCGCTGGCGGATGCACGAGCAGCCCTGGTGGGCCGCAGAACACCTCTTCTCAGGCGACCCGGCGTAGAGGGCGTGGAAGTACCAGCCCTCGGTCCCGCCGACGATGGTGCTCGGCGTGATGGCCTGGCTCGCCGGGTAGGCCGGGTATTCGACGGCGCGCAGCCACAAGGTCTCCCACGGCAGCGTCTCGATCAGCGCCTGCTCCGCGGCCGGCAGCAGGTCGTGCACCCAGAAGACGACGGCGTTCGAGTAGCCGAGCCCGAAGGCGTCGCCGACGCCGGGAACGTCCGTCACCGAGACATGGGTCCCCCGCTGGCGTGCGCGTCGCCAGCAGCGCTGCTGCGGGCCTCGGCCGCAACAGGCCCCGCGAGATTTCGCGGCTCTTCCGGGCTTCGTGCGCACGAGTTACCGGTCCTCCCGGGAGCGGGGGGCGCAGGATCTCGGACCGAGCGCCTTCGGCCGCACGGTCCGGCCGAGCAGCCGGCGAGGACCTGGCGCTGACACCTCGTTCACGAGAGCGCCACATAGAAGCAGAGGGCCGAACGTCCGGTCGTTACCCATCGAGGTGCTCCATGCCGTCCGCTCACTTGCGCTCGCTGACCTGCTGGCTGCTCACGGATCGAAGGCGAGATCGAACGATGGCCCCGTCGCTCACGCCTGATCCCCGCGCGGTGGAAAACGCGGTGACGATCTCCTCCGCGAGAGGACGACGCATGACCCCGGTGCGACGCATGCTGTGTGTCGGGGCGGTACTCGCGATCACCGGGGCGTCCCCCCAGGCTCGCGGCGACTTCGTCTACGACGACTTCTCGGACGTCAGCGGACTGATGCTCAACGGCAGCTCGGTGCAGGACGGCAACGTTCTGCGGCTCACCAGCGCCACACCGTGGCAGAGTGGAAGCGCCTTCACGGTGAGCGCCGAGGAACTCGGCAACCTCAACTCGTTCAGCACCCACTTCCGCTTCCGCATCACACAGTCCGGCGGTATCAGCGACCAGGACGGATCCGGAGCCGATGGCATCGTGTTCGTCCTCCAGACGGTCAGCAACTCGATCGGCGGCTCGGGGGGTGGCATCGGCTACCAGGACATCCCGAACAGCGTCGGCGTCGAGTTCGATACCTGGAACAACGGGGCGGGCTACAGCGATCCGGACGGCAATCACGTCGGGATCGATACCGAGGGGAACATCGCCTCGCTCGCCACGGGCGGCGAGCCGGTTCGGCTCAACAACGACGAGATCTGGCACGCCTGGGTGGATTACAACGGCGCGACGCAGCTTCTGGAGGCGCGCTGGTCGATGGACGGCGTCCGGCCTGCGCCCGCGGGCGTGTCCGCGGTGCTGGACCTGGTGGACATCCTCGGGCAGGACAGCGCGTACCTGGGCTTCACCTCGGGCACCGGCTCGGCCTGGGGCAACCACGACATCCTGAGCTGGCAGTACCGGGCGGAGTACGCTCCGATCCCGGAGCCGTCGAGCCTCGCGCTCGGCTGCCTCGGCCTGCTGGGCCTCGCCCGGCTCCACCGCCGCCGCGTGGCCTGACCGATGACATGGGTCTCGGGCGAGCGGTGCGTTCGCTCGCCCGAGATCGACGGAGCGGGGCTGCCCGAGATCAGCCGCGCTCGCTCCCCCGAAATCCACAGCGCACGGGGCGCTCCGCGGGCTCGCCCCTCACGCCTCGAGCCAGCGACGCATCTGGGTGTAGACATCGGGATGGTTGAGAAGCTGCATGTGGGTCATCGGTCCGAAGTGGCGCCCGGCCGCGAAGGGGATACGCAGGTGGCGCCAGCGCCGCTTGGGCGTGGCGCTGGCCTCGCGCACCAGCCAGTCGCCGATCGCCACGCCGAGGGGGTGGCGTGGGTCCTGGGTCAGGGTCGCGGCCACGAAGTAGTGATTGGCTCCTTCGAGCGATCGAACCGCACCGGTGCGGTCGTCGAGGAGCGCGTCGGGATCGGTGCCCTGCCAGTGCTCGTCGAGAAGGGCGCCAAACCGGAGGTCCTTGATCGCGGCGCTGCGCTTGTTGATGAAGGTCGCCAGGGCGCGACTGACGTCGAACCGATCGAGAGCCCACGTGGCGACGTTGCCGAACTTCTCGAGCGGTGCGCCCCGATGCGGTGAGCCGAGGAAGAACACGTGGCGAACGGGCCTTGCCCATCCGAGATCGTCGTGCTGCGCACGGTGGCAGGCGCTGCGCACCACCAATCCGCCCATGCTGTGACCGACGAGGATGATCTCCTCGACCGCGACCGGCCATGCGGCGACGACACGATCGAGAAGATCGGCCAGCCGCGCTCCGTTCTCGGAGATGTGCAGACCGCTGTTGTAGCGGACGTAGAGCGGCGTGTATCCAAGATCGTCGCGCAGGCGAGAGCCGTAGGTCGTATCGTCGTTGCCGTAGTGCTCGCGAGAGTAGAAGCGCCAGGTCGCTTCGTTTCCCGCGAGGCCGTGAACGAAGAGCGCCAGACGCGGCGAGGCATCGGGGAAGGCATCCTTCATAGCCTCGGGCTGCGCCGCGATCGTGGCGTCACCGTGGCGTAGCGACATCTTCACCGCGAGCGGGCTGCGGTCACGCTCGAGTCGGTCGCCGGCCACTCCGTTGATCGCGGCTACGACGAGATCGGCCGTGGAACCCGCGCGGGGCTCGCGGTCCTCGATCGAGGTCGCCGCGGCCACGGCCTTCGCCGCCAACACGACGGCGCCGATGCCAGCGCGGATCCCGCCATAGATTCCGAAGGTGATGCCGTCGTGCAGTACGCGTACGCCTTCCGACACCGAGCGCACGCCCGGCGCGACTCGCAGCGCCGCGAACGGCTTGCGCGAGATCGCGGCGTGCACGTCTTCGATCGTCGACAGACCGTCGTGCAGCAGGCCGCTCGCCGCATCGATGGCCCCCTCGAGTCGGGTTCTCTCGGTCATGCGATCGCTCCGATCCACTCGGCCCACGAGGGCGTGGGCCCCGCCACACGCGAGTCGTCGGCTCGAATGGGGGTGGACGGAGTCTACCGGTCGGGATCGAGGATGCGCCGCAAAGGTGCGGACGCTCCGTGCAAGGGCTCCGGGCGAAGGCGGTGAGGGGCGTCCAGCATCGTGCGGTGCTACCGACACGCCGTGAGCTTCGGAGCCATCCTTCTCATATCTCTTGGCCTCGCGATGGATGCGACTGCCGTCTCGGCGGCGCGCGGGCTCGCGGCGCGACAGATCCTTCCGCGGCACGTTCTGCTCGTCGCCACGCTCTTCGGAGGCTTCCAGGCGCTGATGCCGCTCGCCGGCTGGCAGATCGGCAGCCGCGCTGGAGCGGTCGTGGGAGCGTGGGATCACTGGATCGCGTTCACGCTTCTCGCTGCCATCGGCGCGAAGATGATCTGGGAGGCCGCAGCGGCGCAGGCGGGCGAGCCCGCGTCCAGCAGGGACCTGTTCGGGCTTCGCGTCATGCTCGTGCTGGCGATCGCGACCAGCATCGACGCCTTCGCCGTCGGGATCACGCTCCCCCTGCTGGGCGCCCCGATGGCCGCATCGCTCGTCACGATCGGAGTGACGACCGCAGCGACGAGCGCGCTCGGGCTCTTCGCCGGCCGCCGGTTCGGCGCGGCGCTCGGTCCACGCCTCGACGTGATCGGCGGACTCGTCCTGATCGGAATCGGGGGCAAGATCCTGTTCGACCATCTAAGCGCCGCGTGAGGGGAC
>JADLGR010000193.1 GCA_020849175.1 Deltaproteobacteria bacterium
TCGAGCGTCGTCACCACGAGCCGGCCGACTTCGCCGGCTGTGGTCGGACGGTCACCGTCGAGCGCCAGAACCTCTGCAAGGGCGAGGTCCGTCTCGAGGTGCAGCGCTCCCTCCGCGCATCCCGTCCCGAGCAGCATGGTTTCCGTCGATCCGTACAGCTCGACGACGCGCACCCCCCAGACTCGCGCGAGGCGAGCCTGGTAGGCCGGAGGCATCGGTGATCCTCCGAGGAAGAACGTGTCGAAGGGCGTGGCCGTCGAAGGATCGAGTCCGCGAGCGATCGCGACCTGAGCGAGGATGACCGGCTCGAGCGGCATGGCGGCGAGCACGCTCGCGCCGGTCGTGCGCGCCAGATCGAGGGCGCGCGGGAAGGGGACGTCCCAGTTGATATTGCCAGCGGGCACCGCGATGCCACCGCCCGCCTGCGCGATGAGCTGGACGAGGTGCGCGGGCGCGGCCATGAACGGGAAGCGGTTCAGGACGACGCGGCCCGGCCCGAAGACATCGGGATGACGCGAAGCGATCGCCGCGGCATTTCGCTGCAAGTCTCGTGCGGTGAGCCAGGTCGAGTTGCTGGCGCCCGTGGTCCCGGACGACTCCCCGTAGTGGCAGACGCGCTCGATGGGGACTGCACGCGTTCCGTGCGGGCCCGCGCGCTGCAGGTCCGCGCGGGTCGTGAGGGGTAGCCGCGAAACGTCCTCGAGGCTCCGCACTTCGAGCCCGGCGAGCTTCTCTGCGTAGAGCGGGCTCGATCGTGCGCGTTCGATCGCCACCGCGACGGCCGCGCTCGTGGTGCCCTCGTACTGCATGTGCGGACTGCCAGCGCCGGAACCAGGCATCGCGGAGGCTACCCCTCGCCGGCCGCAGAGCCCTGCGTTCCTTCATTCGCCGGATACAGGTCGACCGTCTTGCGAATGTTCTGTGCCAGCGCGAGCACCCAGCGGTTGTAGTTGCGGTGGATGTGGATGCCGTCGTAGAGGAGATTCTCACTGCTCTTGTAGACGATCGAGAACTGCGTTCTGTCGTAGGAGATGGTCACGACGGCGAAGTGACGGCCACGTACGGTGAGGTGCCCTTCGAGCTCGCCGGGAGCGACGGGCTGGATCTGCCACCCCGTTTCGGCTCCGGCCCGCCGGAACGCGTCGATCATCGCGGCATCGGACATCGATGCGGGTGGCGCGAGCGCCGACGCGTAGACGTTCTGGATCGGTGCCGTTCGACAACCGACCGCGGCCAGCGTGACGAGCAGTCCTGCAGCGAAGAGGACCCGAGCGCTCACGTGCGCCTCCCTCCGGTGGGCGGGTCGTCCAGATCGATCGAGAGCGTCGCGAAGGCTACCACATGACGCGTAGCTCCGACCGGAGCACGTCGTCTCACCCCGCTTCGGGCTCGAGCTCGCGGCCCAGTGCGACCGTGATCTCGGCCTCGGCGATGGCGGCCGCATCGTCGTCACGGCCTCGGTGGATTTCACACGCGTACGTCATCGCGCGCAGTCCGGGTCGCCCGCGCAGGCGCCGGGCGCGGACCCGCAGGACCTCTCCCGGCTGAAAGATCGTGGCATCGAGCCTCACACGGCGTGCTCGCACGAGGAAGCCCGGCGCGAGGGCGCGACCCTCGGCGTGGGCGATGCAGCCCTCCCGCGCAGCGATGCACTGGGCCATGTACTCGATTCCCACCCACACGGGAACGCCCTCGTCTGCGCGGTGCAGCCACGCCGATCCACCGATCTCGACCACGCAGACCGTCTCGGTCTCGTCGTGCCGCTCGACGTGGTCCAGCAGCGCGGCGCGGCCACGGTGCGGAAGGATCTCGAACAGGGGCGGGAGCGGTCGGCTCTCGTTCACGGTCGTGCGTCCTCCCGGTCCGCCCAGAAGTCGTAGAAGTTGAACCACTGATACGGATCGCGAAGCACATAGTGCTCGAGGCGATTCGCGAAGCGCGCGATGCTCCGCTCGACGATCTCCTGACGCTTCGCCGGATCGTCCTTCGCGCCGTCGGTGAACGACTCGAGGAAGACGTCATAGCGCCCTGCACCGCGGGCGAGGGCGAAGCACAGGATGCTCGGAAGATCCAACAGAAGCGTGAGCAGGAACGGTCCCTCGGGAAACGGCGCCGGAGATCCGAGGAAGGTCGTCCGAGTGATCCGCTTCCGGCCACCGGACGTCACACGGTCCGCGAGCACTGCGACGAACTCGCCGCGCTCGATCAGGCCGCGGATCTCGAATCCCGCTCGGATCGACCCTGGATCGAGCTCGATCGTTCGAAAGGCGGATTCGGGGTCGAGCGCCGCGAGCGCATCGTTGATGCGCCGGGCGTTCGCCGTGAACATCACGACCGTCACCGGAATCTTCGCGGTACGCGCGACGGCGCGTAGGACGTCGAAGCTTCCGAGGTGTGCGCCGAGCAGGACCGCACCGCGCCGGGCGTCGATGAGCCCCTGCATGGCCTCGCGGCCATGGATCTCGATCTCGAGCTCGCCGGCGTTTCCCGTCCAGACGCAAAGACGGTCGACGAGCATCGTGGCGAACGCGTAGAAGTGGCGGAAGGTGTGTCCGAACACGGGCCGCTGCCGAAGACTGTCGGGCGCATGGCGCGCCAGACGCGAGAAGTAGCTGCGCGAAGCCCTTCGCGCGTCGCGCGCCGCGACACAGAAGTAGGCCACGACGGGATAGAGCAGGGTCTCGGTCACGCGGCGACCGAGGTGGAGGCGGACCCAGACCATGAAGCGGATGCCGAGCATCGAGCCCCGCTCGGCCGCGCGCATCCACGCGATTTCGCTCCGGTCCGCGCTCTTCGCGGCTCTGGTCACGAGCGAGCGCCACGCAGGACGAGGTCGGCAGCGAGCCGGGTGTAGGCCCACGCGATGCGCACGTTGTCTTCGACCATTCGGAAGTGGGAGATGCCTCCGAGCGGATAGTCGACGGCGGTCGGGACGTTCACCACGGGGACTCCCGCACGGACGAGGCGTACGACCAGCTCGGGGTCGAATTCCATTCGGCTGCCGAAGCGGGTCGCGTCGAGCAGGGCGACGGTCGGCCTCAGTGGAATGCAGCGAAATCCGCACAGCGGATCGTGGACGGCCCCGGAGAGCGTCTGGAGCCGAACGATGGCCTTCGACAGCTCCCGCCCGTAAAGGCGAATCGCGGGCGCCGATCGGTCGAAGATCGGCTCTCCCAGCACCAGCGCGCGCGGATCGCGCTGCGCGGCCTCGAGAAAGCGCGGAACGTCGCGGGCGTCGTGCTGTCCATCGGCGTCGAGCTGGACGACGTGGCTGAAGCCCTCGCTGTGGGCCCGGCGATACGCGGTTCGCAAGGCGGCGCCCCGTCCGCGGTTGTGTTCGTGCCGTTCCATCCGAACCCACACGTGCTGCCGCGTGAGCTCGGCCAGTCGCTCCTGCGTGGGGCGACTGCTTCCGTCGTCCACGATCAGACAGGGCAGCCCGAGAGGGGCGAGCGCTTCGACGACCGACGCGATGGTGGCGCCGTGGTCGAAGATCGGGATCGCGACGCACGGCTTCATCACCCGGTGAGACCCGGACGTTCTGCGCGGGCGTGACCCGAGGTGTGCTCTGCGTGTTCGCCCCAGATGCGGAACCGGATCCAGCCGTTCTCTTCGAGATCGACGCGCAGCCAGAAGTCGTCACCGGGTCGGAGAGGCTCGCGGAAAGTCACGCGGTCCATCTCGCGGATCCGCGGGAGGTCGCCCAGAAGAGCGGAGGCGGCGTCCATGGCCCAATCGATCTGGAGGACGCCCGGAACCACCGGCGCTCCGGGGAAGTGACCCGGCCAGCACGAGAGGCTCTCCGGTACACGGCAGCGACGCTGCACCGACGTCGCATCGCGCACGGTCTCGAGGACCTCGGGCCGGTCTTCGAGGCTCGCCGGAGGCGGCTGGAGGCTCGGCTCGAACAGAGCGCGCAGGCTGGCGATGGACCGCTTCCCTCGCTCGGTCTCGGGAAGGGTGGAGACGGTGCGCCACAGCCGCGGGACGAGCACGGGGTCCCACCGCCTCCCGAGATGCTCGGCGAGCCGGACCGTGACGACACGCCGGCCCTCGGCGCAGAGAAGGCGCTCGCCGCCGGGCGTGAGGACGAGTACGGCGGCGACGCGGGACTCGCCCGCTCGATCGACCAGCAGGAGCGCGGCGTCAGCGACGAGATCGTGGGTTCGCAGATCGGACTCCATCGCGGAGAGGTCGAGGCGCTTCTCACCGACCTTGACGATGCGATCGCTGCGTCCATGCAGGAGGAAGCGCCCTTCTGGAAGCAGCTCGATCAGGTCCGCCGTCGTGAACCCGAAGTCTGGAGCTCCAACGCTCACGAAGGGCGATCGCACCCGCGCGGTTCCCGTCTCCGGATTGCACGAAACCTCGACTTTCGGGAACGGATTCCAGAACGGCCGCGCATCCCCTGGCCGCTGAGCGCGCCAGGCGATTCCGCCCGTCTCCGTCGAGCCGAGCGCCTCGATGGGCGTGACGCCCGTCGCGCCGGCCATCGCGTGGGCCGTGGCCTGCGACAGAGGGCCTCCCGACGAGAAGATCGCCCGGCATCGGCCCTCGAGGGCCGCGACGTTGCGGTGCTGCGCCAGGCGTCGCAGGTGCGCCGGGACGCTGACGAGAGTGCATTCGCCGAGCACCCGCGCGCCCTCGACCACCTCGCTCGGACGCAGGATCGGCTGCGCATGGATGAGACGACCGGAGACGAGCGGCCACAGGACTCCGAACAGCAGTCCGTAGAGGTGATGCGGTGAGGCCGTCGACAGCACGGCCGCCCTGTCCACGCGCGGGCCCCAGAGCTCTTCGAGCTGATCGACCTCGTCCTCGAGATGTCGAAGTCGCTTCGGGATTCGCTTCTCGTCACCGGTGCTGCCCGAGCTGAACAGCTCCAGTGCAAGCGCGTCACGGTCGAGCGCTCGCAGCGGGCTTCGCTCGCTGCCGGCGTCGAGTGGATCGATGGCCGGGGCGAGGGTCCTGCTCCCGGGGCGATCACTGAGCACGCCGGCCGTGCGGTTCGCGAGATGCTCGAGGCTCCCGGGCTGGAGATTCGGGGGCAGAACGGCGCAGCGCCCGACGTTCCAGAGCGCGAACAGACTCACGGCAAGTGCGTAGGGATCCGTCACCTCGACCAGACACGGGCCCGCCGGAGCGTGTTCGAGGCGACCTGCGAGATGCGCGACATGGTCTCGAAAGTCGGCCCATTTCATCACGCGCTCGTGACCGCTGGAGGAGCTCCAACGCCGGGCGACGGCCGAGCTCGGAGCACGATCGGCGAGGAGGATCCGAGACAGAGAGATCACGGCAGAATCGCGCCTCAGTCCACGGGTTGTCGGGCCTCGGCGACGAAGGCCGCGAGCGTCCGGACGGACGCGAAGATCGATTCGTTCTGGTCCGGATCCCCCTGGAACGTGACGCCGTAGCGCGCCTCGATCGCCATGGAGATCTCGAGGGCGTCGATCGAATCGAGACCGAGACTGTTCGCGAAGAGCTGATCCTCCGCGTCGATCTCTTCGGGCCGGACGTCCTCGAGCGCCAGGACCTCGACGATCAGCCGCTTGATCTCGTCCTCCAGCTCGCAGTTATCCGTCAAGCGCCAGCTCCTGCTCGAAGTGTCTGCGAATCGCGTCCGTGACGGCCCGAGCCGCACGGCCTCGTGTCGGTTGGCCGGAGCTCGACTTCTCGATGCGAATCGGAGTGCCGACAGTGAGCGTCAGCTCGATCGTCGCGTCGGGCACCTTCCACCAGACGTCATTCTTGCCGAGGCTCGGCGGCTCGCAGCGAACCGTGACCGGGAGCAGGTCTCGCCCGCTCTCGAGCGCGATGTGCGCGGCGCCTCGTTGCATGGGCGCGAGGCCCCGGTGAGGAGATCGCGTGCCCTCCGGGACGACGAGTACGGTGCGACCGCGAAGGAGCTGCCGGGTGCACGCTGCAACGAGCGCCCGGCCGTCGTCGTTCGGGATGTAGCCGGCCGATCGGACGATGATACGGAAGAGCGGGTTGTCGAAGTACGCGCGCTTCACGATGCAGTCGGCCTGCGGCATGAAGCGGATGAGCGCGATTGCATCGAGGCGTGACGGATGATTGGCGACGACCAGTAGTCCGGGCTCGAGCAGGCGATCTGCGCCCTCGCAGCGAAGCCGTACCAGGCCGAGTGCCTCGACGATTCTGAAGTATGCGCTGAAGGAGCGCTGGAGGAGCCGCTGCACGCGGCGCTCGGCGCGGTCGGCATCCCGTGAGAAGATCAAGATGGCGGGCACGCCCAGGGCCGCATTCGCGGCGGCGCCGACCCCGAAGGCTCCGTACGCGGCGGCAAGGAGCGCGACCTTTCCGGCCCGGGCGAGCCAGGTGGGCGACGCGTCCAGCGCTCGATCTGCCTGGCTCGAAGCTGCCAAGATACGGTGTTCCGCCGGGCGACAGGCCCATCTCGGCCATGATACACGAGCCCCCGCCTCACCCGAGGGCTCGCGAGCGGCCGCACCGGATGTGACTCGTAGTCGCTCCCGAGTTGGGCGAAGTCCTACGCCCCGATAGAATCGCCGACCCGTGGACTCCGTACCTCGGCGATCGAGAGCCCGCAGGCTCGGCCTCATCCTCGCGCTCGTGCTCTCGGCTCCGCCGACGGGCGTGGCGGACGCCGCCGCGACGACCGCCTCGGTCGAGGACGTGATGCGCCTTCTCGCGGACAGCGGCAGTGTGCGCGCGAGCTTCCACGAGCGAAAGTACGTCCACCTTCTCACCGACCCGATCGAGACCCGGGGGAAGCTCTTCTTCCAGCCGCCCGATCGAATGGCCCGGCACGTCGAGACGCCCGCGCCGGTCTGGATGGCGATTCGCGACGAGGAGGTCGCTCTGCGCGATGGGCGAGGCGAGCAGCGATTCGATCTCGGGCAGAGCGACGTCGGCCGGAGCCTCGTCGACGGCCTCGCCGTGGTTCTTCGTGGAGATCTCGCACTCTTGACGGCTCGCTATGAGATCGCCTTCGAGGCCGGTGACGCAGGGTGGCAGATCGTGCTCACGCCGAGGTCACGGGCGCTGCGTGTACTCATCGCGTCGATGATCATCGACGGCGTCGGAAGCGAGATCCGCCGCATCGAGGTGCGCGAGGAAGGAGGCGATTCGACGGTCACGGAGTTCTCGGACATCGAGGCGGGGCTGCGCTTCACCCCCGAGGAGACCGACGAGATCTTCCTGCTGACTCGCCCCTCCCCGCAGCCTCATGACTGATCGAGCGAGGCGCCTGGCGACCCTCGCCGTCCTCTTGGCTCTCGCAATCCTTTGCTGGTCTCGCCTCGAGGTGTCGAGCTCCATCACGCACTTCCTGCCTTCGGGAGAGGAGGCAGAGCTCGCGGACCTCGCGCGGCGAATGGTCGAGTCCGGTCTCTCCCGGGGGATGATCCTACGGGTCAGAGGAGACGGAGATCGCGTCGGAGCCGCGCGCGCCCTCGCCGCGTCGCTTGCCGAGCACCGCGAAGTGCTTCGCGTCGAGCGCTTCGCGGACGATCCCGAGTCTGCACAGGCGCTGTTCCGGATCTATTTCCCGCGACGCTTCTATCTCGCTGCCGACGATCCCGAGACACAGATCCCTGCGAGCCTCGACGCCACCGCTCTCGCACGGCGGTCGGACGAGCTGCGCGCGCGCCTTGCGGGCCCGGCATCGCCGCTCTTCGCGCGGCAGGCTCCACGCGATCCACTCGGGCTCTTCGTGCAGATCATGGAGCGTGCACGGGCCGCGCAGCCTGCAGGTCCCCGGGACGAAGCCATCGTGCTGCTCCGAACCCGATCCTCGGCGTTCGACTTCGAGAGCCAGTCGCGTTTGCTGGACGACATCGAGAGCGAGTTTCGACGCATCTCGCAGCGGTACGGCGGAAATCTCGTTCTGGAGCAGAGCGGAGTCAATCGCTTCGCCGTAGCCGCAGAACGCAGCATCCGCCGCGACGTCAACTTCATCTCCGTGGCGGGGCTGCTGGGAGTCGGAGCGCTCTTCCTCGCGTTCTTCCGTTCACCGCGCAGTCTCGCGATCGCGCTCCTGCCGCCGTCGCTGGGCATCGTCTCCGCGGCGAGCGTCGCCGCTTTCGTGTACTCGCCGGTGCACGGAGTCACCCTCGGCTTCGGGCTGACGCTCATCGGCGTCGCGATCGACTACCCGATCCACGTGATGAGCCACCATGGACTCGACCCGGGACGACACACGCCCGCCGAGACGGTCGAGCGACTTCGGCGCTCGCTCTCGATGGGAGCGGTCACGACCGCGATCGCCTTCGCGGTCCTCTCGCTGAGCGGCTTCCCGGGGGCCGCGGAGATGGGACTGTTCGCAGCCATCGGGATCTGTGTCGCGCTCGTGGTGACGCTGCTCTGTGTGCCGTCGTTCCTTCCGCAGGACGGCCGGAGTCTCGCGGGTAACGCACTGCGCGGCACGGCGACCTTCTTGCGCCGATCGACGATTGCGCTCGGCCGCCGGCGATGGGCGGCGATGAGCGTTCCGCTGGCGCTGTGCTCGCTCGCGCTGGTCGGCGCTCCACGGATCGAGTGGCAAGACGATCCCGGAGCCCTGTCGACGGCCGACCGCGCACTCGTCGATGAGGACCGACGCGTTCGCTCCGCCGCCGCCGGGGTCGATCTCGAGCGGTTCGTGGTGGCACAGGGCGCGACGGTGCAGGACGCACTCGCTCTCAACGATGCGGTCTACGCGCGCCTCCAGCAGGTCGTTGCGGCGGGAGCCGCCGATGGCATCCGCTCGCTCCACTCGATCCTCTGGTCCGAGAATCTCCAGCGCCGCAACCTCGCTTCGTTCCGGTCCGAGTCGGACATCACCGGAAGGATCGACGCCGCCTTTCGCAGCGCCGGCTTCCGGCCGGGCGTGTTCACGGAGTTCACACGCGACCTCGAGGGCCCTTCCGTGCCGCCACTTCGTCCCGAGGATCTCGCCGGAACGCCGCTCGAAGCGCTGGTCGACGCGAGCCTCGTCGCGACGCGTGATGGCTGGGCGGCGGTCACGTTTCTCCGAGGGGTTCGTGATCCGCAGGCGGTCCGCGACGCACTCGGCGACCTCGCTGGCGCGCACTACCTCGATCAGGGTGCGCTGCTCAGAGAGATCTTCACGCGCTACCGACACTCGGCACTCCGCGCGGTCGTGGCCGGTAGTGCGCTCGTCTTCGGGGTGCTGCTCCTGCGCTACCGCCGCCTGGCGCCGGCAGCGCTCGCCTTCATCCCGTCGATCCTCGTCGCGTTCGCGACGCTGGGCCTCCTCGGTATCGTGGGCGTCCGCATCGATCTTCTGTCGCTCGTCGGCCTCCTGCTCGTCGTCGGGCTGGGAGCGGACTACGGGGTCTTCGCGCTCGAAGCGGCGGATGATCCGGACCGGATGGCGTCGGCGCTGGTCGGCATGCTCGTCTCGTGGCTCACCACGCTCCTCGCATTCGGATTGCTGGCGCTGTCGGAGCACCCGGCGCTCCGCTCGATCGGACTGACGACGGGCATCGGTGTCTCGCTCGCCTTCGTCGCCGCACCGGCGGTGATGGCGCTGGCCTACGGGCGAGCTGCACGGTGAGGAAGAGGCGGGGTCGCGTATTCTCCTCGTGCCGAGCCGAAGGGTGAGACCGTGGCTGAGATCGAGGATCTCCGGTTTCGACGTCTCGAGCGCGCGGGCGCTGCGATGGGCGGATCCCGGCGCAGCGCCATCTGGGAGATGCAGTGAGCGCCGAACGCTCCGGTTCGCGACGGATCGGGTATCCGATCACGGCCTGGTCGGCCGTGAACGCGCTCGGCGTCTCGACGGCGCAGGTGCTCGACGCCCTTCACGCCGGGCGATCCGGACTCTCGGCGGCGCCCCCGGCAACACCGTTTGCGACCGTGTGCGGCGCGGTGAGGGGAGTCCTCGAGCCGCTCATCGGAGATCTCCAGCGGTACGACTTCAGGAACAACCGAATCGCCCGGCGCGCCGTCGAGGGGATCGAGCCAGAAGTGCAGGCTGCGGTCGAGCGCTGGGGCGCCGGACGCGTCGGGCTCGCGATCGGATCGAGCACGGCGGCGATGGACGAGACCGAGCGGGCGTACGAGACGCACGCCAGGACGGGCAGCCTTCCTCGCGACTTCGACGTCCAGCAGCACGCATCGCCGGAGGGCTTGCTCCACGTGATTCGTACAGTCACGGGCATCGCAGGGCCGGGGGTGGTCGTGTCGACGGCCTGCTCGTCGAGCGCGAAGGCGTTCGGAACGGCGAAGCGGTGGCTCGCTGCGGACGTCGTCGATGCCGTCCTCGTTGGAGGAGCCGACAGTCTGTGTCAGACGACCCTGCGCGGCTTTCACGCGCTCGCGCTCGTTGCTTCGGAGCCTGCGCGGCCCTTCTCGGCGCAGCGCTGCGGAATCAACATCGGCGAAGGAGCCGCCTTCGCACTGGTCGAGCGACGCGGTACCGGACCGCGGCTGCTGGGGGTGGGAGAGAGCGCCGATGCGCACCACATGAGCAGCCCGGATCCCCAGGGACACGGTGCGCGCCACGCGATGCTGGCGGCGCTCGACGAAGCGGGGCTGAGCGGTGCCGACGTGGACCACGTCAACGCCCACGGCACCGGGACTCGGCTCAACGACGCGATGGAGGCCGAGGCGATTCGCGCCGTGCTGGGAGCGGAGGCCCGTGCGCTCACCGTTTCGACGAAGGGCTATACGGGACACCTGCTCGGCGCCGCCGGCGTCACCGAGGCAGTGTTCGCGCTCGACGCGCTCGTCACCGGCTGCATCCCGGAGAGCCTCGGCGCAGATCCGGTCGATCCGCAGATCGCGATCGCGATCGCGATCCGCGCGGCGCAGATGCCGCTGCGAGTGGTCCTCAGCAACTCGTTTGCATTCGGCGGGAGCAACGTGAGCCTCGTGTTCGGAGAGCCGGTGTGATGCAGGCCTTCGTTCGCGGGCTGGGCCTGTGGAGCCCGGGGTTTTCGAGCGTGTCGGATTGGTGTTCGGGCGCGTCGAGATCCGAGGCCGTGAAGCCCGAGGCGAGCTCACTCGGCGGAGCCCTCGGCCGGCGCGCGACCGCCCTCACACGGATTGGCGTCGAAGCGCTGCAGCAGGCGGCGTCGGATGCGAAGGTCGAGGTCTCGGCCGTCCCAACGGTCTGGGCGACCGCTCACGGCGAGCACGAGACCGCCGTCGAGATCTTGCGCGGACTCGTGCTGGGCGACGGCCGGATCTCTCCGACGAGATTCCACAATTCTGTGTATAATGCGGCGGCAGGATACGCGTCGATCGCCACGGGCAACCGGCAGCCGTCGACCACGCTCGCCGGCGGAGCAGACCTGGTCGCGATGGCGCTGCTCGAGGGCCTGTGCGTACTTCACGCCGGAGCTCGCGACGTGATCGTCGTGGCGCTCGACGAGCCCATGCTTCCGCCGTTCGACGCGCGTGGCGCCGCCGCCCCGCTCGCCGTGTCGCTCTGCCTCTCGGCCGATTCCGGCGCCGCGCAGGCGCGCGTCTCCGGGCTGCGCCGCAGGGACGTCGCTCCCGTTGCGAGGCATCCTCGCTTCGGAGGGCTCTACGTGAGCGCAGCACTCCCGCTCCTCGAAGCCGTCGCGAACGGTCGCCGGGAGCGAGTCGCGCTCGAGCTCGATCACGGTCAGACGCAGGGCGTCTGGACGATCGACGTGGAGGGGGTGAGGCCGGTGCCGTGCGAGGCCGATCGAACGTGAGGGCTGCGATCACCGGAGCCTGCGCGCTGCTCCTCGGCCTGACGGTGGCATGCGCTTCGCCGCCGGTCACGGGCGCGGCGTCGCAGCGTCCGTTCGACCTCGAACGCGACACGCTCGCGTTCGAGAACGAGCTGTACTGGGTGTACGAGCGCGTACCAGGTTCGACCGAGCTGACGCACCGGCCGCGCGAAGGTGTCGAGAATGGACAGCGCTGTGCTGCGATGGCGAAGGTGGTACGCCAGTTCTTCTGGAACGCGCGCTTCGTCGCCGACCTGCCCCGGGTGACTCCCGAGGAGTACGTGGAGCTGGTGCATCGCGTGCTGGAACGAGACTCCCGTCACCGCGAGGATGCGCGTGGCCCGATCGTGATCCCCGCCTACACGGATCTGCGGGCCTTCAGCGCGGATCTCGCTCCGCTCTTCAAGGAGGAGCTCGGAGGCGTGTGGCGCAGCTACGTGCAGCGCGGAAACTGGCGGATGATCTTTCCCTTCGCGCCCCGGCAGCAAAGAGCGACCGCAGAAGAGATGAGGGAAGGACTCGTGCGGGGAGACCTGCCGATCGTTCACCTGGTCACGTTCCCGATACAGGCGGTCAATCACACGGTGGTCGCGTACGACGCACACGAGACGGCGACGACGATCCGATTCTCCGCCTACGATCCCAACGACAACGAGCACCCGCTGGAGATCGTGTTCGACCGGGCGGAGGCGACGTTCTCGATCGGTCCGCGCGAGTACTTCGCAGGCGGGCAGGTCCACCTCTACGAGATCTACCGTGGCCCCTTCTTCTAGCGTCCGGCTTCTCGCGGTCGTCCAGGCTGCTTGCCTCGTCTTCGGATGCTGGACCGGACGGGTCTACGAGCGCGGGCGAATCCGGGAGTCGGTCGTACGCTACGAGAGCGCCGTGCTCGAGGGCGACAGGATTGTCGTCGACTACACGGTCACGCTCGTCGATGCGAATGGCGAGCTGCTCGGGACCGAGCGTCGAAGCGCGGCGATCGCGCGTGACGCACTCGGAGCCACGCCCGAGATACCGGTCGAGGCGTTCCCCGTCGAGGTGATCGACGGTGACGCAGCCCGCAAGAGGGGAGGGCGACCGCTCGCGCTCGTTCGCGACGATGGCTGCGCGCCGGAGGGAGGCGCGCCGTGGCTCGACGTGGTCACCGGGGGTGGGCGTGACACGGCGCTCCATCTCGTGACCGAGGGTGCGGGTCGAGAGGGCATCCTTCGCTCCGAGGCCCTCTACCGGAACCGGACCGCGTGGTGGGCCCATCTCCTCGTTCCGTTCGCGGCTGCCCTCGACGTGGCGATGTTTCCTCTTCAGGTGGTCTCGGTCGCTCCGTTCTTCATCGTGGGCGACTGACGGGAGCCGGCGCGTGCGGGAGGCCGCAGGAGCGGCGAGCTTCGCGCGTGCTGCCAGAGGGGCCCTCGCAGCCCTCGGCGCCGGAGCATCCGAAACAGCTTCGCGTCGTAGTTGACTCCGAGCTCGGGGATGCTCCACCAGGGGAGATCGGTCCGGCGATCGTCGAGCAGCTCGACGATCGACTCGCGAAGGCGACGTCGGCTCGCCGCGAGGTCGGGAGCAAGCGCCTCGGTGTCGTCCGTCCAGATCATCAAGATCGCGCTGAACGGGTCGAGATCGCCGATGAAGTCGAGCGTCTGGCGCACGTCGTCGAGATCCTCTCCTGGGGTTCCGAGGATGAACGTGTGGCAATCGGGGATGCCGGCGGCGCGCGCGAGGTCATGGAGCCGGCGTACGTGGTCCGTCTCGAACCCCTTGCGCAGCCGCCGCAGGGTCTGCTCCGATCCCGAGTCCGCGCCGACCTCCATCCCGGCGCATCCCGCGCGGGCCATCAGCTCTGCGAGCGCGGCGTCGAACCCCAGCGGATTCACGTAACAGGTCCAGGGGAGCGGTGCTCCACGCTCGATCAGCTCGCGGCAGACTGCGGCCGCGTGGCGTGCCGGCAGATTGAATACGGAATCGACCACGAAGACGTGACTCGCGCTCGCACGCTCGCTCGCGATGCCTTCGAACTCGTCGACCACGCGAGCTGGATCACGGAGGCGCCCGACGCGGCCCTCGATCCGAGGGTACGTGCAGTAGTCACAGCGCAGCGGACAGCCGCGGCTGGTCTGGAGCGAGTCGATCCCCGAGAGATCGTAATACCGTTGGTCGGCGAGGCCTCGGTCCGGCGTTGCGAGCGCGTTCAAGTCCGGAAAGGCAGGAGGTGAGGGATTCGAGATCACGCCCCCCCCGCTCAGCCGATGCAGATTCCCGATCGAATCGAAGCTGCTTCCGCTCTCCAGTGCATCGAGAAGGCCGGGGAAGGCGATCTCGCCGTCACCCGAGATGCCGTAGTCGGCTCCGAGGTGGGCCAGGAGTGCGCCGGGCATCACACTGAACCCGGATCCGCCGAGGACGATCGGTGCCGGTGTCGCCTCGCGAGCGGCCTCGACGAGGCGGGCGTAGTGATCGAGCGTGTCTCTCGCGCCCGTATAGTCCGAGCGCTGGATGTTTCGAATCCCGAGCGCGACCACGTCCGGCTCGAAGCTCCGCAGCGCGCTGGAGAGCGCCTGCGCCGGGCTCTCTTCGAAGCAGAGATCGATCAGGACCTTCGAATGCCGGTCCGGCGTCGCCGCCATCACGTAGAGTACGCCGAGCGGGAGAACCGGATCGGGAAGGGTCTCGCGGTTGCCCGAGACGAAGGCCACCCTCATGCGATCCCTTGCGCCTCACGCGTCGGGAGAGGGACCACTGCTGCCGGACCTCGGGACGCGGGACTTCGCGCTACGCGCGCGCCTCTGCATCGCGTGCGCACTCGATGCAGAGAACGGCGTCGGGCATCGCGCGCAGGCGCTCGCGCTCGATGCTGTCGCCGCAGCGAGCGCAGCTCCCGAAGGCGCCGCTGTCCATCGCGTCGAGGGCGCGGTCGATCGCATCGAGACGCAGGATGGAGAGGCGCTCGAGCGCGTCGTCGAAGTGCACCGCGGCGGCGGCGTCGCCGCGGTCGGCCTCGTCGGCGTTGCCATCGCGGCTCACGCTGAGCAGCGAGGCGACCTCGGTCTCGATGCGCTGGTTCTCGGCCACGATGCGCGAGCGCTCGGCCAGCAGCTCGTCGCGGAGGTCGCGATGGAAGCTCTCGTCCGACCGGAGGCCTCCGGCGAGCTCGCTCCCGCCGCCGTCCTCTTCGCGGAGCTGTGTCGCGCGCGTGACGAGGAGCGTTCGCTTCTGCGGGGCCGTCAGCACGTCGCATTCGACGAGCCCGTGACAGGGGGTGAGCCGCTTGGCCTCGCACAGCTCGTCGAGTGCGATGCTCCCCTTGCGCCGCGCGCCGTTCAGGTCCGAGGCGTCCGCCGTGACGACGCGCAGGTTCGGGCAGCGGTGAAAGTGATGGCGCATCTCGTTCCCTCCTACGAGGTCGCGGAGAAATCGCGCAGGTACGGGAGGCGGTCGGCCGTGGACTCGATGGCGCCGCCGGCCTCGAGCAGGACGGCCGTATTGTTCCACGAGCCCTCGACGAGCTGGCGCCGCGTGCCTTCGGGAAGCGAGGCGCGAAGCGTCCCGGCCCTGCACGTGACGCTTCGCCCGGTCACGTCGATGGCGATCTCCTGTGCGGGGTCGAGATCGATGCAGTCCATGAGCCTTGCGAGATCCTGGGGGGCGAGCGTCAGGCACGGCAGGCCGAGAGCCGTACAGTTGCCAGCGAAGATCTCGGCGAAGGAGGCGCCGACGAATGCCTCGAAGCCGAAGCGCATCAACGCCTGCGGCGCGTGTTCGCGCGACGAGCCGCAGCCAAAGTTGCTGCCGACGACGAGGATGCGGGCACCCGCGAAGCGCGCGTCGTCGAGCGGGTGGTTGCCCTTGGCCTGCCGGCGGTCGTCCTCGAACGCGTGCTCGCCGAGGCCTTCGAACGTGACGGCTCGCAGGTAGCGCGCGGGGATGATCCGGTCGGTGTCGATGTCGTCGCCGCGCAGCACGCAGGCGCGGCCTGTGATGCGTTCTCGCTTCGCGGACATGGCTACAGGAGCTCCCGCGCGTCGGTGACACGCCCTTCGAGGGCCGCTGCGGCCACCATGACGGGCGACATGAGCAGCGTTCGCCCGGCTGGCGATCCCTGACGACCCTTGAAGTTCCGGTTGCTGGAAGAGGCGCACATCTGACGCCCCGTGAGCCGGTCGGGGTTCATGGCGAGGCACATCGAGCAGCCGGCCTCGCGCCACTCGAAGCCCGCCGCACGGAAGATCTCGGGAAGCCCCTCGGCCTGCGCTGCGCGCGCGACGGCCTGCGACCCTGGGACGACGAGCGCCTTCACGCCGTGCGCCACGTGTCCCTTCGCGGCGATCCGCGCGGCCTCGCGTAGGTCGGACAGACGTCCGTTGGTGCACGAGCCGATGAAAGCGACGTCGATCGGCGTTCCCTCGATCGGCGCTCCGGCGCGAAGATCCATGTACGCGAGCGCCTCTTCGAGCGACGCACGCTCGTCGTCGGGAACGTCTTCGGGGCGCGGGATGCGCGCCCCGACGCCAAGGCTCTGGCCGGGATGGATGCCGAACGTGACCGTCGGAGAGATCGTGGCGCCGTCGATCGAGACGCGATCGGCGTAGCGCGCCTTCGGACCGCTCGCGATGCTTCGCCACCACGTCACCGCACGCTCGAGTGCGGCACCCTGCGGAGCCCGCTCGCGCCCGCGAAGGTACGCGAACGTAGCCTCGTCCGGGTTCACGTAGCCGCAGCGCGCGCCACCTTCGATCGACATGTTGCACACGGTCATGCGCTCTTCGAGCGACATGGCCTCTATCGCCGGGCCCGCGTACTCGTACGCGAAGCCGATTCCGCCCTTCACGCCGAGTCGCTGGATGATGTGGAGGATCACGTCCTTGGCGTAGACACCGGGCGAGAGGGCCCCGCCGATCTCGATGCGGCGAACCTTCGGCCGCGCCAGCGACAGGCACTGTGTCGCGAGCACGTCGCGCACCTGGCTGGTTCCGATGCCGAAGGCCACCGCGCCGAAGGCGCCGTGGGTCGAGGTGTGCGAATCGCCGCACGCGATCGTCATCCCCGGCTGCGTGAGACCCAGCTCGGGTGCGATCACGTGGACGATTCCCTGCTCGCCGTGAGCCGGGTCGAAGAAGCGGATGTCGTGCTCGCGACAGTTTCGCTCGAGCTCCTTCATCATCGCCTCGGCGAGCTCGTCGGCGAAGGGCCGCCGCTGCGACTCGGTCGGGATGATGTGGTCCACCGTCGCAAAGGTGCGCTCCGGGTGCCGAACGCGAAGGCCCATGTCCCGCAGCATCGCGAAGGCTTGCGGGCTCGTGACCTCGTGGATGAGGTGCAGGCCGATGTAGAGCTGCGTGTCCCCGTTCGGAAGCTCGCGAACGGTGTGTGCGTCCCAGACTGCGTCGAGAAGGGTGGCGTCGAGCCGGGTCTTCGCCGCGGCTCCGGCCGCGGTCTCATGGGGAGGCAGGGGGCTCACCCCTCTTGAGATAGCACGGGCGGGGCAGGGTGCGCATCGCGTATGCTGCCGCGATGGAACTGCTTCATGCCGCTCACGTGCCCGCCGGTGACGGGCCGTTTCCGACGGTGATCGCGCTGCACGGCTGGGGAGCGAGCGCGCACGACTTGTTCGGGCTCGCCCCCTACCTGCACGGCGGCGAGGCGCTCGTGCTGTGTCCGCAGGGTCCGCTCGCCTTCGATACCGGAGAAGGAGTACCCGGCTACGGTTGGTTTCCGCTCTCGAGCGGCGCCGGCTTCGACCCGGCGCTCTTCGAGCGAGCGGTCGCGACGCTGCGCGGCTTCGTGAGCGAGGCCATCACGCGCTATCCGGTGGAGAAGCGCAAGGTCGTGCTGATGGGCTTCAGCCAGGGCGGCGTCATGGCGTACGCGCTCGGGCTGCGCGAGCCCTCGCGCTTCGCGGGTCTCGCCGCGCTCTCGTCGTGGCTGCCCGATTCGTTCGCATCTTCGATCGACCCGCAGCCCGAGCACACCGGCTTTCCCGTCCTCGTGCAGCACGGTACGGAGGATCCGATGATCCCCGTCGACCGTGCTCGCGAGTCACGTGCCGCGCTCCTGCGCCTCGGCGTTGCCGCGACCTATCACGAATACGAAATGGGCCACGAGATCCGCCCGGAGGCGCTTCGCGACCTCCTCGTCTGGCTCGAAGACAAGGTCCTCCAGCCGGTCCGTCTCGTCTGACGAGAGGCGGACGAAGAAGCGACCTCTCGATCGTCGATCGGTCCTTCGGTTGCGCGCCGGGCCCTGTTGCGCAGCGCGTGCGCGGCTTTCCGCCCGGAGCCGCAGCTTCCGGGCCGCAAACCGCTCTGGTACCCTCGTGTCGCGCCAGAGCAAACCGGGCGAGACGGGGTGTAGCTCAGCGGCTAGAGCCGGAACTTTGGGGGTTCCGCGTCGTGGGTTCGAATCCCACCACCCCGACCCTTCGGTCGTCTTCTGGTTGACGGTCTCGCCGTGGTGCTTAGATGTCCGGCGAAAGCGGCCGCGCGTGCGCAGCCGCGAAGGAGAGGACATCCATGGCGCTCTACGGCATTTCGCATTCCACTGCCAACGATCCGTGGGCGGTTTTCGATCGAATGCGCCGCGAGATGGACGCGCTGCGGCCGGCCTTCGGCGTGCGCGCCGCGGCGAGCAGCGTGTATCCGCCTGTGAATCTCTACGAGACGGGCGAGGACTTCATTTTGATGGCCGAGCTTCCCGGTGTTCGGCGCGAGGATCTCGAGATCACGATCGAGGCCAATCGCATCACGCTGCGCGGCGAGCGCAAGATCGACTACCCGGCCGGCGAACGGACGAGCGTACATCGGCGCGAGCGCGAGGCCGGGATCTTCCGGCGCACGTTCGAGTTTCCGGTGCCGGTCGATTCCGA
>JADLGR010000194.1 GCA_020849175.1 Deltaproteobacteria bacterium
GCGCCGACGTGGTCGTCGTCTCGATCTTCGTGAACCCGACGCAGTTCGGTCCGAACGAGGACTTCGCCCGCTATCCGCGGCCCCTCGAGAGCGACCTCGCGCTGTGTCGCGACGCCTTCGTCGACGTCGTCTTCGCACCGCCCGTCGCCGAGATGTACCCGCCCGGAAGCCAGACCTTCGTCGCCGTGAGCGAGCTCTCGCAGCCACTGTGCGGCCGCTCGCGACCCGAGCACTTCCGCGGCGTCGCGACGGTCGTCGCAAAGCTCCTGCTCGCTGCGAAGCCGCACGTCGCGGTCTTCGGTGAGAAGGACTTCCAGCAGCTCGCTCTCGTGCGCCGCATGGCGCGCGACCTTCTCTTCGACGTGGAGATCGTCGGGGTGCCGATCGTCCGCGAGGCCGACGGTCTCGCTCGCTCGAGCCGCAACGTGCACCTCGACGCCGATGCGCGCCGGCAGGCCGTCGTGCTGGTGCGCGCGCTCGACGCAGCACAGTCCGCGGTCTCGGCCGGCGAGAGCGACGCTGCGGCGCTGCTCGACCTCGTACGCGCCGAGATCGCGCTCGCGCCGCGCGCCGAGCTCGACTACGCCGAGCTGCGCGATCCCGAGACGCTCGCCCCTGCGCCCGCGCGCCTCGCCGCGCCCGCGCTCCTCGCGCTCGCCGTGCGCTTCGCGCCGCTCCCCGAGACGGGGGAGCCGCCGGTGCGCCTCATCGACAACCGCGTCCTTCGCCCAGGGCCCGAAGAGGAGAAGCGCTCGTGAAGCGAACCATGCTCAAATCGAAGATCCACCGCGCCACCGTCACCGAGGCGAACCTCGAGTACGAGGGCAGCATCACCATCGACGAAGTCCTGCTGCGCGCGGCCGACATCCTTCCCTACGAGCAGGTCGACCTCTACGACTGCACGAACGGGAGCCGCCTGCACACCTACGCCATCCCCGGCGAGCCGGGCTCGGGCGAGATCTGCGTCAACGGCGCCGCTGCGCACCTCGTCAAGCCGCACGACGTCATCATCATCGCGAGCTACGTGCAGGCCGACGACGCCGAATGCCGCGACTGGCACGCCCGTCGCGTCTTCGTCGACGCGCGGAACCGGATCCGGGAGTAGGGCGGGTCTTCGGCCGAAGCCCCGGCCGCTTCGAGATCGGCGCTACGCTGCCGCCGTGGCGGAGGGACAGGACAAGACGCGAAAGCTCGTCGCGACGAATCGGCGCGCGCGGTTCGAGTACGAGATCCTCGACACCTACGAGGCCGGGCTCGTGCTGCGCGGCCCCGAGGTGAAGTCGCTGCGCGCAGGAAAGGCGAGCCTCTCGGACGCCTACGCCGTGGTGCGTCGCGGCGAGGCCTACCTCGTGAATGCCCACATCAGCCCGTACGAGGAGGCGGGTCGCGAGAACGCCGACCCACGGCGCGAGCGCAAGCTCCTCATGCACCGCGCCGAGATCGCACGCCTCTCGGGCGACGTCTCCGAGCGCGGCTTCACGATCGGTCCGCTCTCCCTGTACTTCAAGGACGGTCGCGCGAAGGTCGAGCTCGCGCTCGCACGCGGCAAGAAGCTCCACGACAAGCGCGAGACCATCCGCCGCCGCGAGGAGGACCGCGAGCTGCAGCGGACGATGCGCGGCCGCCGCCACGGCGCGCGGTGAGCGTCGGGCGGATCGGAGGGGAGGCGACCGCCGCACTCGCGGCGTTCGCTCTCGTCGCAGCGACCGGCTGTACGGAAGCCCGGCGCAAGGCCGAGTCGCTCTCGCCGCTGCCGCCGGATCGGCGCGAGTACGAGGCCTTCCGCGCGGCGCGCGCGGGGCTGCGCGAGCCCAACACGCTGCCGTTTCTCCTGCACCGACTCCGGATCGACGGATCCGCCGACGACCTCCTCGTCACCTGCCGGTGGCCCGACGAGCGATTCCCGCTCTCCGTCGCGATCGAGGCGCCGCAGATCGAGGGTGTGCTCGCGGACGAGGACCGGCCGACGTCGCCCGCCGTCTACGCACAGGCCGCCGAGCGGGCGCTTGCGCGGTGGGAGCGCGAGCTCGGGGCGCCGGTCCGTTTTCGTCGCGCGAGCGAGGGCGAGACGCCCGACGTGCGAATCCGTCTCATGGGCGAGCGCGCTCCCATGCCCGAAGACGGCAAGGCCGTGCTCGGGATGACACCAATGCGTGACGCCTGCGAGGTGCGTGACGGTGACCCCGCGAGCGGTCGCATCGACGCCGCGCTGCACCGGGCCGAGGTGCAGGTCTTCGTCGCCGACGAGTTCGGTCTCCTGACGCCAGACCAGGTCGAGACCGTGGTCGCGCACGAGCTGGGTCACGCGCTCGGTGCGCGCAGCCACAGCCCGTTCCCGTCCGATCTCATGTACGAGGTCGCGCGCGACCGTCTCGGCACGCGCCGGCTCTCCGCGCAGGACGTCGCCTCGTTCGCGACGCTCTATGCGCTGCCGAGCGGAACCGTCTACGCGCGGCGAGCGCCGGGCGAGGGGCCGGCGCGCGTCGCAGCCGCGCCGGCGCCCGGGCCGGTCCGTCTCGTGGAGAGGCCGTGGGAGGGCGCGACGCAAGGCTTCTCGCTGCGGCTGCCGGACGGCTGGACCGTCGTCCCGATCGATCACGGCGTCGCGGCCGTCGACGGCTTCGCCTGGGACTACGACGCGTCGCTGCAGGTCGTCGCCGTGCCGGTCGCCGGGATCGACGCGTATCTCGCGCAGTACGGCGACGCACATCTTCGCAAGGGACCTCTCCTCGGCCGGCGCGAGATCGAGATCGCCGGCCGCCACGCGGTGCGGTTCGCCATCGAGGTCGAGGCGAGCGACAGCATCGAGGAGGTGACGCTCGTCGAGGCAGGGAAGGGGCGCGTGCTGCTCGCGATCGCCGAAGCGCCCGCCGAGACGTACGCCGCCTATCGGCCGTGGCTCGACGAGCCCCTCGCGTCGCTCGCCATCTTCGAGCCGCGCGCGGGCGCCGTCACTCCTTCGCCTTGAGCTTCGCGTCGTTCTCGCGGATGAAGACGCGGATGTCGTCCGCCATGTCGAGGAGCCGGCTCCACTGCTCCTTGTAGAGCGTCACCGGGAAGCGGCCGAGGCCGTAGACCGAGACGCCTCCCTTCTCACTCACCTTGAGCGACACGCCTCGCTGCGTACGGCGCTTCAAGGCCTCGTTCTCCGCGCGCAGTCGCTCCAGCTCCGCCTGCACATCTTCGTCGGACATCGAACCCCTCCTCTCTGTGCACGTTCCTTGCCTCTGTGCACGTTCTTCGCATCTGTCCACGTTCTCCGCACCGGCCCGGCGCGGGTCGCGCATCGAGCGCGCGAGCACGCAAGGCCCTGTCGTCGCTGTTCGCCGGCATCCGGCGCCGCTCGCTGCGAGTCCGCGATCTCCCGCTTGCGCCGTTCGCGGCCCGACCTTAGCCTTTCCGCGAAAGGGGGCGATCGGCTTCGACGGGTGGTCGAAGGCGAGCGCTGCGTGCCGAGGTCGTCACATCCCTCGTTAAACAGGTGGCAGTTGGTAGTGATAACTGCCGACGCTGATTACGCTCTCGCTGCCTAGCTGAAACTAGCGTAGCGACGCCCGTCCGTGACGCCTTCTAGCGGGGCGCGGGCGTCATCAGAAGGCTGGACGCCCGCCGCCGCCTCTCCGGTGGGCGCCGAGACCAAGATGGGGCTGAGCCCGGCCTACTCCCGACGCCGAGACAGGCCGGGCCGACTACGATCGGCGCCTACGCACGTAGACGCGTTCTCTGGACGCCATTCGGACGCGGGTTCGATTCCCGCCGCCTCCACCATCGCAAACTATTCGAACCGCCGTCCGGGCCGTCCTGGCCCGGCGGCGGCTCGAGCAGCGCGAGAGTGTCGAGCGAGGTCTTGGCCAGGTAGTACGGCCGACCGACCTGACCCCGGGTCGGCTCCAAGCGGATCTGCCCCAGCAAGGACCGCAGCAGGAGCGCGGAGCGGTCCGTCCGCCGCTCCAGCACCTCCTGCACGCCGGCGAGGCGCTCCTCGATCCACTCGGCCGGCGGCGCCTGGAACACCTTCTCATGGCTGCGGCGCACCCCTTCCAGCTCCTCGCGCAGGGCCGCGACCCTGCGCTCGGTCTCGACGAGCGCCTTGCCGAGCGCGTGGCTCCCGCGCCCCTCGCCAATGAAGTCGACAAAGTTGGCGAGGCGGCGTTCCTCAGCTCCCAGCTCCGCCTCCTTCGTGCGGACCGCCTCCGGGGCGTGGGCGTAGAGCCTGGCGACCTCGACCTCGACCTGCTCGAGCAGGTAGCGGATGTGCTCGGCGCGGCTGAGCTGCTCGCGCACCGCGCTCAGGATGATCGTCTCGGCGAGCTTCCGCGGGCGACCGGCGGCTCGTGATACCCGGCTCGGGTGATAGAATGCGCCCGCCCCCCCCGAGGGCGTCCCGTCATGGCCACGACGATCC
>JADLGR010000195.1 GCA_020849175.1 Deltaproteobacteria bacterium
CGTGTGGATGTCGGTTCGCTTCGGCACGGTCGACTAGGCTCCTCGCGCGATCTCGGCGCCGCTCACGGGCTCGCCGGCCTTGCGCCGCTCGACGAGCGCCCGAAAGCGCCGAAAGAAGTACGACGCGTCGTGAGGGCCGGGAGAGGCCTCCGGGTGGTATTGCACGGAGAACAGCGGGCGGTGCGCGTGCGCGAGCCCCTCGACCGTGCCGTCGTTCAGGTTGCGGTGCGTGATCTCGACCGGCTCGCCTGCCTGCGTGAGCGAGTCGGCCTCGACGGCGTAGCCGTGGTTCTCGGCGCAGATCGCGACCTTGCCGGTGTGGACGTCCTGGCCGGGCTGGTTCCCGCCGTGATGACCGAACTTCAGCTTGCGGGTGCGGCCGCCGAGCGCGAGCCCGAGGATCTGATGGCCGAGGCAGATGCCGAAGATCGGGACGTCCCGTTCGGCGAGCCGGCGAACGATCTCGGGCGCCTTCGCGACGGCCGCGGGGTCGCCGGGCCCGTTCGAGAGGAAGACGCCGTCGACCCCGAGTGCGAGCGTCTCGTCGGCCGGCGTCGTCGCCGGCACCACCGTCACGTCGAATCCCTGCTCGACGAGAAGGCGCAAGATGGTGCGCTTCACGCCGAAGTCGTAGGCCGCGATGCGAAGTCGCGGCTCGGGTCGCGGCGCGCGCGGGAGCTGACCGGCGATTCCCGGCCACGCGCCCTCGGTCCAGGCGTAGGGCGCTTCGCACGTCACCTCGGCGACGAGATCGCGGCCATCGAGCGTCGGCGCGCTCTTCGCACGGGCGACGAGGGCTTCGGCGTCTTGCTCACTCGGGTCGGTCGAGAGCGCCCCCGTCTGGAAGCCGTGGTGGCGGATGTGACGCACGAGGGCCCGCGTGTCGAGCCCGGCGATTCCTGGAACGCCGTGCCGTTGCAGGAACGCGTCCAGAGACTCGCGTGCGCGCCAGTTCGACGGCTCGTGAAACAGCTCCTTCACCACGAAGCCCGAGAGGAAGGGCCGCGCCGATTCGTCGTCCTCGGGCGTCGCACCCACGTTCCCGATCTCGGGATACGTCAGCGTGACGATCTGCCCGGCGTACGACGGGTCGGTCACGATCTCCTGATACCCCGTCATGCTGGTGTTGAAGCAGACCTCGCCCGTTCCGACGCGCTCGGCGCCGAACGCGCTACCCCGAAAGATCGTGCCGTCCGCGAGGGCGAGGCTCGCGGGGCGCGGCGCACGTCTGCGCGTCGTCACGGAACGAGCATCCCGCGGTCCGCGTCGTAGACGAGCCGGCCGGCGACGATCGTCGCGACGGCCCGCCCGCGCATCGTCTTGCCGGCCCACGGCGAGTTGTGGCTCTTCGACCAGCCCTTCATCGGGTCGTAGACCCACTCACGATCGGGGTCGAGAACGACGACGTCGGCCTCGGCGCCCACCGCGAGCGTCCCTGAACGCAGTCGCAGGATTCGCGCGGGCGTCGTCGAGAGCCGGCGCATCAGCTCGAGCGGCGTGATCTCGCCCGTGCGTACCAGGTCCATCACCACGGGAAAGGCAGTCTCGAAGCCGAGGACGCCCGGCGGGGCCGCGGTGAACTCGACGTCCTTCTCGTGCGGCGCGTGAGGCGCGTGGTCGGTTGCGATCGCGTCGAGCACACCGTCGACGAGGCCCTGCCGGCAGGCGCGGACGTCGCTCGCCGAGCGCAGCGGGGGCGCCATCTTCGTGTTGGTGTCGTACCCGAGCGCCGCTTCGTCGGTGAGCGTCAGGTGGTGCGGCGTCACTTCCGCCGTCACGTGGACACCGCGCTCGCGCGCGGCGCGGATCAGATCGACCGACCCTGCCGTCGAGACGTGCGCAACGTGCAGGTGCCCGCCTGTCAGCTCGGCGAGCAGGAGATCGCGCGCGACCAGCACCGTCTCGGCGGCGGCCGGGCTTCCAGGAAGACCGAGACGCGTCGAGACGGCCCCCTCGTTGACGACGCCCTGACCGACGAGATGCCGGTCCTCGGCGTGCACGCTCACCGGAGCGCCGATCATCCGCGCGTACTCGAGGACGCGCCGCATGACGGCACCGTCCATCAGCGTTCGGCCGTCGTCACTGAACGCCACCGCGCCCGCCTTCTGGAGCGCGGACATCTCCGTCATCACCCTACCCTCGAGGCCTCGGGTCGCCGCGGCGATCGGAAGCACGCGCGCGGGCGAATCCTGCCTCGCCCGGTCGAGGATGTAGTCCGTGACGGCCGGGTCGTCGTTCACCGGGTGCGTGTTCGCCATGCAACACACGGTGGTGAAGCCTCCGGCAACGGCCGAGCGACCGCCGGACGCGATGTCTTCCTTGTACTCCTGTCCGGGCTCGCGAAGGTGCGTGTGCAGATCGACGAACCCGGGCGCGACCCAGCAGCCGGCGGCGTCGATCGCCGTCGTCCCGCTCGCGTCGAGTCCGGCGCCGATCGCCGCGATCTTCCCGTCCTCGATCAGCACGTCCGCGACTTCGTCGCGGCTCGCCGCAGGGTCGAGGATGCGCCCGCCGCGGATCAGAATTCGACCCATGATCAGTCTCCGTACGCGGGCTGCGCGCGGCCCGTGAGCAGATACAGCACGGCCATCCGCACTGCGACTCCGTTACGCACCTGATCGAGGATCACGCTCGGCCGCCGGTCGGCGAGGTCGTGCGAGATCTCGACACCGCGGTTGATCGGTCCGGGGTGCATCACGATCGCGTCTTCCTTCGCGAAGCGGAGCTTTGCGCGGTCGAGTCCCCAGGCCGCCGAGTACTCGCGAACGCTCGGAACGTACGCCCCCTCCAGTCGCTCGTTCTGGATACGGAGCGCCATCACCACGTCCGCGCCCTCGATCCCCTCGCGCAGCGAGCTGTAGGCCTTGACACCGAGCGCCTCGACGCCCGCGGGAAGAAGCGTCGGTGGACCGACCACCCGCACGTCGGCGCCGAGCTTGCGGAAGCCGTAGACGTTCGATCGCGCAACGCGCGAGTGGAGGATGTCGCCGACGATCGTCACCGTGAGGCCGTCGATCCTGCCCTTCTCCTGCAGCACCGTGAACAGGTCGAGCAGGGCCTGCGTGGGATGCTCGTGCGCCCCGTCGCCCGCATTGATCACCGGCGCGTCGAGGACGTCGGCGATGCGCTTGGGAACGCCCGCCACTTTGTGACGGACGATCACGGCGTCGGGCGCCATTGCGTCGAGCGTCCGCGCCGTGTCGAGGATCGATTCGCTCTTCGACAGGCTGGAGCTCTCGGCCGAGAAGTTGATGACGTCCGCCGAGAGGCGCTTGCCAGCGATCTCGAAGCTCGTTCGTGTTCGCGTCGACGACTCGAAGAAGAGATTGATGATCGTGCGGCCGCGCAGCGTCGGCACGCGCTTCACGTCGCGGAGCCCCACCTCCTGCATGTGCCGTGCGGTCTCGAGGATGCGCTCGAGGTCGTCGCGCCCGAGGTCCTCGATGCCGAGCAGATCGCGCCCGATCATGACTCCGCCCTCCCCGCCGCTTCTACGCGCACCTCGAGCGGCGGCTCGAGACCGGCGCCGCGACCGCGCAGGACCACTCGTTCGCTGATCGCGGTCGGGATGTTCTTGCCGACGTAGTCGATTCGGATCGGGAGCTCACGGTGTCCGCGATCGACCAGCGCAACGACCTGCACGGCCCGCGGCCGGCCGAAGTCCATGAGCGCGTCCATCGCGGCCCGAATCGTGCGGCCCGTGCTCGCGACGTCGTCGACGAGGACGACCACGCGATCATCCACGGCCGACGGCATCTCGGTGTGGCGCAGCGGCGGCCGCTCCCCGCGGCGCGACAGGTCGTCGCGGTAGAGCGTCGTGTCGAGGATGCCGACCGGGAGGTCGAGGCCGGCGATCTCACGCAGGTTCGCGGCGATCTGGCGTGCGAGCGGCACTCCGCCGTTCGGGATCGCGACGAGGTACAGGTCGCCCGCACCCTCGTTGCGCTCGAGGATCTCGTGCGAGATGCGAACGAGCGCTCTGCGAATCGAGGCGTCGTCGAGGACGACGCGGTCTCCCGAGGCCGAGGCGCTGGCGGCCTCGCCCGTGGCGGGCTGCACGCTGCTGGGGGGCCTTGCCACGCCCGACCTTTCTCCGCCTCGCCGGACGGAATTAAAAGGGCATCGATCGGGCGGCAGGATACCGGGCCGGTCGATGCGTCGTCAAGCGAAGTCGGCCGGGCTGTGCGAGCGTCGGGACGAGGCGCTTCGACGGAGGCCGCATGCAGATCGGAGCCGTCCGCGAGATCTGGCGCTATCCCGTCAAGTCGATGGGGGGCGAGACGCTCGCACGCACGGCCGTGGAAGAGCGCGGCCTTCCCGGAGATCGCATCTGGGCCGTTCGCGACGAGGTACGCGGCGGCATTCGCGGCGCCAAGAAGATCGCGCCGCTGATGGGCTGCAAGGCCCGTATCATCGACGCGGACGGAGCCGGCGTACCCGAGATCACGCTCCCGGACGGCGACACGTTCTTCGCCGACGACGAAGGCGCCGCCGCACGCCTCGCCGCCGCGCTCGGACAGCCCGTGACGCTCTGGCCGCTCGTCCCGGCAGATCAGCTCGACCACTATCGGCGCGGTCGGCCAACGCACGACGACGTGCTCACCGAGCTGCGCTCGATCTTTGCCCTCGACCCGGGTGAGTCCCTTCCCAACCTCTCGGCGTTCCCGCGCGAGCTGCTCCAGTACGAGTCGCCACCGGGGTCGTACTTCGACGCGTACCCGATCCTGCTGCTCACCGACGCCACGCTCGCCCGTTTGCAGGCAGCGTGCCCTTCGTCTCGCGTCGACGTGCGCCGCTTCCGTCCGAACTTCGTGATCGCAACGCCCGAGAGCCTCGACGGCTACGCCGAGCCGGGCTGGGCCGGACGGCGAATCCGAATCGGACGTGCCCTGCTCGAGGCCACGGTGCCCTGCCCGCGGTGCGTCATGATCACCCGCGGCTTCGACGATCTACCCGAAGAC
>JADLGR010000196.1 GCA_020849175.1 Deltaproteobacteria bacterium
CAGCTCAAGGACATCGTGAAGGGCGGAATCCGCGAACGCTTCGCCGAGCTGCGGCGCGTCGGCATCCGCACCATGATGCTCACCGGAGACAACGCGCTCACGGCCGCAGCGATCGCAGCCGAGGCGGGCGTCGACGACTTCCTGGCCGAGGCGAAGCCCGAGACGAAGCTCGCGCTCATCCGCGAGTATCAGGCGAAGGGGCATTTGGTCGCGATGACGGGAGACGGGACCAACGACGCGCCGGCCCTCGCGCAGGCCGACGTCGCGGTGGCGATGAACACCGGGACGCAGGCGGCCAAGGAGGCCGGAAACATGGTCGATCTCGACTCGAACCCGACGAAGCTTCTCGACGTGGTCGAGATCGGCAAGCAGATGCTGATGACGCGGGGAACGCTCACGACGTTCAGCATCGCCAACGATCTCGCGAAGTACTTCGCGATCATACCCGGAGCGTTTGCGGCGACGTATCCGGCACTGAAGTCTCTCGACATCATGAATCTGCACTCGCCGCAGAGCGCGGTGCTCTCCGCCGTCATCTTCAATGCGCTGATCATCGTCGCGCTGATACCTCTGGCGCTGCGCGGCGTACGCTATCGGCCGGCTCCTGCGGGCGTACTGCTGCAACGAAACCTGCTCACCTACGGGCTCGGTGGCGTGCTCCTGCCGTTCCCGTTCATCAAGGGGATCGACCTCGCGCTCGTCGCGCTCGGTCTGGTGTAAGGACGGAGGGTGGCGATGCTCGCACTGGTGCGTTCGGCGGTGGCATCCCTGGGGCTCCTCAGCGTGGTGACGGGGATCGCGTACCCGATGCTCGTGACGGGCCTCGCGCAGGTCGTCTTTCCCCGGCAGGCCGGTGGCAGCCTCGTCCTCGTGGCCGGACGCGTCGTCGGCTCGGAGCTCGTCGGGCAGGCCTTCGTCGATCCGCGCCTGTTCTGGAGCCGCCCATCGGCGACGCTGTCGGCGCCGTACGACGCGGCGGCCTCCGGCGGATCGAACCTCGGCCCGTCGAATCCTGCGCTGCAGGACGCCGTGCGCGCGAGGATCGAGACGCTGGTCGGGGCCGGCGGCTCGGGCGAGCGCGTGCCCGTCGACCTCGTGACGGCTTCGGGGAGCGGGCTCGACCCGCACATCACTCCCGCCGCAGCCTTCCATCAGGTCCGACGCGTCGCGCGTGCGCGTGGGCTCTCCGAGACGGAGCTGTGGCGGCGCGTCGAGGCGCGCATCGAGGGACGCTCGCTCGGTGTGCTCGGAGAGCCGCGCGTCAACGTGCTACTCCTCAACCTCGATCTCGAGCGCTCCTCTGGAGACGAGGGCCCGAGGTAGCCGCGCCGGGGGCCGCGATGAGCGAAGCGAGCGTGCGTCCCGATCCCGATGCCCTGCTGCGCCGGATCAGTGCCGAGGAAGCGCGCGAGGGTCGCGCGAAGTTCAAGATCTTCCTTGGGTTCGCGCCCGGCGTCGGCAAGACGTATCGGATGCTGCAGGTCGCACGCGATCTGGTGATCGATCAGAAGGTTCCGGACGTCGTCGTCGGCGTCGTCGAGACACACAAGCGCTTCGACACCGGCGCGCTCTTGCTCGGCCTGGAGATCCTTCCGCGACGGCCGGTCGAATATCGGGGTATGCACCTCGAGGAGTTCGATCTCGACGGCGCGCTGATGCGCCGGCCGCGGCTTCTGCTCGTCGACGAGCTGGCGCACACGAACCTTCCGGGCTCACGCCATACGAGGCGGTGGCAGGACGTGCTCGAGCTGCTCGACGCGGGGATCGACGTCTACACCACGGTGAACATCCAGCACGTCGAGAGCCTCAACGACGTGATTGCCCAGATCACGGGTATCCAGGTCCGAGAGACCATTCCCGACTCGATTCTCGAGCGCGCGGACGAGATCGAGATGGTCGACATCGCTCCCGAGGAGCTCCTCGAGCGACTTCGTGAAGGCAAGGTCTACCTACCGGAGCAGGCGAGCCGCGCGGCAGAGCGCTTCTTCCGGAGAGGGAATCTGCTCGCGCTGCGCGAGCTGGCCCTGCGTCGGATGGCGCAGCACGTCGACGAGGACGTTCGTGCGTTTCGAGATCAGCACGGTGTGATCGACACCTGGCCGGCCGGTGAGCGAGTCCTCGTCTGCGTTGGTCCGGCGCCGAGCAGCGCGCGACTGGTGCGCGCGGCCCGGCGCGTGGCGGCCGGGCTGCGTGCACCCTGGGTCGCGGCCTACGTCGACGCGGGAGCTCTCGGCGGAACGAGCGCGCAGGATCGCGAGCAGCGTGACGCGCACCTGCGCCTTGCAGAATCGCTCGGAGCGACGGTCGTCCGGCTTTCGGGAACGAGCACCGCCGACGCGCTGCTCTCGTATGCGCGCAAGGAGAACGTGACGCGCATCGTGATCGGCAAGCCCACGCACTCACGCCTGCGCGATCGCCTTCGCGGCTCGCTGGTCGACGAGGTCGTTCGCGGGAGCGGACGGATCGACGTGCTGGTGATCTCCGGAGATGCGAGTGACGATCGGATCGAGCCGCGCTCCGAGCGAAGGGGGGCGCGGGCGGCTCCGGCGCTCTGGCTTGCGAGCGCAGCGCTGGTGGCCGCGTCGACTGCGTTCTCCCTCGTGCTGCACCGCTCCGCAGCCGTCCCCGACGTTGCGATGCTCTACCTGCTTTCGGTGATGGCGGCCGCGGTCTGGTGCGGCCGGGGCCCGGCACTGCTGGCTGCGGGACTGAGCGTCGCTGCGTACGACTTCTTCTTCGTCCCTCCATTCTTCACGTTCCAGGTGTCCGACGTTCGCTATCTGCTGACGTTTGCGATGATGTTCGGAATCGGATTCCTGTTGAGCGAGTTCACGACCCGCCTTCGCAGGCACGAGCAGGAGGCCACCGCGCGCGAGGAGCGCACCTCCGCGCTCTACGCGCTCTCGACCGAGCTCGGAAGCGCGATCGGTCCGGCCGCGGTGGCCGAAGTCGCGGTGCGCCTCGCCGCGCGGTCCTTTCAGGCGAGCGTACTCGTCCTGCGCGCCAGCGCTTCCGGCGCGCTCGTGGTCGAGGCGTCCGAGCCGCCGAATGCGAGCCTCGATCGGAGCGAGCTCGCCGTGGCACGCTGGGCCTTCGAACACGGCCGCTCCGCCGGATTCGGAACCGAGACGCTGCCCGGGGCCCGCACGCTCGCAGTGCCGCTTCGCGCCGGATCGCAGCCACGCGCCGTTCTGGCGCTCCTGCCGCGAGCGCGAACGCCTCTGACGACCGAGCAGCGCAGCTTCCTCGAGGCGCTCTCGCGTCAGGCGTCCCTCGCACTCGAGCGCGCATGGCTCGCGGAGGAGGCCCATGCCGCGGTGGTCCACGCACAGACCGAGGAGATGCGAAGCTCGCTGCTCTCGGCGGTGTCGCACGATCTGCGAACACCGCTGGCCGGAATCACGGGTGCGGCGACGTCGCTGCGTGACGATGAGCGGCTGGGCGCAGAGGCGCGACACGATCTGATCGAGACCATCTGCGGTGAGGCCGAGCGACTCGAGCGCCTGGTCTCGAATCTCCTCGACATGACGCGCCTCGACTCGGGCCGCGTGGTGCTACGCCGAGATTGGGTTCCACTCGAAGAGATCGTTGGATCCGCGCTCACGCGGCTCGAGAAGGCGATCGCCCACCGCGAGGTGCACGTGCAGATCGCTCCCGATGTTCCGCTCGTGTGGGCCGATCCAATCCTGATCGAACAGCTTCTGGTGAATCTGCTCGAGAACGCCCTCGCGTACGCAGAGACCGGTCCGATCGACGTCGATGCGCGGCTCGCGCAAGGCGCAGTCGAGCTGTGCGTGTCGGATCGTGGGCCCGGTCTCGCGCCGGAGATCCGCTCTCGCGTGTTCGAGAAGTTCGTCCGCGACCCGGCCAGCGGCCGGCCGGGCGTCGGGCTCGGCCTCGCGATCTGTCGCGCCGTCGCGCAGGCTCACGGTGGAACCGTCGTGGCCGAGGAGCGGCAGGGCGGCGGCGAGTGCTTTCGCGTTCGAATCCCGCTGGCGGGGCAGCCGCCTCCCGC
>JADLGR010000197.1 GCA_020849175.1 Deltaproteobacteria bacterium
CGTCGACATGGCGGAGCCGTACCCCGAGGCCCTGCGCAGCAACTGGCAGTTCGACGGCCTGGGAGGCCTCGACCACGTTCTGCGAAGCCCCCGCGCAGCCGACGCTGTCGAGCGCTGGGTGCTGCGCCGCTCACCGCGCGTGCTCGTGGTTTCTCCCGAGGCGGGCGAGCGCCTCGAGCGGCTCGGCCTCGCCCGCGAGCGCTGGACGCTCGTCGGCAACACACCCGATCTCGCGCACCTCGATTGCGGGGTGCCGCCATCGCGCCCGCTGCCCGAAGCCTTCGCCGGCCGTCCGCTGCTCATCTTCACCGGCATCCTCGTCGGCGACCGCGGTCTCGACGTCGCGATCGCCGGCGTCGCGAAGCTCGGCTCGCGCACGCGGCGTCCCGCGCTGGTCGTGATCGGCGACGGTCCGGCCCGCGCGCGCTACGAGGCGCAGGCGCGCGCACTCGGCCTCGCCGCCGACGTGTGGTTTGCCGGCTGGATCGATCACGACGAACTGCCCGCCTGGCTGCGGCGCGCCGACGTCGGGATCCTGCCGTTTCACGCCTGTACGCACATCGACACCACGCTCGCGAACAAGCTGTTCGACTACATGGCCCTCGGGCTGCCGGTGCTCGCGTCCGACGCGCGGCCGATGCGCCGCGTGCTCGCCGAGACGAGCGCCGGGGTCACCTTCCGCGCAGGCGACGCCGCCGACTTCGCGCGTGCGGCCGCCTCGATGCTGGACGATCTCGCCGCCCGGCGCGCCATGGGCGAGCGCGGCCGGAAGGCCGCCGTCGAGACGTACAACTGGTCGCGCGACGCCGAGCGCCTGCTGGCGGCCGTCGAGTCGCCGTGAATCCGTGGATCGCGCGCAACCTCGTCTACCGGCCGGCGACCTGGCTGCGCGCCGAGCCCGTGTTCCGGCTGCTGGGGCAGTACGAGGACTCGCAATGGTGGTCGGCCGCGCGGCTCGCCGCGCTGCAGGAGGAAGCGCTGCGCGCGATCCTGCGCCATGCGGCGGCGAATACGCGGCATTACGGTGATCTCGTTCGGAGCGCCGGTCTCGATCCGAATGCGCTCGAGGCAGAGGATCTCGCACGGCTTCCCCTGCTCACCAAGCTCGACCTCGTCGAGCACGGGGAACGGCTGCAGGCCCCGATGCGGCCGGGAACGACGAGCTGGAAGACGACGGGCGGCTCGACCGGCGTCGCGGTGCGGCTTCGCAAGGATCGCTTCGCAACGGCGGCCGAGCAGGCCGCCTCGTGGCGAAGCTACGCGTGGTACGGCATCCGACCTGGCGACCGGCAGGCGCGCTTCTGGGGAATGCCGCAGACGGCGAAGTCGCGCCTTCGCTTCGGCGCGATCGACTTCATTCTCAACCGCGACCGCTTCTCCGCGTTCGCCTTCCGCCGCGAGGACCTCGGCCGCTACTACGCGCGCCTCGCCGCAACGCGGCCAGCCTGGGTCTACGGCTACGTGTCGATGCTCGTACAGTTCGCGCAGCACTGCCTCGACGAGGCCCTTCCGCTCGTAGATGCCGGCGTTCGAGCGATCGTCACGACGAGCGAGGTGCTGGCGCCGGGCGACCGGGCCCTCCTCGCCGAGGCCTTCGGTGCGCCGGTCTACGACGAGTACGGCTGCGGAGAGGTGGGCGCCGTGCTCTACGAGTGCGAACGCGGGACGAAGCACCTCATGGCGGAGAACCTCTTCGTCGAGCTGCTGCCCGATCCCACACCCGAGGAGCCGGAGGCCGCACGCCTCGTCGTCACCGACCTTCACAACCGCGCGACGCCGCTGCTGCGCTACGACCTCGGTGACCGCGTCGTCCCGGCTCCGCCGTGCGTCTGTGGCCGGGGCCTCCCCTCGTTCGCGCGCGTGTTCGGCCGCGCGTACGACGTCGTCGAGACGCGCGATGGCACGCGCTACCACGGCGAGTTCTTCCTGTATGTTCTGGAGGAGGCACGCGAGCGCCGCCTCGCAGTCCGCCAGGCGCAGTTCGTACAGACCGGCCCCGATGCGCTCGAGCTTCGCGTGGTCGCGGCAACGGACGGCAGCGGGGCCGGCGCGTGGATGGCGAAGGAGCTCGAGACACGAACTGCCGGCCGCCTGCGCGTTGCCGTCCAGGAGGTAGGCTCGATCGAGCGCGAGCCCTCCGGCAAGATCCGGCTGATCCGAGCGCTCCCTTTGGGCAATCCGGCGCAGCCGGTGTCCGGTCCGTCGCGGTGATGGGAGTCACGAGACTTCTTGGGAGGCCCGCCGATCCCTTGTGCCGGGACCGGTTCGGCCCGCCGGGCGCAGGCACCCGAACGCGAGCGCGCAACCGATCGGAGGAACGATGACGAGAACGGACCGCCTCGCCCTGGCCACCTTCGCAGTCGCCCTGCTGCTCGCCGCCGCGCCCGCCAGCGCGAAGGACGAGACCTGCACCGACGGCACGAGCTGTCTCTGCGACAAGATCGCCCAGACGGACCCCGGCGTCGTCTTCTGTGAGGACTTCGAGAGGTCTGTGCTCGATCAGGACGGAACGGGCTCTGGCTGGGTCGACACGTACGGTGGCCCGGTCGACGGCTGCTGGCAGAAGGGGCTTCCTACCGGGGAGTGGGTCAAGAGTGTTGAAGGAACGTGCCCCACGTGTTGCGTCAACGTGGTCAAGGAGACCACCTGCGAGGTACCCGGCCAGGCCGACTGCGTCTTCCAGGGCAGTCGGTCGCTCGGGCACCGCTACCACCCGGGTGCGACGCAGGGGATCGTGGGGTCGAAGGGGTTCTCTCGAGGGACGAACTTCGGTGTCACCATGGCCGTGAAGTACTCGAAGAACTTCGTCGTGGCGGCCGTTCCCAAGAAGACGAACGAGTTCGGTCCGATCAACAACTGCCTTTTCGGGTGCTCCGGAGGGACGTACGTCTCGCACGCTTCTGGAATGCCGTTTCACGGGAACGTGTACTGGCAGCCGGGGGCGGCTGCCCCCACATGGCGGGCGGTCGTCGGCAAGGGTGGCTATTCCGGCGTGGCGTTTGGTTGGTACCCGAACGTTCCGGCCGAATACGACTTCAACCGTGATCACGGCCTCGATTCCTGGCACTGCTGGCGGTTTCACATGACGAACGTCGGTCAGACGGGCGCGAAGGTGCGGCAGTGGATGGACGACAAGCTCCTCGTTCAGATCGAGGATGTAGACCTGCGGAACATGCAGCAGGCGTCCGCAGGATTCGATTCGATCTCGTTCAACAACTACTACAACGAAGGTTACCCGGGCTCATCGATCGCATATCGATATGAGGACAACATCGTGGTGACGACGTCCTCGGAGCCCGTTTCGTGCCAGGCGATCGGCTTCAGCTCTGGGTCGCCCGGGACGCAGCTCGGCGTGCCCGGCCAGCCGAAGCTCATCCCTTGATGCACTCCGCCGCGACGCCTCAGCGATCGCGCAGTCTTCGCCGGTGCACTTGATCGCTCGCGTTGTCAGCGGGCGCTCGGCGCTAGCCGACCAGGCGTCTGCGTGGAAGGCACTGGAACGCGAGCATCCGGTGGCCGCGTTCCAGCGCTCGGCATGGGCGAACGCGTGGGTGGAGCATCTCGGGGCAGAGTCGGAGCCTCTTCTCGTGTTGGTTGGCGACCCACCTCTCGCGATCCTGCCGCTGGCGTTGCGCAGAATCGGGGGCGTTCGTGTCCTCGGCCTGCTGGGCGAGGGCGTCTCCGATCTCCTCGGCACGGCCCCGCTCGACGCTCCCGCCGACGTGTACCGCGCGATCGGCGCATGTCTGCGAGGCTTCAGCGCACGGTGGGACCTTCTCGATTGGAAGAGCCTCGCCGCGGATCGAGAACAACGGGCAGCACTCGCCGACGGACTCGGCCGTCGGATCGTTGCGCGCGTATACGAGCACTGTCCCTTCATCGAGACGAGTGGGACGTGGGAGCGCTATCTCGCATCCAGGAACCGCAGCTTTCGCAAGGACCTCAAGAAGGCCGAGCGTCGCCTGCACCAGAGAGGCCGCGTGTCGGTCGGCCGCGAGATGCCGAGCGCGTCTCTGTTCGATGACTTCGTCGCTGTCGAGAGAGACTCGTGGAAGTGGGCTGAGGGGCGAGCGCTTCTGCGCGACCCCAGGACTCGCGCGTTCCTCCGTGCCGTTCTGCTCGATCAGGACGTTGCGCAGGAGATCTGGACCGTGCGCGTGAATGATTCGTTGGCGGGGTTCGCCGTGATCCTCTCTCAGGGCAACCGGCGCCTGTACTACTTATCCTCGTTCCGGGCGCAGTTCCCGAAGGCGGGCGCCTTCCTCATGGCCGAGATCATCCGGGGCTGCTTCGCGGGATCGGCAGACCGCTTCGAGTTCCTGCAGGGCGATCAGTCGTACAAGCTCGCCTGGTGTCAGGGCGAGGACACCGTCTACGAGATTGCCGCGGCCGGTAGCTCCCCGGTCGGGCTCGTTGCCCTGGCCGCCGTTCGTGCGCGCTGGCGACTGGCTCGATCAGAACGGCTGCGCCGCTGGCGGGAGCTCGCCGTGACGCGGCTCTGGCAACGCAAGGGCGCTTGACGACCTGACCAGCGGTCTCCTACAGCGCATTCACGAGATGGGCGAGGCGCGTGGTCGCGGACAGCCCGCCGTCACCGGATGACCTCCCGGTCGTAGCGGTACCAGCCACGCCGGATCCGGAACTGAAGAATCTGCCGGAAGCCTACGCGCTCGAGAGTTCGAATCGACGGTGTGTTCTGAACACTCACGGCGGCGAAGACACGCTCGCAACCGCGGCGATGGAGATCCTGGATCGAGAGAGAGAAAAACAGCGGAGCGAGCCCCTGGCCCCGGAGTTCTCGCTCGATTCGGACGTCCAGTCCCATGGTGTCCCGCGGCGTGAGCACGACGCCCTGGAATCGATGAGCGCGGCCGAACACCACGAAGCGTGAGCCCGCGATCCGCTCGCCCTTGAGTAACAGGTGAAGCTCGCATCCGCGTTCGAGGCGGGCATGGGCGAGGCCGATGCTCGACTCGCCCACGTGCCGCGCGAGGTCGATCCGTTCGCTCTCGCTGAGGTCCTCGAAGCGTTCGATGACGCGCAGCGACGCGTCGGGTGGCGCAGCTAGGCGGAGAACCTCGGCTGCCGGCATCCAGTAGAGATGTTGCCAGGGCGGCATCCAGCGCTCTCGCAGCACGCGCAGCACGTGCTCGGCCGTGTCTCGGGCGCCATGTCGCC
>JADLGR010000198.1 GCA_020849175.1 Deltaproteobacteria bacterium
CGGCCAGTGCGTCGACCAGCTCCTCGCGAGCATCGAGCAGGACTGCGAGGAGCTCTCGTCGCACGCCCGTGGCCGTCGTATCTCGCGCGGCGTGTAGGAGAACGAAGGTGAGGAAGGCGTCCCAGTGCTGGAGCCGCTCGGAGAATCGCGCGATTTCCTCGTCTCCGAGTGGCGCCTCCGCCGCGCGGGCGCGCTCGGTCTCCGGCGTGCGCTCCGGCGCTTCGAATCGCAGATCGGCGACGACACCGGCGACTGTCACGCGCGCACCGGCGAGCGCCACCGAATCGACGAGTCGCTGTGTGCGTGAGGAGTCGCTCTCGGGGATCACGAGGGGCAGAAACGTGCGCAGGTCCGCCAGCGGCCGAGCGAGATCGACGTGAAACGACCCGAGCAGCGGGTGCACCGAGCCCTTGATCCAGCTCCAGAGCACGCCCGAGATCGCTGCGGACCCTCCGTCGGGACGCCGCACGCGCGAGTCGATCACGCGAAAGCGCAGCGACCCCGATCCCGGCTCGACGAGCGGCTCGAGCAGGACCTCGATCTCGCCGTCCCAGTCGACCGGGAGCGCGCAGCGCTGGGCGAGCCACGTTCCGAGCCGCGCGCGGGCGAGGGTGCGAAGGCGAAGGCGTCCGGCCGCGTCGTCGAAGCGGGGGTCGAAGAGCGCGAGGCGGGCGCAGTCGTGTCCGTCGTCGAGCACCGGCGCGCTCGGTCCCGGTGCGGTGTAGAGCTGACGCACGAGTGTGTCGCGAAGGAAGGAGAAGTCGAGCTCGAGCGGGAGCGTGACGCCGGCGGCGTGCGCGACCGGCGCGGCGAGCAGCAGGAGCGCGGCGAGCGGCAGCGCGGCGAGCCGTGTGGCCGTGTCGCGACGACCGCACGGCCGCACTCGCGGCGCGTTCACGTCGCGCTGTCTCCGCGATCGTCTCCGCCGGGCGGCCGCGTGTCGGGGCCGCCCGGGCCGCGGCGCCCCCGTCCGCGTCGCCGGCGTCGCCGGCGACGAAAGCCGCCGGGCGCCGCGTTGTCATCCGGTCGTCCTTCGCCCACGGCGCCGCGAGCGTGCCACGCCGCGTTCGGCCCGGTTCGTACGCGGGGGTCGGCCGCCGCGCCGCCTTGCGTGTCGCGGTCGGCGCCCGGCGGCACTCCTCGCCCCTCGGGCGGTCGATGCCCCGGCACTGCGGAGAAGGGACGGGCCTCGCGCGGATCGCCCGGGCCCGGCGCTCGCCCGCGCCCGCGGCGCCGCCCGCGACGCCCTCGGCGCCGCCGCTCCTCTCCATCAGCGGCGGGTACGGAGCTTCCCGCTCGCTGCCCAAACGGCGCTCCGCCCGTCCGTCCGCCTTCGGCGTGCGGACCGGCGCCCCGGCCGTGCGCTCGCCGCCGGCGCCGCCCCCCGCGCTCGCCGCCGTGGCGTTCGGGCCGACGCGCGCCGCCCGGGCGCCGGGACGAGCGCCGCGGAGCGTTGCGCGGCGCCTCGAGCGGCTCGTAGAACACCGACGGCCGCTCGCTCGATCCGCGGCACGTATCGCACATTCCGCACGGCTCGGAGCCCTCCTCGCCGAAGTACTCGCGCAGGTACGCCGCGCGGCAGCCCTGCGCCTCCGCGTACGCGGCGACGGCGTCGAGGCGCCGCGCGTCCTGGCTTCGCAGCGTCGCAAACTGGCCGGCGAGCTTTCGGGCCTCGGCCTCGATCTCGTCCGCAGGCACCGTCACGAACACTGCCGTGGCGTCCCACTTCACGAGCGTTGCTTCTTCGAGCACGGCGAGGAGTGCGCCGGCCACCTTGACGCCGAGATCAGCCGAGAGGGCCAGTGCCTCGAGCGTGGGCACCTTCTCCTCGCCGGCCCAGCCCGCGAGTGCGCGTGCGAGCTTGTAGAGCTGCTCGGGGCGGACGCGGCTGCGCGAGAGCAGCGCCTCGTGGATGAGACGGTCCTCGTGTGAGAAGAGCAGGATGCAGTTCGCGCGGCGGCCGTCTCGGCCCGCGCGTCCGGCCTCCTGCACGTACTGCTCGAGCGACGCCGGCGACTGGTAGTGCAGCACGTAGCGGATGTCCTGCTTGTCGATGCCGAGACCGAACGCGTTGGTCGCCACCATGACGGTCCGGCGTCCGCGCCGCATGAAGGCGTCCTGCTGCTTCTCGCGGTCGCCCGCGTTCATCTTGCCGTGATAGCGATGCGCGGGAGCTCCGAAGCGGTGGAGCAGGGCGTAGATCTCGTCGACCTCGCGCGTCGTCGAGCAGTAGATGATTCCCGGCCGACGAAGCCGCAGCACGAGGCGCATGAGCGCGCGCAGCCGCTGGTCTCCGCTGCAGCGCAGGACGTCGAACGCGAGATTCGAGCGGTGCGGCGAGCTCGCGATGATCTCGGGATCGCGCATGCCGACGAATCGCTGGATCGCGGTTCGGACCTTCTCCGTCGCGGTCGCCGTGAGCGCGAGAACGGGCGGCGCGCCGAGGCGTCGCAGGCGCTCGCCGAGCTGCAGGTACGTCGGACGGAAGTCGTAGCCCCACTCGGAGATGCAGTGTGCCTCGTCGATCGCGGCGAGCGAGATGCCGGACTGCCCGAGCGCGACGACGGCGTCCTCGGTCGCGAGGGTCTCCGGCGTCGTCATCACGAGCAGCGAGCCGCCCCTGGCGATGCGCGCGAGCGCGGCCACGCGGTTTCGGCCGCGAACCGTTCCGTCGAGGCGGACGACGGGCACGTCGCGCCTAACGAGCTTCTCGTGCTGGTCGCGCATCAGGGCGAGCAGCGGAGAGATCACGAGCACGGGCTTTGGCAGCACCATCGACGGAATCTGGTAACAGGCCGACTTTCCGAACCCGGTCGGCAGCACCATCAGCACGTCGCGACCCGCGAGCACGGCGTCGATGACGCGGCGCTGCTCGCGGTGCAGGCGCTCGATCCCGAGCCGCGCGGCGGCCGCCTGAACGGGGTCGGAGAGGTCTACCGGCTCGGCGTCGAGGACGAAGTCGAGCGGATCGTCCACGTCGAGCGCGTCATCGTCCCAGAGGCCCGCGCCGGCGGCGGCGGCCTCGAGCTCGGCGGCCACGCCGGCCACCGCACCCGGGTCGAGACCGGCCGACTCGCCGGCCGCCTCGTCGTCCGGCACCTCGGCCGCCTCGGCCCTTTCGGCGGGCGCCTCGTCGGCCGTCGCGGCCTTTCGCCTGCGGCGGGTCTTCGGCTCGTCACCCGCCGCCGTGTCGGCCGTCGCGGCGGCTCGGCTCGTCTTGGCCGCCTGGCGCGGCTGGCCGCGCCGGGCACGCGCCTTCGGCGCGGCCTGCGCCCCTTCCGGCGTCTCCTGCGCCTCGGTGGCCTCGTCGGCTCGAGGCGCGTCAGCGCTGCGGCGCGGGCGCCTTCCCCGCGCGGGCTTCTGCCGTGAAGGCGTCTCGTCTTCGGTCACTCGGTACTTCCCGACCGCCCTTGCGTCGCCTCGGAGCGCGACGGGGCACCCACCAGGCGGCATTCGGAATCCGCCCGCAGGGCCACCTCGCCAGCCGGTCGGCCGGGCCCGGTCGCTGTGGGCCGCCGGCTGCCTCTCTCCCGGGCTGCGTCTGGTGCCGGCTCCGGGGTGCGCCTCGCCCTTGCAAGGCGCGCACGACACAATCCTAGTGGGAGACGCCCGGTAAGGCCACCACCTCCGGGTCGAAGCCCCGGGCCCGCACCTCGCGGCAGGTCTGCATGGCGTCCGCGTAGCGATCGAAGCCGAGGACATAGACGTCGAAGCGCTGCGCCGGCGCGGGGCTCCAGGCCACGACCTCGGCGCGCCGTGGTGCGAGGTCGAGGCCAGCGGCGAGCGCGTCGGCTGCCGCCCGGGTGTCGGCCGTCGCAACCCACACGGCGAAGGGCGCCTCCTGCGGAGCGATCGGGAGCTGCTCCAGCCCGGCGAGGCTTCGCTCGAGGGCGATGCGCCGGCGGATCGACTCGAGCTGCAGGTCCTCCGCCGAGCGGAGCACCTGGATCTGCACGGCGAGCACCATGTCTTTGCGGACGGCTTGCTGCGACACCGAGCTGAACAGCCACCCGAGGCCGGGAACGTCCATCAGAAACGGCGTGCCCGTTCGCTGCACCTCCTGGGTGGGCTGGCCCCGAACGCCGACGACGGCGCCGGCTCCGTCGTCGAGGTGGATCACCGACTCGACGCTCTGCTTGACGAGCGTTGGGCCGACCTCCGCAACGTCGCCCGCGAAGGGCGCCGCGAGGGCCGTGAACTCGAGGTGCAGATCGAGTCGCACGGGCCCCTCTTCGGGAACGGTCGGCTCGACGCGCAGCGTGACTCCGACGTCCTGTCGCTCGACGTTCTGCGAGATCGTGAGCGGATCGGCGGTGCCCACGGCAGGCGTCGCGCCGGCGGCCGACGTCTGCGTGGCCGAGATGATGGGGATGTTGTTGCCGACGAAGATCTCCTGCTCCTCGCCGCTGCGCGCGACGATCTGCGGCTCGGCGACGAGGCGCGTGTCGCCTTCGGTTGCGCCCGCCTTCACGTCGACCGCATAGCCCGGCACCGTCTCGGTCACGGTCGTACCGTCCGGAGCGATCCTCGTGTAGGTGACCGGATCCTTGAAGAACCGGAGCAGGAAGGATTCGGAATCGTCCCTTGGCTGCGGACCGAGCAGGGACGGATCGCCGCTGTTGAGCAGGCGCACGAAGCCATTGCCTTCGCTCGGCGTTCCCGGTCGCAGGAAGGGCAGGAGCGTATCGACGGCGACCGACAGGGACCCGGTGTCCTCGATCTCCATCAGCGTCGCCTTGACGCTCACGCTCGGCGCGTCGAGGTCGAGCGCCGCGATCAGCCGGGCGACGATCCCGAAGGTCTCCTCGTCGCAGCGGATCACCAGCGAGTTGGTCGGCTCGTCGACCGAGACGACGAGCTCGCGGCCCGTCAGCGCGCTCGCAGCCGCTTCGGCCCCCGGCGCATCGCCGCGTGCGCGCTGTCCGCCGGAAGGCGGCTGCGCAGCCTGCTGCACGACCTCGGCGAGTGTCTCTGCGTCCGCGTGGCGGATTCGAACGACGTGGATTGCACCTTGGCCCGTGGTCGGCAGGTCGAGGCTGCGGACGAACTCCGCCACCTGATCGGTGAGCTCGGGCGGTCCCTCGATCACGAGCGCGTTGCCGTGCGTGTCGGCGAAGACGCGCAGGCTCTCGGACGCACGCCGGCTCTCCGGGAAGGTCGCCTCGACGATCGGAAGCAGCTCCGCTGCATCGCGATAGCGCGGGCGCAGGAGGAGCATGCGCCGCTGCGCTGCACGATCGAGCGCGCGCGTGAGCACGAGGACCCGCTGGAGCTGCGCCTCCGTGGCCGAGAGGATGAGGACGTTGGTCGGAGCGAAGGCCTGGATGACCGCGTTCCCGCCGAGCAGCGGCTGTACGATCGGCACCAGATCCTCGGCCTTCGCCGCGTGAAGCGGCAGCAGCGTGGTGACGGGAAGATCGACGAAGGCGCGAGGCGTCGAGAGCGAGACCTCGACGCGGCCCGCCGCATCGGAGAGAGGAACGATCTCGCGGACGCCGCTCGCTCCGCTCACGACGGCAAAGCCGGCCATGCGCAGGGCGGCGACGAGGATCGAGACGGCCTCCGCGCTGCTCACCGGTCGCGGGGCCGTCACGGTGACGCGGCCGCGGAGACGGTCGTCGAACGAGAAGGCGACGCCGCTGCGCTGCGCTACGGCGCGCACGATGTCGGCGAGCTCGGCCGCTTCGAAGTGCAGATCGATGGTCGCGGAGCCCGTCGCCGCGGCAGCCGGCGCGGGGGAATCGGTCTGCGCGCGCGCGGGAAGCACAGCCAGGGCGACGAGCAGCGCAAGGAGCAGGGCAGGCCGGCAAAACGCCACGCGGGCAGCGTAGGCGAGGCGGGTCAGAAGGAAAGCTCGAAGCCGGCGATCATGCGGTCCGGGTCGGCGTCGAACCAGGGCAACATGTGCTCCGGAAGGTCTCCGTGAAGGTGCAGCGCCGAGAGCAGCGCCTGACCCGCGAGCACGCCGTAGAGCGGCGCTCCGCCGTGGTTCGAAGCTGCGAGCGCCAGCACGTCGTCGCGGCGGACCGGCGCCGGGCCCGGCCGCAGCAGCCAGTGGGGTGTGCTCCGAAAGGGCGGAGCCGCCAGGCGGAACACGGACGGGTCGGCGAACGAGCCGGCGCGCGGCGGCAGCGCACGCTCCGTTGCCGAACGCAGCGCCGAAGAGAGCCCGGCGGGTCCGGTGGCGACGGCTGCGTCCTCGGCCGCGGCGCTCGTGGATCCGAGCAGGAGCGCCATCACGGCGATCCCCGCGTACTGCACGAGCCCGGCAGCGCCCCCCTGCGCCATGCTCGCCCCCCACCGCGCGGCGTGCTCGCCCGGGGCGGCTCCGCGCGCGGCACTCTCGAAGTCGGCAGGTCGACAGCAAGCCTTGAGCGCATACGCCGGGCGTCAGCGATCGGCTGCGTCGGGCGGGTCGTCGCGCTCCTTGCGCCAGCGCGCGAGGCGGTCCGCCAGCGCTCCCTCGCTTCCCTCGCGCGTCGGCTCGTAGAACCGCGCGCCGCGCAGGCGCTCGGGCAGGTTCGGGTCGGGGACGAAGCGTCCGGGAGCATCGTGCGGGTAGCGGTACCCCGCTCCGTAGCCGAGCTCGCGGAGCAGCGACGTCGGTGCGTTGCGAAGGTGGAGCGGTACGGCAAGCGCACCGTGCTCGGCAACCGCCGCCGCGGCGCGCTCGATGCCGAGGTACGAGGCGTTGCTCTTCGGTGCGCAGGCGAGGAAGGTGACGGCCTGCGCGAGCGGGATGCGTCCCTCGGGCAGGCCGACGCGCTCGAGCGCGAGGAAGGCCGCGGTTGCGAGGCCGAGCGCCGCCGGCTCGGCGTTTCCGACGTCCTCGGCAGCGAAGATCACGAGCCGGCGCGCGATGAAGAGCGGATCGTCACCGGCCTCGAGGAGGCGTGCGAGGTAGTAGAGCGCTGCGTCCGGATCGCTTGCGCGCAGGCTCTTGATGAACGCCGAGACCACGTTGTAGTGCTCCTCGCGGTCGCGGTCGTGCAGGAGCACGCGCTGGCCCGCGGCGCGCTGCACCGTCTCGGGCGAGAGCGGCCCCGCGCCCGCGTGCAGCGCGGCTGCGGCTTCGAGCAGTCCGAGTGCGCGGCGCGCGTCGCCGTCCGCGACCGCGATGAGCGCCTCGAGAGCTTCGGGCGCGAGCGTGACGCCGCTGCGTCCGAGGCCCCGTTCGGTGTCGGCCAGTGCACGCAGCACGAGCGTTCGCAGATCGTCCTCGCCGAGCGCGCGCAGCGTGAAGACACGGCAGCGCGAGAGCAGGGCTCCATTGACCTCGAACGAGGGGTTCTCGGTCGTGGCGCCGATCAGTGTCAGCGTTCCGGACTCGACGTGCGGGAGCAGCGCGTCCTGCTGCGCGCGGTTGAAGCGGTGAATCTCGTCGAGGAACAGGACCGTTCGCCGACCCGCTGCCGCGTCGCGCCGCGCACGCTCGGCGACCTCGCGGATCTCCTTCACGCCGACCGTCACTGCCGAGAAGGGCAGGAAGCGCGCGGACGGCACCGGTCCGCACCCGGCGAGCAGGCCCGCGATCGAGGTCTTGCCGCAGCCCGGAGGGCCCCAGAGCACGATCGAAGGCAGGCTGCCGCGCTCGGCGAGCGCGCGAAGCGGGGCGCCGGGTCCGAGCAGGTGCGGCTGGCCGACGACCTCGTCGAGGCTTCGGGGCCGCATCCGCGCCGCGAGCGGCGCCGCCTTCTCGGGCTCTCGCCCGGGCTCGCTGGCGAAGAGCTCGAGCGACTCGCCTCCAGGCATGGAAGGAGGGTAGGAGTCCGCTCTTGCCACGTCACGCTACATTCGCCGGCGCTCCACCCCCGCAGAGGCGACCGTGACGAAGGCGTCCGACGTACCGCTGCGACCGCCGCGCTCGATCGGCGTATGCCTGAAGCGCTCACAGCCGCAGGCTGCGGGAATCGTCCGCGGCCTCGAGAAGTGGCTCGCCGGGCGTGGGCTCGAGGTGCTGCTCGACGAGGAGGCGGCCGAGTGGACGGGCCACGCCGGCCGCACGCGAGCCGAGCTCGCGGCGGCCGTCGATCTCGTCGTCGTGCTCGGAGGCGACGGCACGCTGCTCTCGGTATCGCGCTCGGCCGGGAGCCGGGCGGTTCCGATCCTCGGCGTCAACCTCGGGACGCTCGGCTATCTCACCGAGATCGCCCTCGACGAGCTGTTCGCGACACTCGAGCGGGTTCTCGCGGGAGACGTTCGCGTCGAACCGCGCATGCGTCTCGACGTCGTGGCCGAGCGCGGCGGAGTGCTGCTCGGGAAGTACCTCGCGCTCAACGATGCAGTCATCTCCGGCGCCGAGCTCGCGCGCATGATCGATCTCGAGACGTGCGCCGACGGGCTCGCCGTCACGACGTATCACGCCGACGGCCTCATCGTGTCGACACCCACCGGATCGACTGCGTACTCGCTCTCGGCCGGAGGGCCGATCCTCTTGCCGGAGGTCGCGGCGATGGTCCTCACACCCATCTGCCCGCACACGCTCACGCAGCGGCCGCTCGTGCTGTCGGACTCGTCGACGATCGAGATCATCGTTCGCTCGCGGGGTGAGGGCGTTCGCGTGACGGCGGATGGACAGGAAGGACATGGCCTGCAGGAAGGCGACCGCGTGGTGGTGAAGCGGTCGAGTCATCCGCTGCTGCTCGTCTCGTCTCCCGTACGCGATCGGTTCGAGATCTTGCGCGAGAAGCTGCGCTGGGGGGCGCGGTGATCGAGCTTCTGCGAATCGAGAACCTCGCGGTCGTCGATCGTGCGGAGGTCTCGTTCGGACCAGGGCTCAACGTGCTGACCGGAGAGACGGGCGCCGGCAAGTCGATCGTGCTCGGCGCCCTCGCGTTGCTGGCGGGTGCGCGCGCGTCGGCGGACGCCATTCGCGACGGAGCCGACGAGGCCGTCGTCGAGGCAGTCTTCCGGACCGACACGCTTCCCGATCTCGAGGCCGATCTCGCTCGCCGCGGCCTCGCGACCGACGACCACGAGCTCGTCGTGCGCCGCACCCTGGCGCGGAGCGGCCGCAGCCGCGCCCAGGTCTCGGGGCAGCTCGTTCCCGTGTCGCTGCTCGCCGAGCTCTTCGCGGGACGTCTCGAGATCTCGAGTCAGCACGAGTCGCAGGCGCTCTTGCGCGCCGAGACGCACGGACTCTTGCTCGACGCCTTCGGTGGCTGCCTGTCGCTGCGCGAGACGCTGCGAGAGCGGTACGAAGCGCTTCGCACCCTCGCTGAAGAGCGCGCTCAGCTCGCCGCCGCCGCAGCGGAGCGCGCTCGACGGCAGGACTTCCTCTCGTTCCAGGTGCGCGAGATCGACGAAGCGAAGCTCCAACCGGGCGAGCACGCGGCGCTCACCGCCGAGCGTGGCCGTCTCGCGCACGCCGAGCGGCTCCAGGCCGACGCCGCTGCAACGGTGTCGCTGCTCACGGGAGAGGGGGCGCACGACGCTGCGCCCGGCGTCGCCGCGCTGGTCACCGAGGCCCTTCGGCACGTCGAGGGCGCCGCGCGTCTCGACCCGGCGCTCGAACCCGTCGCCATGCGCCTTCGCGCGGCGCACGTCGAGATCGACGATGTGGCGCGCGACGTCGAACGCTACGGCCTCGGTCTCGAGGCCGATCCGGCGCGCCTCGGCGCGATCGAGGAGCGGCTCGCACTGCTCGAGCGCCTCGGCCGCAAGTACGGGCCGGGTGAGGCGGAGGTGCTCGTCTTCCGCGACGCCGCCGCAGCCGAGCTCGAGGGACTCGGGAGCGCGGAGAGCCGCGAGGAGGCGCTCGCGCAGGAGCACGGGCAGATCGCTGCGGCGCTCGTGGAGCACGCGGCCGCGCTGTCGGCTGCGCGCAGCGAGGCCGCGCGGCGCCTCGGCGCTGCCATCGACGCGGCCCTCCAGCCGCTCGTCGCGGGTGCACGCGTCGAGGTTGCGCTCGAACCGCTCGCCGCACCCGAGGGCGCGCCGTGCGGCCCGTCCGGCGCAGAGGCAGCGGAGCTGCGCTTCGCGGCGAGCCCCGGCGAGGCTGCTCGGCCGCTTCGCCGGGTTGCATCTGGAGGCGAGCTCTCGCGCGTGTTCCTCGCCATCAAGAACGTCCTGCGTGGCGGTGCGCAGGGAATGGTGCTGGTCTTCGACGAGGTCGACACGGGGATCGGCGGTCGTATCGCCGATCGCGTCGGCCGCACGCTGGCCGAGCTCGCCACCGAGCACCAGGTGCTCTGCATCACTCACCTTCCACAGATCGCCGCCCGCGGATCGACGCACATCCGTGTCGAGAAGGACGAGCGCGACGGCCGCCCCGTGACGCGCGTGTGCGCTCTCGACGCGGCCGTTCGGGTGGAGGAGATCGCCCGCATGGCGGGCGGCGAGACCGTGAGCGAGGCCACGCGTCGCCACGCGCGAGAGCTCCTCGGCACGCGCGCCGGGCGCTGATGCGCGGCCGCGCGGCGGACCCCCGTGCCTCCGGCTAAGGCCCCAGTCCCGCCCGCCGATACGGAGGCGTTGCTTCCGATTCTCGATCCCCGGCGCGGCGAGTGTCGCCGCGCCCGCGCGGAGGGCAGTGCGTGACGTCCGTGGCGATGGCCGAGCCCCGGCCGAGGATCCCCGCCGGCGCGCGGGTCGTGGTGCAGGAGGGATTCTACGAAGGGCTCGAGCTGCCGATCGATGCGGCGTGGCTCGTGATCGGCCGCGGCGCGAGCGCCGACTGGACACTGTCCGAGCTCACGATCTCGCGGTCGCATGCCGCGTTCGGATGGGACGGCGAGACGTTCTTCGTCGAGGACCTCGGCAGCACGAACGGCACCTTCGTGAACGGCGAGCGACGCTCTCGCGTCCCGCTGCAAGACGGTGACGGGGTGCAGATCGGGCGTCTTCGCCTTCGCGTCGCGCTGCCGTCGCGCGCACTCGATGGCGACCCGCGGTAGCGTCCCGTAGACTCGCCGCAAGATGGCTTCCCTGCTCCACAAGATCTTCGGGAGCGCGAACGATCGCACGCTCAAGCGGCTCGTTCCGCTCGTCGAACGCATCAACCGCCTCGAGAGCGAGCTCGTCGGTCTCTCGGACGAGGCGCTCCGCTCGCGAACGGGTGTATTCCGCGAGCGCGCTGCGAAGGGCGAGCCGCTCGACGATCTGCTTCCCGAGGCCTTCGCGACGGTTCGCGAGGCGAGCAAGCGCACGCTCGGACAACGACACTTCGACGTCCAGCTGATCGGCGGCATGGTGCTCCACGAGGGCAACATCGCCGAGATGAAGACCGGCGAGGGCAAGACGCTCGTCGCGACGCTTCCTGCGTACCTGAACGCGCTCGCCGGCCGCGGTGTCCACGTCGTCACGGTGAACGACTACCTCGCTCGCCGCGACGCGCAGTGGATGGGCGAGATCCACCGCTTCCTCGGACTCGAGGTCGGCGTGATCGTCCACGATCTGACCGATGCGCAGCGGCGCGCCGCGTACGGCGCCGACATCACCTACGGCACCAACAACGAGCTCGGCTTCGACTACCTGCGCGACAACATGAAGGGATCGCTGGCGCAGTGCGTCCAGCGAGACCTGTTCTTCGCGATCGTCGACGAGGTCGATTCGATTCTCATCGACGAAGCCCGAACGCCGCTCATCATCTCGGGCCCCTCCGAAGAGAGCACGCAGCTCTACAGCGTGGCCAACCGCGTGATCCCGCGGCTCGCGGCGGGCACCAAGGGAGAGCCGTCGAAGGGGGTCGAAGAGACGGGCGACTACTGGGTCGACGAGAAGCATCACTCGGCCACGCTCACCGAGCAGGGCGTCCACGCGGTCGAGAAGACGCTCGGGATCGAGAACCTCTACGAGCCGCAGATGCTTCCGGTGCTCCACGCCGTCCACCAGGCGCTGATCGCGCACACACTCAAGAAGATCGACGTCGACTACGTGGTCAAGCCGGGAGAGGGCGGCCGGCCCGAGGTCGTGATCGTCGACGAGTTCACGGGGCGCCTGATGCCCGGGCGTCGCTGGTCGGACGGGCTCCACCAGGCCGTCGAGGCCAAGGAGAACATCCCGATCCAGAGCGAGAACCAGACGCTCGCGACCGTCACCTTCCAGAACTTCTTTCGCATGTACGAGAAGCTCGGCGGGATGACCGGCACCGCCGACACCGAGGCGGCCGAGTTCGCGAAGATCTACGACCTCGACGTCGTCGTGATCCCGACCAACCGTCCGATGATCCGCAAGGACCTCGCGGACGTCGTCTACAAGTCGCAGCGCGAGAAGTTCGACGCGGTGGTCGAAGAGATTCGCGAGCGTCACGCGACCGGGCAGCCGCTGCTGGTCGGCACGATCTCGATCGAGACCTCGGAGATGCTCTCGCGCAAGCTCCAAAAGTTCGGCGTGAAGCACAACGTGCTCAATGCGAAGCAGCACGAGCGAGAGGCCGAGATCGTCGCGCAGGCAGGTCGCAAGGGAGCGGTGACGATCGCGACCAACATGGCCGGCCGCGGCACGGACATCGTGCTCGGCGGCAATCCCGAGTTCCTCGCGCTCGCCAAGTGCCAGCACGACAAGCTGCATCCGGACTACGCGATCACCCTCGCGCGCTTCGAGGCCGAGTGCGCCGCCGAGCGGGCCGAGGTGGTCTCGGCCGGCGGCCTGCACATCGTCGGCACCGAGCGCCACGAGAGCCGCCGCATCGACAACCAGCTCCGGGGACGCTCGGGACGGCAGGGAGACGCGGGATCGAGCCGGTTCTTCCTCTCGCTCGAGGACGAGCTGATGCGGATCTTCGGTGGCGAACGCCTTCAGGGATGGATGGAGCGACTCGGCCTCCAGGAGGGTGAGGCGATCGAGCACCGGATGGTGACGCGGGCGATCGAGAACGCGCAGAAGAAGGTCGAGGCCCGCAACTTCGACATGCGAAAGCACGTCCTCGACTACGACGACGTGATGAACAAGCAGCGTCAGGCGTTCTACGGCCGGCGCCGCGAGCTGCTCTCGCGCGAGCAGGTCCACGACGAGATCGTCGAGATGGTCGAGGACGTTCTGGTGACGATGCTCGGACGAGCTTTCCCCGAGAAGGGCGGGCCGGACGACGAGGCCCTCGCGACGCTCGCGATCGAGCTGGAACAGCAGTTCGGCGTCGTCGTCGACCGCACCAAACCACCCTTCGTCGAGAACGGTGCGCCGCTGAGGGATCGCGACGCGCTCGGCCACTCCCTGCTCGCCGCCCTCACGGCGCATCTCGACGAGAAGGAGCGTCACTGGGACGAGGTGGCGTCGAAGTATCGCAGCATGGGATACCCGCTGTTCCGGGAGCTCGAGAAGGGAGTTCTTCTCGACACGCTCGACCGGCAGTGGAAGGACCACCTGCTCAGCATGGACGGCCTGCGCGAGGGCATCAATCTGCGCGGCTACGCGCAGAAGGACCCGAAGGTCGAATACCAGCGCGAGGGCTTCCAGCTCTTCGAAGAGATGATCGAGCGCATCGACGGACACGCGGTCGAGCGAATCTTCAAGGTCGCGATTCGCGAGCCGCAGCTCGCGCCGTCGCCGCAGCCGGCAGCGCCGGCCACGGGACCGGCGGCCGAGGCAGCCGCGCCGGCGGCGGGTCCGGTCGTCGCGGGGACTGCGATCGCAGCGCCGGCCGCGGGCGCCGCCGGGGCGCCTCCCGCAGCGCGGCCCGTCACGATGGCGCCGATCTTCAAGCCGGCCTTCGGAGACGCGGCGAATGCGGCCGGGCGCAGCCCGGGTAGGCCCGCGAGCGCGGCGAAGACGCCGGGACGCAACGACCCGTGTACGTGCGGCAGCGGGAAGAAGTACAAGAAGTGCTGCGGCGCCGGCTGAGCGCGGTGCGGAGTGGCAGAGCGCGTGACGGGCGCTGACGCGGCCGCGAGGGCGGCCACGCTTCGAGTGCCCGGCTTTCGCGCCGCCGGCGTTCGTTGCGGCATCAAGCAGAAGGGCCCCGACGTCGCGCTCATCGTGAGTGACGTACCCGCGGTCGCGGCCGGCGTCCTGACACGCTCGACCGTTCCCGGCGCGCCGGTCGTCGTCTCGCGCGAGTCCCTCGCAAAGTCGGCGCGTGCGCGTGCGATCGTTGCGAACAGTGGCTGCTCGAACGTGGCGATGGGAGCGCGCGGCGTGCGCGACGCGCGCGCGATGGCGGCGCTCGCAGCCCGCTCGCTCGGCTGCTCGCCAGGCGAGGTGCTCGTGGCGTCGACGGGCGTGATCGGTGAGCCGCTCCCGATGACGAAGCTTCGCGCCGGGATCCCGGCCGCCGCCGCCGCCCTCGCCGAGGACGGACTCGCCGGCGCCGCGCACGCGATCCTCACCACCGACACGCGCGCCAAGATCGCCACGCGCAGCGTTCGCATCGGCGGACGCCGCGTTCGCATGGCGGGCGTCGCCAAGGGCTCGGGGATGGTCGAGCCCAACATGGCGACGGTCCTGTGCTTCGTGATCACGGACGCCGCGGTGACGAAGGCCTTCCTGCAGCGCACGCTCGGAGCGGCGACAGACCGAAGCCTCAACTGCCTGACCGTCGATGGCGAGGGGTCGACCAGCGACACCTGCTTCGTGCTCGCGAACGGCGTTGCGCGAAACTCCACACTGCGCGCCGGCTCGAGTGATGGCGCCGCTGCCTTCGCCGCCGCGCTCACTTCTTTGCTGCAGGAGCTGACCCGCGAGCTCGCACGCGACGGTGAGGGCGCGACGCGGCTCGTGACCGTCCGTGTCTCGGGTGCGCGCTCGGACGCCGAAGCCGACCGTGCGGCGCGCCGCATCGCGAACTCGGTGCTCGTGAAGACCGCGCTCTTTGGCGGCGACGCCAACTGGGGGCGCATCCTCCAGACGATCGGGCACGGCCGCATCACGCTCGACCTCACTCGAACCGAGGTGCGCCTCGCCGGCGTGCCCGTCTTCCGGCGGGGCGCATCGGCGGGGCCGGCCGCCCGCTCGCGTGCGCAGGCCCGGATGCGCGCCTCCGAGGTCGTGGTCGAGGTCGCCCTCGGCGCGGGCAAGGGCCGGGCGGAGATCTGGACCTGCGACCTCACGTACGACTACGTCCGGATCAACGCCGAGTACCGGACCTGAGAGCCACCTCGCGCGGAGCCCCCTGCGCGGGCTGCTCGGCGGCATCGGGTAGAAAGAGGCGGCCGGCTCTGCTATCCGACCGGCATCTCACACGTTCCGGCTGCCCGGGCGGTGCCGTCCAGGCGGACTTCGAGGGGGAAGACCCCAGTCCGTGACGGTTCCGGGGAGAAACGGCCGGGGCGGAGGCAAAACCGCGAAGGAGTCCTTTCGATGGCTGAGTCGACCTCGGGTCCGGCCCCTGCGGCCTCGACCGAGGCCGCGTCCGGCACGGACGCTGCCCTCCAGTCCCAGGAGCTGACCCTCCACGCCTTGCTCGAATCCGGCGCACACTTCGGACACCAGACGCGGCGCTGGGATCCGCGCATGAAGTCGTTCATCTTCGGAGAACGCAACGGCATCCACATCCTCGATCTCGATCAGACCCTGGCGCTGTTCGAGGAGGCGCTCGAGTTCGTCCGCGACACCGTCGCCGGCGGCGGCAAGATCCTCTTCGTCGGCACCAAGCGTCAGGCGCAGGCGCCGATTCGACTCGAGGCCGAGCGCGCCGGACAGTTCTACGTCAACAACCGCTGGCTGGGCGGAATGCTCACCAACTTCCGAACGGTCAAGAAGTCGGTCGAGCGCTTCAAGGAGCAGCGCGGGATCCTCGAGAACGAAGAGAAAGCGGGTGAGCTCTCGAAGCGAGATCGTGCGCACATGGCGCGCGAGGTCGAGAAGTACCGGCGTTCGCTCGAAGGCATCCAGAATCTCGGGCGGCTGCCGGACGTGCTCTTCGTGATCGACGTCGGCGCCGAGCACATCGCGATCGCCGAAGCGCGCCGCCTCGGGATCCCGATCGTCGCCATCGTCGACACCAACTGCAGCCCGGACGGAATCGACTTCGTGGTCCCCGGGAACGACGACGCGATTCGCGCGATTCAGCTCTACTGCGCGCGCATGGCGGAGGCCTGCATCGAGGGAGCCCGGATCCACAACGAGCGCCTGCAGTCGCAGGCGCCCGACGGTGAGGCGGCTCGCGGGGCAGAGCGCGAGGCGGCGGCGCCGACGACGGGGCGTGTGGTGGTCGAGATCAAGCATCCCCCGCGCCGTGGCCGGGGTGGAACGCACTCCGCCGGGGGGCCGCGCAGCGGCGGGCCCGGCGCGCCGCGCCGCGGCCCCGAGACCGAGACGGGCGAGGCTGCTCCGGCCGGCGAGAAGGAGGCCTAGACCGCGACCCGCTCGAATCGGACGAGAGTCAGACGAGCGGGACCGGGGTCAGGCGCCAGGGCAGACAACACCAGGGCAGACAGCACCGGGACAGACAGGTTGGACGGACCGGCGGTCGCCGCGGCCCGGCCGACCCTGAGGCCGGGCAGAAGACGAAGGCAGCAGCGATCGAGGGAGATTCCAGTGGCCGAGATCTCGGCATCGGTAGTGAAGGCGCTTCGCGATCAGACCGGCGCCGGCATGATGGACTGCAAGCGAGCGCTCTCCGACGCCGATGGCGACGTGGCGCGCGCGGGTGAGCTGCTGCGCGAGCGCGGTCTCGCGAAGGCCGTCAAGCGCGAAGGGCGCGAGACGACCGAAGGCGTGATCGGGCTCGCCCTCGCCGCAACGGCCGGTGCGCTGGTCGAGCTGGCGTGCGAGACCGACTTCGTCGCCAAGACGGACGAGTTCCATAAGCTCGCGTCCCGGCTCGCGGCGGCGGCGGCAGCGGACGCGTCGCTCGCGAGCGCCGACTCGCTCGCGAGCGCGACGCTCGACGGCGAGAAGGTCAGCGAGCGCATCCAGAGCGCCATCGCGAAGGTGGGCGAGAACGTCGTCCTGCGGCGCGTGGCGAGGCTCGCTTCCCGTGACGGCGGCGTCGTGGGGGGATACGTCCACGCCGGCGGCAAGCTCGGCGTCCTCGTGGCCCTGTCGGCGAAGCGGGGTGGCAACGCGCTCGATGGGCTCGCGAAAGACCTCTCGATGCACGTCGCGGCTGCCGATCCTTCTCCGGTGTCGGTCGATCGCAGCGGGGTGCCGAAGGAGCTCGTCGACGCCGAGCGCGCGATCTTCCGCGCGCAGGCCGAGCAGTCGGGAAAGCCGGCGAACATCGTCGAGAAGATGGTCGAAGGGCGGGTCAACAAGTACTACGCCGAGGTGTGTCTGCTCGAGCAGGCATTCGTGAAGGATCCGGAGCGGACGGTGAGCGGTCTCCTCGCGGATGAAGCGAAACGGCTCGGCGACGAGATCGCCGTCATCGGCTTCGTTCGCTTCAAGCTGGGGGAGGCGATCGCGAAGTGAAGGCGGTCTTCGGGCGTGTGGTGCTCAAGCTCTCCGGTGAGGCCCTCGCCGGCGACAACGGCTTCGGCATCGCCCCCGGCGTCCTGCGCGGCATCGCGCGAGAGATCCGCGAGGTGCACTCGCTCGGCGTCCAGGTCGGGATCGTGATCGGCGGCGGCAACGTGATCCGCGGTGTGAAGGCGGCCGCCGAGGGGCTCGACCGCACCAGCGCGGACTACATGGGCATGATGGCGAGCGTGATCAACGGCCTCGCCCTGCAGGATTCGCTCGAGACCGAGGGTCTCTCGACGCGCGTGCTGACGGCCCTCGAAATCAAGCAGGTGGCCGAGCCGTACATTCGGCGTCGCGCGGTACGTCACCTCGAGAAGAGCCGCGTCGTCATCTTCGCGGCCGGCACGGGGAACCCTTACTTCACGACCGACACCGCGGCCGTGCTGCGTGCGGTGGAGATCGAGGCCGAGGTCGTGCTGATGGCGAAGCATGGCGTCGACGGCGTCTACGACGCCGACCCGCGAATCACGCCCGACGCCAGGCGATATGACGAGGTCAGCTTCGACGAAGCGATCCGCAAGAACTTGCGGGTGATGGACCAGACGGCCATCGCGCTGTGCCGCGAGAACGGGCTGCCGATGGTCGTCTTCGACATGAACGTGGCGGGCAACATCCGCAAGGTCGTGACGGGCGAGAAGATCGGAACGCGCGTCGGCTAGGGCTGCGCCCGGCCGCAGACGAGGGGAGGCCATGGCCGCAGGAACTCCGGAGAAGGCGATCGACGAAGCGAAGACCGGGATGGAGAAGGCGCTGCACAGCCTGCGCCACGACTTGCAGCGCGTGCGGACGGGACGCGCCAATGCGCAGCTCCTCGACGGCGTGAACGTCGACTACTACGGGACGCCCACGCCGCTCAACCAGCTCTCGAACATCACGATCCCCGATCCGCGTCTCATCGTGATCGCGCCGTACGACAAGGGCGCCCTGCACGCGATCGAGAAGGCGATCCAGACCGCGCAGCACCTCGGCCTCACGCCGAACAACGACGGCAAGGTGGTCCGGATCCCGATCCCGGCCCTCACCGAGGAGCGGCGCAAGGAGCTCGTCAAGCAGGTGAAGAAGATGGCCGAGGAGCACAAGCTGGGGGTGCGGGAGTCACGACGCGAGGCCCTGCAGGCGTTCAAGGCGCTCGAGACCGACGGCATCCTTCCGGCCGACGACAAGCACCGACACGAGAAGAAGGTGCAGGATCTGACGGACGAGTACGTGAAGAAGATCGACGACACTTGCGCGGCGAAGGAGAAGGAGATCCTTCAGGTCTGACCATGCAGGAACGCCGGCTCCGCAGCGATCGCCTGCCCCGTCACGTCGCCGTCATCATGGACGGCAACGGGCGCTGGGCCGAGGCCCGCGGTCTGTCACGCAACGAGGGGCACCGGGCGGGGATCGAGGCCGTCCGGGCGATCGTTCGCGGCGCCCATGAGCTCGGGATCCGCACGCTCACGCTCTACTCGTTCTCGCTCGAGAACTGGGAGCGCCCGCGCGGTGAGGTCGAGGAGCTGATGCGCATCCTCGAGCACTACCTCGAGAGCGAGCTCGACGAAGTGCATCGCAACGGCATCCAGGTGCGGGCGATCGGACGCCTCGATCGGCTCGCGGCGCCGATCCGCAAGCGCCTCGACGACGCGATCGAGCGCACGCGCGACAACCGTGAGATGCAGCTCGTGTTCGCGCTGTCGTACGGCGGGCGCGCCGAGATCGTCGACGCTGCACGCAGCCTCATGCGCGAAGCGGAGCTCGGCAAGCTCGACCCGGACCGCCTCGACGAGAAGACCTTCGCGGCGCATCTCTACGATCCGGATCTGGCCGACCCCGATCTCCTGATCCGAACCGGCAACGAGATGCGGGTGTCGAACTTCCTGCTCTGGCAGATCGCCTATGCGGAGATCTACACCACGCCGGTCATGTGGCCCGACTTCCGAAAGGGGCACCTGGTCGAAGCGCTGCTCGACTATCAGTCGCGCGAGCGGCGATTCGGACTGACCAGCGCGCAGGTGCGGAGCGGGCGCGAGCCGGAGCGCGCTTGAGGCGTCTGGCCATCCTCGGCAGTACCGGGAGCATCGGCGAGCAGACGCTCGCCGTCGCCGCGTCGTTCCCCGATCGCTTCCGCGTCTGCGCGCTCGCGGCCGGCCGCAGGATCGAGAAGCTCGCCGAGCAGGTACGGCGCTTCGACCCCGACGTCGTGTCGGTCGGCGATGCCGACGGCGCGGCGGAGCTGCGCGCACGGCTGCCGGGAGCGCGGGCCAAGATCGTCCACGGCGCCGAGGGCCTCGCGGCCGTCGCGACGCACGACGCCGATCTCGTCGTCGCCGCGATGGTCGGTGCTGCGGGGCTTCGTCCCACGCTCGCAGCGATCCGCGCCGGCCGAGACGTCGCGCTCGCCAACAAGGAGGTGCTGGTGATGGCCGGCGCCCTCGTGCTGCGCGAGGTGCACGCGCACGGCGTCGCATTGCTGCCGGTCGACAGCGAGCACAGCGCGATCTTCCAGGCGCTCGCCGGTCAGCGCCGCGAGGACCTGGCGCGCATCGTCCTCACCGCTTCGGGCGGACCGTTCCGGACCTGGCCCGCCGAGCGCATCGCGATGGCGACGGCGCAGGAGGCCCTGCAGCATCCGAACTGGTCGATGGGACCGAAGATCACGATCGATTCTGCGACGCTCATGAACAAGGGGCTCGAGCTGATCGAGGCGCGGTGGCTCTTTGGAGCGTCTCCCGATCAGCTCGACGTCGTCGTCCATCCGCAGTCGATCGTCCACTCGCTGATCGAGCTGCGCGACGGCTCGGTGCTGGCGCAGCTCGGGCTGCCGGACATGCGCATTCCGATCGCGGTGGCGCTCGCGCACCCCGAGCGCCTGCCGCTCGACCTGCCGCGCCTCGACCTCGCGAAGGTCGGACGGCTCGACTTCGAGGCGCCCGATCGCTCGCGGTTCCCGGCCATCGATCTCGCGTACGCCGCGCTGCGCGGCGACGAAGCGGCGCCCGCGGTCCTGAACGCCGCCAACGAGGTCGCAGTCGCGGCGTTCCTCGCGGGCCGGATCGCGTTCGGCGCGATCGCGTCCGTGTGCGCCGCCGTGCTCGACCGCCACCTCGCGCGCGCCACGCAGGCACCGCTGGCCGACCTCGAGAACGTGCTCGAAGCCGACGCATGGGCTCGCGCCGAGGCCGAGAACGGCCTGCGCGAACGCAGTGGCGATCACGGGTGCGAGGGCGCGGCGCGATGAGCGCGATCGACTGGGGGATCGCCCTCGTCCTGATGCTCGGGCCGCTCGTTCTCATCCACGAGCTCGGACACTTCGTCGCCGCACGCCTGTGCGGAGTTCGCGTCCTCAAGTTCTCGATCGGCTTCGGGCCGACGGTGGGGATTGGTCGCTGGCGCCTCGCGTGGACGCGACACGGTACAGAGTACGTGATCGCGTGGTTCCCGATCGGCGGCTTCGTGAAGATGCTCGGCGAGATCTCCGACGACGAGCATCCGCCCGAGGTGATGGACGCGGCCCCCGACGAGACGCTACGCGCGAAGCCGCTCTGGCAGAAGCTGTTCATCCTGTTTGCGGGGCCCGGGATGAACCTGCTGCTGCCGGTGGTGATCTTCGTGGGCCTGCTCGCAGTGGGACTGCCGCGGCCCGAGCCCGTGGTGGGCCTCGTCGAGCCGGACTCACCGGCGGCGCGCGCCGGCCTCGCGCCCGGAGACCGGATCCTCGACGTGGCGGGCGAGCCGGTACGCTGGTGGGACTCGGTCGAAGAAGCCATCCGGACGCATCCCGGCGAGGACGTGAGCGTTCGCTTCGAGCGAGATGGCAAGGAGCAGACGGTTCACCTCGCGCTCGATGCCCGCTCGGGGCTGAACGAGTTCGGCGGTGTGCACGAGATCGGATGGGCGGGCCTCGGCCACGCGCGGCTCCGCGCGGTCGTCGGCGTTCCCGGCGCGGACACGCCGGCGGATCGCGCGGGCCTTCGCTCTGGCGACCGCGTGACGGCCGTCGCCGGCGCGCCTGTCGACGACTGGGAGCAGCTCGCGTCGCACTACGCCGCAGCCGGTCGCGAAGGCAGCGTCGACCTGAGCGTCGAGCGCGTCGCGCCCGACGCGACCGAATCGCTCACGCTCTCGGTTCCGGCGACCGGGTCGCTGTCCGCCCTCGGCGTCGTCCCCGCGAGCGTTCTCATCTTGCGCGTCTCTCCGGATTCTCCGGCCGAGAAGGCCGGGCTCGAGCCGGGTGATCTTCTGCTGACCGCGGACGGCGCTCCGATCGGGAGCTTCGCGTCGTTCGCCGAGATGGTGCGCTCGAGCGGCGGGCGAACGCTGCAGATCACGGTCGCGAGCGGCGGCAGGACGCGCAGCATCGCCATCCAGCCAGCAATGCTCGAGGCCGACAACGGGCTCGGCATTCCGGAGCCGCGCTACCTGATCGGCATCGAGGCCGCCGCGGCGTCGCTCCCCGGCGCGATGGGCAAGGAGATCGAGCGCAATCCGCTTCGCTCCGTGCCGAAGGCCGCCGGTATGACGTACGACGTCACGCGGACCTTCCTGGCGGGCCTTGGAAAGCTGCTCACGGGCGAGGTGTCTCACAAGCAGCTCTCGGGTCCGATCGGAATCGCCGAGATCGCGCACAAAGCGATCGAGCGCGGCTTCGAGGCCTATCTCTCGATGCTCGTCCTCATCAGCATCAACCTCGGAGTGCTGAACCTCCTGCCGATTCCCGTCCTCGACGGCGGACAGGCGCTGCTGTTCACGATCGAGGGCGTGAAGCGCTCGCCCGTCTCGCTGCGCACGCGCGAGATCGTTCAGCAGGTGGGAGTCACGGTGCTCGTGCTGCTGATGGGCCTCGCGTTCTGGAACGATCTCTCGCGGCACCTCGCAAGGCACTGGACGACGCTCGTCGAGTGGCTGCGGCCACTCACAGGGCTCTAGCCGTTCGCTCCGGGCAGGCTCCGCTCGTCCTCGCGATCGAGTGCGCGACGTCGCGGCCGAGCGTCGCGCTGCTGGCCGGCGAAGGCGTGCTCGCACTGCGTATCGCCGAGTCGCAGGCGAGCGCCGCAGCGGTCGTCCTGCCGCAGGTCGACGGCGTGCTGTCGGAGGCCGGCGTGGCCCTCGGCGACGTCTCGCTCTTCGCCGTGACCATCGGTCCCGGATCGTTCACCGGGCTGCGTGTCGGACTCGCGACCGTCAAGGGCCTCGCCTTCGAGACCGACACGCCCGTGGCGCCGGTGCCGACGCTCGCCGCGCTGTGCCGCACCGCGGGCAGTGCGAAGGCTCCCGTGGTAGCGCTGCTCGACGCGCGGCGCGGCGAGGCGTACGCGGCGGCGTACGGTCCGGCTTCGCAGGCGGCGGATGAAGCGCCAGAGGGTGACGCCGTGTTGCTGCCGGAAGGACTCTACGCCGTGAGCGATCTCGCTTCGCGACTCGGGCCCGCGTGGCGCGTGACGGGTGATGCCGCGTCGCTTCTCGTCGCGGCGTGCCGAGCGCAGGGCCGACAGCCGCCCGCAGCGGCTCCGGGCGAGCCCCTGGCGCCGGCCGTGGGCCGGCTCGGACTTCGCCTCCTTGCGCAGGGCGGGGCGCGGCCTGCCGCCGGGCTGGTGCCGCATTATCTGCGCCGGGCAGAGGCGGAAGTGCGGCGCACAGGAGAGCGGGTCGAAGCCGAGAAGCCCTTTTGACACGCATCCTTGCCCTCGGTACTCTCGCGCGAACGCCTCGCGTTTGCGGCTCCTGACATCGTGTTCGGTTCGCCCTTCGCCCGCGGTCTTCCATGGGCCGGGCGGACCCGTGGCATCGGTGTCCTCCGGGACGCGGGTGCCTGCCGGAGGAGTCCGCGTGAGCACGAACGGCTCCGACATCCTGATGAAGGCTCTCCGCGAAGAGAACGTGGAGGTCGTCTTCGGGCACCCGGGCGGCGCCGTCCTGCACATCTACGACGCGATCCACCGGCACCAGCTCCACCACGTCCTGGCGCGCCACGAGCAGGGTGCCGTGCACATGGCCGACGGCTATGCGCGCGCCAGCGGCCGACCCGGCGTCGCGATCGTGACGTCGGGCCCGGCCCTCACGAACTCGATCACCGGCATCGCGACGGCCTACGCCGACTCGATCCCGATCGTCGTCTTCTCGGGGCAGGTCGCCACCCGGTTCATCGGGAGCGACGCCTTCCAGGAGGCCGACAACGTCGGCCTCACGCGCCCCGTCACCAAGCACAACTATCTGGTCAAGGACGTCCGCGCGCTGGCCTCGACGATCAAGGAGGCCTTTCACATCGCCACGACGGGCCGGCCGGGACCGGTGCTCGTCGACATCCCCAAGGACGTGAGCGGAGAACTCTGCGAGTTCTACTACCCGAAGTCGATCCACCTCGCCCACTACCAGCCGTGCGTCGAGGGCCACTGGGGGCAGATCAAGAAGGCGCTGTCGCTGATCCTGCAGGCGCGACGGCCCGTGCTCTACTTCGGCGGCGGCGTGATCCTCTCGGGCGCGGCCGACGAGATGCGCGCTTTCGCCGAGAAGCTTCGCGCTCCGGCGACCTATACGCTCATGGGCATCGGCGGTATCCCCGGCGATCACCCGCTCTCGCTCGGCATGCTCGGCATGCACGGCACCTACCGCGCGAACCTCGCGGTCGCCGAGTGCGACGTGCTGGTCGCCATCGGCGCACGGTTCGACGATCGCGTGACCGGGAGGCTCGACGACTTCAGCACGCGCTCGCGCAAGATCCACATCGACATCGATCCGACGACCATTCGCAAGAACGTGCACGTCGACATCCCGATCGTCGGAGACGTTCGCAACTGCCTCCAGAAGCTCCTCAAGCTCCTCGACGGCGAGCGCGATCTCGATCGCTACCACGAGCGCGTCGCACCGTGGTGGCGGCAGATCGAGGACTGGGACCGCGAGAATCCGATCTCCTACACGCAGCGACCGGACGGGCCCCTGCTGCCGCAGTTCGTGATCGACAAGATCTTCCAGATGACGCGGGGCAGCGCCGTCGTCACCACCGACGTCGGCCAACACCAGATGTGGGCGGCGCAGTACTACCACTGCCAGCGCCCGAACACGTGGATCTCCTCGGGCGGTCTCGGAACGATGGGCTACGGGCTGCCGGCCGCGATCGGCGCACAGATGGCCTGCAAGGACGATCTGGTCGTGTGCATCGCGGGTGACGGCTCCATCCTGATGAACGTGCAGGAGATGGTGACGGCGGTCGAGGAGCGATTGCCGGTGAAGGTCGCGATCATCAACAACGAGCACCTCGGCATGGTTCGTCAGTGGCAGCAGCACTTCTACGACAACCGTGTCTCGGAGAGCCGGCTCCAGGTGCAGCCCGACTTCGTGCAGCTCGCGCAGGCGTTCGGTGCGCTCGGACTGCGCGCAACGACCCCGGAAGAGGTCGAGCCGGTGCTCGAGCAGGCCTTCGCGCACCCCGGACCCGTGATGATGGACTTCCGCGTATCACCGACCGAGAACTGCTATCCGATGGTGCCGGCAGGCTCGCCGTCGTCGAAGATGATCCTCCAGGATCCGGGCTGCTGATGCGACACACCCTCTCGGTGCTGGTTCGCAACGAGTTCGGCGTGCTCTCGCGCGTCGTCGGGATGTTCAGCGGCCGCGGCTACAACATCGAGAGCCTCAACGTCGCGCCGACACTCGACCCGAAGATCTCGCACATCACGCTGGTGACCGAGGGAGAGGACGAGGTCGTCGAGCAGATCTCGAAGCAGCTCCACAAGCTGATCGACGTGATCAAGGTGACCGACCACACCGTCGGGACGTTCGTCGACCGCGAGATGGCGATGCTCAAGGTCGCGCCACCGCCCGAGGCGCGCGCCGAGGTGTTGCGGATCGCCGAGATCTTCCGAGGCAAGATCGTCGACGTCGGGCCGAAGTCGTTCGTGATCGAGATGACCGGCGCACGCGAGAAGATCGAGGCGATTGCGCGACTACTCGAGCCGCTCGGCCTGTGCGAGATGACCCGCAGCGGCCCGCTCGCGATGCTGCGCGGCGCCTGATTCCTTCGCGTTCGATTCCAAACCTTCCAGCCGAGGAGCGACCCCATGGCACTTCGCATCTTCTACGACAAGGACGCAGACCTCGGCCGGCTGCGCGGCAAGACGGTGGCCGTCATCGGCTACGGCAGCCAGGGCCACGCACACGCTCAGAACCTGCACCACTCCGGCGTCTCCGTCGTGGTCGGGTTGCGTAAGGACTCAGCGTCGGTCGCCAAGGCGCAAGCGGCGGGTCTGCGGGTCGTGCCGGTCGATCAGGCCGCGCGCGAGGCCGACGTCGTCATGCTGACGCTCCCCGACGAGACGATGGGCGAGATCTACGCGAGCGAGGTGGCGCCGAACCTCCAGGCGGGCAACTACCTGGCCGTCGCGCACGGCTTCAACGTCCACTTCGGGCAGATCAAGCCGGCCGAGGGCGTGAACGTCTTCATGGTCGCGCCGAAGGGCCCCGGTCACACCGTGCGGGCGCAGTACGAGCAGGGACGCGGCGTCCCCGCGCTCGTCGCCGTGCACGCGGATCCGTCGGGCGACACGCTGCAGGTGGCGCTCGCGTACGCGAAGGGCCTCGGAGCTGGACGCGCGGGGATCATCGAGACCAACTTTCGCGAGGAGACCGAGACCGACCTCTTCGGCGAGCAGGCGGTGCTGTGCGGCGGACTCACCGCCCTCATGACCGCTGGCTACGAAACGCTGGTCGAGGCCGGCTACGCGCCCGAGATGGCGTATTTCGAGTGCATCCACGAGGTGAAGCTGATCGTCGATCTCATCTACGAGGCGGGCATGGCCAACATGCGGTACTCGGTCTCGAACACGGCGGAGTACGGCGATCTCACGCGAGGACCGCGCGTCGTCGACGCGGATACGAAGGCGCGCATGAAGGAGATCCTGCGCGAGATCCAGACGGGACGCTTCGCGAAGGAGTTCATCCTCGAGAACCGCGTCGGGCGGCCATCGTTCGACGCACTCCGCCGCGAGGCGGCGGCGCATGGGCTCGAGCAGGTGGGGGCGAAGCTGCGAGGTCTCATGCCGTGGCTGGCCGAGAACCGACTGGTCGATCGCTCGCGGAACTGATGAGCGGCGCGCCGCGCGAGTCGTGGTCGCAGGTGTCGGCCGAGGGGCGCCGGCGCCGCCGTCGCCGGCCCCGCGGAGAGCGCCGCCGCGGCCTGCACCTGCTGCCGAACCTGTTCACGACCGGGAACCTGTTCTTCGGGTTCTACACGATCGTCCACGCGACGCTCGGTGACGCAGACCATGCGGCGCTCGGCATCGTGCTGGCGATGGCGTTCGACATCTTCGACGGCCGCGTGGCGCGCCTCGCGAACGCGACCAGCAAGTTCGGCGGCGAGTACGACTCGCTCGCCGACGTGGTCTCGTTCGGCGTCGCCCCCGCGATCCTCGCGTTCTCGGCCGGCGACCTTCGGATCCTGGGAAGAGCCGGGTGGGTGCTGGCCTTCCTGTACGTCGTCTGTGCGGCGCTTCGCCTGGCGCGATTCAACGTCTCGCCGTCGCGGTACAAGGGCCGCTTCGAAGGCCTGCCGAGCCCGGCGGCCGCGGGGATGATCGCGTCGACGCAGTGGTTCGTGGACTTCGTCGAGACCTCGCAGCCGTGGAGCGCCCCGCCATGGCTGGTGGCGATCGGCACTGGAGCGGTGGGGCTCATGATGGTGAGTACGATTCCTTACCGCAGCTTCAAGGAGATCGACCTCCGGCATTCGTACGGCACGCTCGTCCTGCTCGTGTGCGCCATCACCCTGCTGGTGATCGAGCCGAGCGTCACGCTCTTCGCGGTCTTCCTCGCGTACCTGCTCTCGGGACCGGTCGAGTGGGCGTGGCGGCGGGCGAAGCGGCGCCCGCTGCCGATGACCGAGCCCCTGGCGAACCCCGAACACGTCGAGGAGGCTCCATGAGCGGCGACCGCATCCGCATCTTCGACACCACGCTGCGCGACGGTGAGCAGTCACCGGGATGCAGCATGAACCTGGCCGAGAAGCTCACGCTGGGCCGCCAGCTCGAGCGGCTCGGAGTGGACGTGATCGAGGCCGGCTTCCCGATCGCCAGCGAGGGCGACTTCGAGGCCGTCCGCGCCGTCGCGCGCGAGCTGCGCGAGACGCAGGTCTGCGGGCTCGCCCGCACCGCGAGCGCCGACATCGAACGTGCGGCGCGCGCGCTCGAAGGCGCGGCGAGGCCTCGCATCCATACCTTCATCGCGACCAGTGACATCCACCTCGAGCACAAGCTGCGCATGAGCCGGGCGCGCGTGCTCGAGGAGGTCGACCGCGCGGTGCGCGAGGCCCGGCGCCACTGTGACGACGTCGAGTTCTCTGCCGAGGACGCGACGCGGTCGGACTGGGACTTCCTCGTCGAGGTATTCGGAGCGGCGCTCCGCGCCGGCGCGTCGACGCTCAACGTTCCCGACACGGTCGGCTACACGACGCCGGGCGAGTACGCGGCACTGATCCGGCATCTGCTGGCTCGCGTTCCAGGGATCGACCGCGCGGTGGTGAGCGTCCACTGTCACGACGACCTCGGGCTCGCCGTGGCGAACAGCCTCGCAGCGGTGCTGGCCGGTGCACGCCAGATCGAGTGTACGGTGAACGGGATCGGAGAGCGCGCGGGAAACACTTCGATGGAAGAGTGCGTGATGGCCGTGAAGACGCGCCCCGAGGTCTTCCGTCACCTCGAGACCGGCATTCGCGCCACCGAGATCTATCCGTCGAGCCGTCTGCTCTCGTCGATCATCGGCATTCCCGTGCAGCCGAACAAGGCGATCGTCGGCGACAACGCGTTCGCGCACGAAGCGGGAATCCATCAGGACGGCGTTCTGAAGGCGGCCATCACCTACGAGATCATGACACCACAGTCGATCGGGCGGCCTTCGAACGAGCTCGTGCTCGGCAAGCACTCCGGGCGGCACGCCTTCCGTGACCGGATGCTCGAGCTCGGCTTCACGCTCGAAGGCGACGGCTTCGAGGCCGCATTCCGGCGCTTCAAGGACCTCGCCGACAAGAAGAAGGTCGTCTACACCGAAGATCTCGAGGCGATCGCGGCCGACGTCGTGGTCGCTTCGGACGACCGCTTCGTGCTGGGCGACGTGGCGATCGTCGCGGGGACGTTCGCGACGCCGACGGCTACGGTCGAGATGGTCGTCGACGGCGCGGAGCGCAAGGCGACGGCGCTCGGCGTCGGCCCTGTCGATGCGATCTTCAAGGCGATCGCGACGCTGACCGAGACCAAGAGCGAGCTCGTTCGTTACCAGGTGAATGCGATCACGGGCGGCATGGACGCGCTCGGCGAGGTGTCGGTGACGCTCTCCGAGGACGGGCGGCGGATGATCGGACACGGCGCCCACACCGACATCCTCGTGGCGAGCGGCAAGGCGTACGTCCACGCACTCAACAAGCTCGAGTGGCACAAGCGACAGCGCGCGCGCAGCGAGCCGCGCGGCATCTAGCCGGCTCGAACGGAGGTCCATTTGCACCGCATCCTGCTGCTGCCGGGGGACGGGATCGGTCCCGAGGTGACCCGCGAGGCGCGCCGCGTGCTCGATGCCGTGGCGCCGCGTTTCGGACTCGAGCTGGCGTTCGACGAGGAGCTGATCGGCGGTGTCTCGATCGATGCCCGCGGGACACCGCTCGCAGACCCCGTCCTCGAGAAGGCCCGTGCGTCGCGTGCGGTCCTGCTGGGGGCGGTCGGCGGGCCGACGTGGGACGCAGAGCCGGTCGACCGGCGTCCGGAGAAGGGGCTGCTTCGGATCCGCAAGGAGCTGGGGCTCTACGCGAACCTTCGTCCGGCGAGCGTCTTTCCCGCGCTCGCCGATGCGTCGCCGCTTCGGCCCGAGATCGTGAAGGGAATCGACCTGCTGGTCGTGCGCGAGCTGACGGGAGGGCTGTACTTCGGTGAGCCTCGCGGCCGCGCGCTGGTCGATGGCCGGCGCGAGGCGCGCAACACGATGGTCTACGACGAAGTCGAGATTGCGCGCATCGCACGCACGGCGTTCGAGGCCGCCAGGCTTCGCCGGCGACACGTGACGCACGTCCACAAGCAGAACGTCCTCGAGGTCTCGCAGCTCTGGGTGCAGGTCGTCGACGAGGTCGCGAGGGAGCATCCCGACGTCGAGCTGGCGCACCAGCTCGTCGACTCGTGCGCAATGCTGCTCGTCAAGGAGCCTCGACGCTTCGACGTGATCGTGACCGAGAACCTCTTTGGCGACATCCTCAGCGACGAGGCGGCCATGATCACGGGCTCGCTCGGCATGCTGCCCTCGGCGAGCCTCGGCGCGGGCGGTCTCGGTCTGTACGAGCCGGTGCACGGATCGGCGCCCGACATCGCCGGGCGCGACATCGCGAACCCGCTGGCGGCCATCCTCTCCGGAGCGATGCTGCTCGAGCACTCGCTCGGTGCGACCGATGCCGCGCGAGCCGTGCGCGACGCCGTCTCGTCGGTGCTCGAGGCCGGACACCGCACGGCGGACCTCGTGCTCCCTGGGGAGTCGCGACCCACGCTCGGCTGCCGGGCGATGGGCGACCGGGTGCTGGCGGCGCTCGGCGGCTTGGCGTGAGCCCGCGCCGTCCGCTCCGCGTGGCGGTGGCTGGCGCCACGGGAACGCTCGGCGGCGAGCTGCTCTCGGTGCTCGACGCACGGCGCTTTCCGATCGCATCGATCGTCCCGCTCGCGAGCGAGCGCTCGGGCGGAGAGAGCCTCGAGTTCCAGAGCGAGATCTACGAGGTGGGAACCGAGCCCGCGCGGCTTCGAGGCTGCGACCTCGCCTTTCTGTGCGCGCCGCAGGCGGCGTCGCTCGAGCTGGTGCGCCTCGCACTGCAGCTCTCGGTACCGTGCATCGACCTGTCCGGAGCGCTCGCAGGGCAGCCGGCGGTGCCGCTGCTGGTGGCCGACGTGGCCGCCGCGCCCGAAATGCTGCGACAGCCCGCGCTATCGACACCAGCAAGTGTTGCTCTCGGCTGGGCGCCCGTACTCGCACCGCTCGCGCGAGCGGCGGGGCTGCGGCGCGTGGTCGGCACCGTGCTCACGAGCGTGTCGGGGGCCGGGCGACTCGGCATCGAGGCGCTCTCGTCGGAGACGATCGCTCTCTTCAACCAGCAGGATCTGCCCGAGCCGCCGCACTTCGGCCGCCCGGTCGCGTTCGATCTGCTCCCGGCGGTGGGCGAGGTCGAGGAAGACGGGAGCACCGCGGCGGAGCGAACGCTGGCGAGTGATCTGCGGCGGCTGCTCGGTGAGGAGGTCGCCGTCGTGGTCTCGAGCGTTCGCGTACCGACCTTCGCGGGCGATGCGGCCGCGCTGTGCATCGAGTGTGAGCGGCCGCTCGATCCGCGCGAGGCCCGCGAGGTGCTGGCGAAGGCGCCGGGCGTCGAGCTCTGGGAGGTCGACGCCGAGGGCCCGAACACGCGAGCCTGCGCCGGGCGCGATGCGGTTCTCGTCGGCCGGCTGCGCCGAGACCCGTCGTGCGAGCGAGGTCTGCTGCTCTGGCTCGCGGCGGACACGCTGCACCTGGCGGCCGTGAACGCCGTCCGGCTCGCGGAGGCGCGCATCGGGCTCGGCGACTGACGACGTGCCGACGCTACGCTTCGTGCTCGAGTACGACGGGACCGACTTCGCGGGCTGGCAGGCGCAGGCGCCCGGCGCGCGAACGGTACAAGGCGAGCTCGAGGCTGCGCTGCTTCGCGTGACCGGGGCCGCGGTGCGCGTCGTCGGCGCAGGCCGAACCGACGCTGGCGTCCACGCGGAAGGGCAGGTCGCGAGCTGCAGAATCGAGACGCGGCTCGACGCCGCGACACTCGCTCGCGCCCTCAACGCCGTGCTGCCTCCCGATCTCGCCGTTCGTTCGGCGCAGCAGGCGCCGGAGGGCTTCGACGCACGCCGGGACGCGCGGCGCAAGCTGTATCGCTACCGGGTCTGGAACGGCCCGGTCCGCTCTCCGCTTCGCGCGCGCACCCATGCCTTCGTTCGGGCGCCGCTCGACGTGGACGCCATGCGCCGGGCAGCGGCGACGCTCGCGGGGCGCCACGACTTCGCCTCCTTCGAGACGCGCCGGCGCGAGTCGGGGCGAGCGGGCGCCTCGACCGTCCGCACCCTGTTCAGGGTCGAGATCCTCGGCGCGAGCGGCGGCGAGGTCGTCTTCGAGATCGAGGGAGACGGATTTCTGCGGTACATGGTCCGCGGCCTCGTCGGAACCCTTCTCGAAATCGGTCGTGGCGAGCGTCCCGAGGCCGACGTGACCCGGATTCTCGGCGCGCGGGACCGCCGCGCCGCCGGGGTGACGGCGCCCGCACGGGGCCTCGTCCTGGTCCGGGTCGAGGGCTGAACCGTGCGGAATCTCTTGAGCTTCCCGGCCCTTGCGGCTTGACGCTGCCAGCGGTGTCGGGTACCTGTCTGCGCTCACCGAAACAGGCCGCCCCGAGCGACGACTGCGCCCGAGCACGGGCCGCACGTGCAGCCGGGGTGGCGCGGGCCTCCGGGCGGATCCAGGAGCGAGACCGATGGGAGCAGTGGCGCACCGCGCGACGCGCAGCGCGAAGCCGGCGGAGGTCGAGCGGCGCTGGTACGTGATCGACGCTTCCGATCAGGTCCTCGGCCGGCTCGCCACGCGCGTGGCCTCGATTCTGCGCGGCAAGCATCGTGCGATCTACACGCCCCACGTCGACACGGGGGAGTTCGTCGTCGTCGTGAATGCGGAGCGAGTGAAGCTCACGGGCCGCAAGACCGAGCAGAAGACCTACTACCGCCACACCGGCTGGACGGGGCACCTCAAGTCGGTGACCGCGGGCAAGGTGCTGGGGTCGGCGTATCCCGAGCGGGTGATCGAGCACGCCGTCCGCGGGATGCTTCCGAAGAACTCGCTCGGTCGGAAGATGTTCTCGAAGCTCAAGGTCTACGCTGGACCGAGCCATCCGCACGCCGCCCAGAAGCCGGAGGAGCTGCGCCTTGCCTGAGATCCAGACCATCACCGCCACCGGCCGCCGCAAGACCGCGGTGGCGCGCGTGCGGCTTCGCCTCGGCAGCGGGAGCTTCGCCGTCAACGGCCGGCCGATCGAGGAGTACTTCGTCCGCGAGACGCTCCAGCTCATGATCCGGCAGGTGCTCGAGACCTCGAACGCGATCGGCCGCTTCGAGATCCAGGCCAGCGTCAACGGCGGCGGTCCGGAGGGTCAGGCCGGCGCCGTTCGTCACGGCGTGGCGCGAGCGCTCGAGAAGTTCGACCCGGGCCTGCGGCCGGGTCTCAAGCGCGGCGGCTTCTTGACGCGCGATGCGCGCAAGAAGGAGCGCAAGAAGTACGGCCAGCGCGGAGCACGCGCCCGCTTCCAGTTCTCGAAGCGGTAACCTCCTCGCCATGCGCGTTGCAGTCGTCGGGGCGAGTGGGTACACGGGCCTCGAGCTCCTGCGCATCCTGCTCCGGCATCCCGCGGCTGAGCTGGTGGCCGTCACGTCCGAGCAGCGGACCGGGCAGGTGGTCGGTGACGTCTTCCCGTCGCTGCGCGGCCTCGTCGATCTGCGCTTCGAGTCGGCCGGTGATCCCGTCTCGATCGCCGGTCGCGCCGACGTCGTCTTCACGGCGCTGCCGCACGCGACGTCGGCTCCTGTCGTGGCAGTCCTGCACCGGGCGGGCACGAGCGTGATCGATCTCTCGGCCGACTTTCGCCTCGCTGATCCGGGCCTCTACGCGAAGTGGTACGGGGAGCATGCGGTGCCGGAGCTGATCGGGAGCGCCGTCTACGGCCTTCCGGAGCTGCACCGCGACGCGATTCGCAAGAGCGAGTTCGTTGCGGCGCCGGGCTGCTACCCGACGTCCGTGCTGCTTCCGCTGTGCCCGTTCCTGCGGGCTGGCCTCGTCGAGACGGCGGGCATCTTCATCGATTCCAAGTCGGGCGTCTCGGGGGCAGGGCGCACGCTGCAGGACGGCTATCTCTTCGCCGAGCTCGACGGGAACCTCCACGCCTACAAGGCGGGCGGTGCGCACCGGCACGTTCCCGAGATGGAGCAGGAGGCAGGCCGCGCCGCGGGCGGCCCGGTTCAAGTCGCGTTCGTGCCGCACCTGCTCCCGGCGATCCGAGGCATCGCGACGACCGTCTTCGCGCGGCCGCAGGGATCGCTCACCACCGACGAGGCCCTCGGCGTGCTGCGCGACGCCTACGACCGCGAGCCGTTCGTCCGCGTGCTGCCGAAGGGGGAGACGCCCAGGCTCGCCTCCGTCCGCGGCAGCAACTTCTGCGATGTCGCTGCCGTCGTCGACCAACGAACGGGTGTGCTCGTCCTGCTCTCCGCGATCGACAATCTCGTCAAAGGGGCGTCCGGGCAGGCCGTGCAGTGCATGAACCTGATGCGTGATCTTCCCGAGACCGCCGGGCTGCTCGAAGCGCCGCTGCATCCGTAGGACGCCGCCGCCGCGCCAACCGCGCTCGGTTTGACACCCTCGCAGGGCGCACGGTATAACCCACCAAACCGGCTCCCATCGAGGATCATGAACCAGCGCTGCGGCCCCGCTGCACGGGGCGTCGCACGCCGAGCGTGCGGCACGACGCCATGACGACCTACTACGCCTCGGATCCGCAGGAGGTGCAGGCGTCGGTGTCGGCGGTCGTTTGGCGCGCACCGGGGTCGAACGAGCTGCTGCTGATGCAGCGCAGCGACAACGGGCACTGGTGCCTGCCGGGCGGGCGCATCGACCCGGGCGAATCGGCGCACGAGGCTGCCGCGCGAGAAGTGCGCGAAGAGACCGGCTGGAGCATCGATCTCGGGCGGCTCGTCGGCGTCTATACCGATCCGGCGTTCATGGTCGTCCGCTTCGCCGACGGGCGCCGCGTCCAGTACGTGAACCTGTGCTTCGAGGCCCACGCCGTCGGCGAGCCCGGCGCGCTCGGAACGCCCGACGAGACGTTGGCGGTCGCCTTCTTTGCGCACGACGCGCTCCCAGAGCCGTTCGTGCCGATCCACGAGATCCGTATCCGCGACGCGCTCGAACGCGACGCGGTGCGCGTCCGCTAGCGAAGGGGGAGCGATGCGGCAGCGAACGACGAAGTTCATCTTCGTGACGGGAGGAGTGCTCTCGTCTCTCGGCAAGGGCCTCGCGTCGGCGAGTCTCGGCTCGCTGCTCGAAGCGCGCGGCCTCGGGGTCACGTTCCTCAAGCTCGATCCGTACCTGAACGTCGACCCCGGGACGATGAACCCATTCCAGCACGGCGAGGTCTACGTCACCGAGGACGGCGCAGAGACCGACCTCGACCTCGGCCACTACGAGCGGTTCACCAGTGCGACCATGCGCAAGCTGAACAATGTGACGGCGGGACGCATCTACGATGCCGTGATCGCCAAGGAGCGCCGCGGTGACTACCTCGGCGCGACCGTGCAGGTGATCCCGCACGTCACCGACGAGATCAAGTCGCGGATTCGGCAGGCGGCCGAGGGCGTCGACATCCTGATCGTCGAGGTCGGCGGAACGGTCGGCGACATCGAGTCGCTGCCCTTCCTCGAGGCGATCCGGCAGTTCCGCGCCGACGTCGGGCGCGAGAACGTCTGCTACGTGCACATTGCGCTGGTCCCCTACGTCAGCACGGCCGGCGAGCTCAAGACCAAGCCCGTCCAGCACTCGGTGAAGGAGCTTCGCACCGTCGGCATCGCGCCCGACGTGATCCTGTGTCGAACCGACCGCTTCCTGCCGAAGAGCGTCAAGGCGAAGATCGCGCTCTTCTGCAACGTCGATGAGGACGCCGTGATCACGGCCAAGGACGTCGACAGCATCTACGAGGTGCCGTTGATCCTGCACCACGAGGGCCTCGACGAGAAGGTCACTCAGATTCTCAACATCTGGTCGGGCCGCCCGAACCTGCGCCCGTGGGAAGAGGTGGTCGAGCGCGTGACCAAGCCGTCGCGCGAGGTGACGATCACGATGGTCGGCAAGTACGTCGACCTCACCGAGAGCTACAAGAGCCTCAACGAGGCGCTGCACCACGCCGGCATTGCGCACCGAGCGCGCGTGCGGATCGAGTACGTCGACTCCGAGAAGCTCGCCGACGCGAGCGCGCTCGCGGGGGCTGCGGGAATCCTCGTCCCGCACGGCTTCGGAGCGCGGGGCGTCGAGGGCAAGATCGCCGCCGTCCGGCTCGCACGCGAGCGGCGCATTCCGTACTTCGGCATCTGCTACGGGATGCAGATGTCGGTGATCGAGTTCGCCCGCCACGCAGCGGGGCTCGAGGGCGCGAACTCGTTCGAGGTCGACGAGAAGACGCCGCACGCGGTGATCGACCTGCTCCCCGAGCAGCGCGCCGTGCGCGAGAAGGGCGCCACGATGCGCCTCGGCGCGTATCCGTGCGTGCTGCGGCCCGGAACGAAGGCCCACGCGGCCTACGGCTCGGCCGAGATCAGCGAGCGGCACCGCCACCGCTACGAGTTCAACCCCGACTACCGCGACCGGCTCTCGCGCGCGGGTCTCGTGCTCTCGGGCACCTCCCCCGACGGGCGGCTGGTCGAGGTGGTCGAGCTCGACGACCACCCGTGGTTCGTGGGGTGCCAGTTCCACCCCGAGTTCCACTCGACGCCGTTCCGGCCGCACCCGCTGTTCAAGGCCTTCGTCGCTGCGGCGCTCGATCGTGGGGGGAAGACCCTTTGACCCACGCGCCGCGCGGCAGCCCGCCTTGCGGCCCGTCTGCGGCTCGCCTACACCCTCTTTCTCGCGGGGAAGCGGGACGTTAGCTCAGCTGGGAGAGCGCCGTGTTCACACCGCGGAGGTCGCAGGTTCGATCCCTGCACGTCCCACCATCCGCTCCGCTTGGTCGCTCACCGTTCTGGCCCGGTAGCTCAGCCTGGATAGAGCACCAGCCTCCGAAGCTGGGGGTCGCGCGTTCGAATCGCGCCCGGGTCACCACTTCCTCCCTCGCCCACCCCCTCGTAAACGCTCGGCTTCTCTCGCACGTCTCCGAGAGGCTCGTAACCTTTCGTTGTGTAGCTGCGGGGACTTTGGTGGGACTTCGCAAGCCGTGCGCTCCCGGTCTCCGGCTCGCGGAATGCGTTTTCTTCGAACGAGAAAACGATTTCTTCTGCAGTCTTGCCGAGCTGCCCGGAGAACTCCTAAGTCACTGATTCAAAAGGAGATTATTTTCTGGGTCGCATTGGCGCGTGTCTTGCACTGCGGGGCTGCGATCCATTCATCTTGGGGAGGATTGCGTCGTGAAGATCAAGAACTTGGGAATTGCTGCGGGTCTGGCTGCGGCCTTGGTTGCCGCTCACGGTGCGAGCGCGACGACGTTCACGTTCACCGGGCTCGGCAGCGTGCCGGCCAGCGGGTACTCGACGACGGTCGATGGGATCACGGTCACGGTGACCGCGCCCGGAGAGGACCTCGGCTACCTGA
>JADLGR010000199.1 GCA_020849175.1 Deltaproteobacteria bacterium
CCCGCGTCTGCCTTCGCGCGGGTTCTCGCCTTCGGACGAGAGATCGAAGAAGCGCTCGCGAAGCCGAGATCGTGAAGCGCGCCGCACGCTCGCCGCTCGTGCGCTTCGTTCGCCTCTACCTCTGGGCGCTCCTCGCAGCGCTGCTCGCCGGCTTCGCGATCGGCATCGTCATCCGCTGGCGCCTCGAATCGCGACCCGTCCTGATCGGTGAAGCGGCGCGGGCTCTCAGCGCGGTCGAAGCACCCACTCGGGCTCCGTGATCCCGGCGCGCCGGTTCTCGATGCGCGCGAGGACGAAGAGCAGGTCCGACAGGCGGTTCAGATAGCGAACCGCGTTCTCCGCGACGGGCTCCTCGCGGCGCAACGCGACGACACAGCGCTCGGCGCGGCGACACACGGCGCGCGCGAGCTGAAAGCCGGCGGCCGCCGTCGTTCCCCCGGGCAGGATGAAGCGCGCGAGCGCCGGGAGCTCGGACGAGAAACCGTCGATGGCGCGCTCCATCGCCTCGACCTCGGCAGCGTCCGGCTCGGGGATTCCTGCCTTGGCGCGATGCGCGGCGTCGGGCGTCGCGAGAGCCGATCCCAGGATGAAGAGCTCCGACTGGATCTGCGCAACGAGCGCGAGGACATCGGCCTGCGACGACGACGACGCAGCGACACCGATCGCGGCGCACAGCTCGTCGACGCTCCCGTAGGCTTCGACGCGGAGCGCATCCTTCGGGACGCGCTGGCCGCCGAACAGATCCGTCTCGCCGCCATCGCCCCGCCGCGTGTAGATCTTCACGCCTCTTCCTTCGCACGCCGAAACTCCTCGTCGACGAGGCGTCCGAGCTCGGCATCGGCCGGCGCGTACGGCGACGAGGCAGCGGCGCCGCTTCGCCGCACGGTCTCGCGGCGCAGGAAGACCACGAGCAGCACGCCTCCCGAGACGACACTCGCGATCGGCATCCCGTATGCGGTGAGGCCAAACCCGCGCGCACGCGGCTTCTGGAGCATCTCGTCGCCGAAGCGCGCGAGGAGCTGACGCAGGACGTCATCTCGCGTCCGCCCCTCCCGCTCCTGCACGACGATCCACTGGCGCAGCTCTGCGGCCTGCGGGCTCGGGCAGTCGGGGAGCGCACGGCCAGGGCAGTAGGGGCTCATCAGCTCGCTCGCGAGGCCTTCTCCCCAGCCAGGCGGTGCGTCCGGCTCCGCGCGCGCCGGCGCGACAGAGCCAGCCCCCACGAGCGCAGCCAGGAGCACGACCTGCAGCGCGCGAACGCGCAGCCTCCCGTAGCGCGCGCGCGCGCCGTGCCATCTTCGGAGCGTCATACCTCCCAGTCGAGCGCCCCTTCCTGCTCGGGTCCCGAGTCGGTGCTGCGGCGAACCCGCTGGCGCGGCGTCTCGGGCACGACCCGTGATCCCGCCGGCACCGAGTGCGTGAGGAAGGCGTTGCCACCGATCACGCTCCCGCGACCGATCACGGTCTCTCCGCCGAGAATGGTCGCGCCGGGATAGATCGTCACCTCGTCCTCGAGCGTCGGGTGTCGCTTCATGCCGCGGATGCTCTGACCAAGGCGCGGCGAGAGCGCGCCGAGTGTCACGCCCTGATACAGGCGTACGTGATCGCCGATCTCGCAGGTCTCGCCGATCACGACCCCCGTGCCGTGATCGATGAAGAAGCTGCGGCCGATCTGCGCGCCGGGGTGGATGTCGATGCCCGTCGTCGAGTGCGCGCGCTCGGTGATGATGCGCGGTGCGAGCGGGACACCCAGCCGGTGCAGGTCGTGTGCGATTCGATACAGGGCGAGCGCGTGGATCGACGGATGCGCGACGACGGCCTCGGCGTGACTGCGCGCGGCGGGGTCGCCCTGGAACGCCGCCTCGACGTCTTCGGCGAGGCGGCAGCGCGTCTCGGGGAGACGGTCGAGGAGCTCGATCACGACCTGCTCGGCGGTGACGTCGTCCGGCAGCGCGAGCGAACGCAGGAGCCGCAGAAGCTGGTCCGCGAGATCCGGGAGCGCAGCGCGCAGCGCCGCTTCGTCGCGTTCGTGCAGGAGCAGGTGCTCGAGGCGCTCGGCCCAGTCGGCGACGTTCGTGGGATCGGGATAGCCCTCGCCGCACGCCTTCGAGAGGGCATCGTCGCCGCTGGCCGAGAGCGCCGTGATCGCGCGATCGAGAGCGAGGGAGATGTCCGCATCGTTCATCCGATCTCCTCCGCGCACCCCCGTCTCGGCAAGGTAGCGCGTCGCGACGGGCCTGCTGCTAGCATGCCGCGGCCTCCCCCGATCATCCCAGCGAAGCTGCGGGCCCTCCCCCGCACGACACGAGGTCGACACCCGGCCGAGGTGAGCGTGTCCGTCGTCTACAGCCATTCGGGTCTGTCCAGCTTCGAGAACTGCCCGCGCCAGTACCAGTATCGCTACCTGCTCGACGTCGAGGTCGAGACTGAATCGGTCGAGGCGTTCGTCGGCAAGCTCGTCCATGAAGTGCTCGAGCGCCTCTACCAGTTCGTCGGCGAGGGGCGCGTTCCGAGGCTCGACCAGGTGCTCTCGCGCTTCGACCAGTGGTGGAACGAGCGCATCGACCCCGCGCGAGTCCGCGTGGTACGCACCGGCGTCCCGCTCGGCGAGTACCGCGAGATCGGCCTTCGCTGCCTGACGCGCTTCTACCGGCGTCGTTATCCGTTCGACGAGGACGAGACGCTCGGACTCGAGGAGATGGTGCACTTCTCGCTCGACGAGGACGGGCGCTACCGCATGCGCGGCGTGATCGACCGCGTCGCCCGCGCGCGCGACGGCGTCGTCGAGGTCCACGATTACAAGACCGGAAGGCGCGTTCCGTCGCAGGAGCGGCTCGATCAGGACCGGCAGCTCGCGCTGTACCAGCTCGGCGTCTCGGAGCGCTTCGGCACGGACGCGCCCGTGCGCCTCGTCTGGCACTACCTCGCAGCGGACGTCGTCCGCACGTCGAGCCGAACGTCCGAGCAGCTCGCCGCGCTGCGCCAGCAGACCATGCGCCTGATCGACCGAATCGAGGCCGAGACCGCCTTCGAGCCGCGACCGAGCGCGCTCTGCGGCTGGTGCGAGTACCGCGAGATCTGCCCGGTGAGCGGGGGCGCGCGGCGCGCCGGCCCGGAGGTGCGGACTCCTCCTCCCCCGGTTTGAGTTCGGCCGCGTTCCGCCGATACGCCCCGCATGCACGAGGCGGCCCGTCCCCCGCGGCTCATCTGCCGCTGCCGCGGCGTCGCGAGCCCGCGCATCGTCGAGGCCGTTCGCGACCTCGGCCTTTGCAGCGTCGCCGACGTCACGAAGGTGACGAAGGCAGGAGGCGGCTGCGGCACCTGCCATCCCGAGATCGAGGAGATCCTCGCCGACGCCATGGGCGAGCCCGTCGCCGCGGCCCTCCGACTCGAGAACCGTCTCATCAGTCGGTCGGAGACGTGCATCCGTATCGAGGCGACGCTCGACAGCCGTGTGCGCCCCGCACTCGAACCACGCGGCGTTCTCGTGACGCGCTTCGACCTCGACGACCTCGTGGTCCGCATCAGCTTCGAGGGCCATCCCGACGAGGCTGCGCTCACGCTCGTTCGCGAGGAGCTGCAGCGCTTCGTGTGTCGCGACTTCGAAGTCGTCGCGGGCGACGCGTAGCGCCGCTGCGGCCCGCGCTGTAGCCTGCTCGCTCATGGGACTTCGCATCGAACGCATCCCGACCCTGCGCGACAACTACACGTATCTGTTGATCTGCGAGACCACCGGAGAGGCCGCGATCGTCGACGCCCCGGAGGCCGCGCCCGTTCTGCGCCGAGTCGAAGACACGAACGCGCGGGTGACGCAGGTGCTCTCGACGCATCACCACGCCGACCACTGCGCTGCCAATCCCGTCCTCGCCGGGCAGTACGCCGCTCCCGTGATCGGCCACGCCTCCGACGCGGGACGCCTTCCAGGCCTGACCCACGGCGTCGAGGAAGGCGACGTGGTCCGCGTGGGGCTCGAAGCGGCGCGCGTCCTCCACGTTCCCGCTCATACCCGCGGTCACATCGCGTACGTCTTCGACGACGCGAAGGCCGTCTTCTGCGGCGATACGCTCTTCGCGGCAGGCTGCGGGCGCCTTTTCGAGGGAACTCCCGAGATGATGTTCGCGGCGCTTCACACGAAGCTGGGGAGCCTTCCCGGCGACGTCCGGGTCTTCTGCGGCCACGAGTACACCGAGAGCAACCTGCGCTTCGCAGCGCACGTCGATCCGTCGAACCGCGCCGTGACCGAGAAGCTCGCGCGGGTCCGGGCGATTCGCGCGCGCAGCGCGGCCGACTGGCACGACGCCGGCCCGGACGAGATGACGGTGCCGTCGACGATCGCCGAGGAGCGCGCGACGAATCCGTTCCTGCGCGCGCGCGACGCCGAGGAGCTCGGCCGACTCCGCGCCCAGAAGGACGCCTTCTAGTTGAAGCGCCGCGAGATCCGTCCGCCGGCGGCGCTCTCGACGACCGTTCGCCACCGCGTTCCTTTCTACGAGACCGACGCGATGGGCATCGTTCATCACGCGAACTACGTCAATTACCTCGAGCTCGCACGGATCGCGTGGATGGACGAGCACGATCGGCCATACCGTGACTACGTCGCCGAGGGTCTTCACTTCGCCACGACCCACGTCGAGGTCGACTACCGTCGCTCGGCGGCCTTCGACGACGTGCTCGAGATTTCGACGTGGCTCGAATGGGTCCGCGGCGCATCACTGCGCATGGCCTACATCGTTCGGCGTATGGACGAGGTCATCGCGATCGGCGCCACCGAGCACGCCATGGTCGCTCTCGACGGTCGGCCGCGTCGCATCCCGCTCGAACGGCGCGAGCGCCTCGCAAAGCGAGCGGCAGAGGCCATGGCGTAGTCGCGCCGCACCGGTCCCGCCAGACGCGGCGACCCACGCCCCCGTGCCGCGATCAGCCGCCTGCCTGCTGCGAGCGGTCGTGCGGCGAGCCGGCGAGCAGCACGCCCGCCGCCTCGAGCGCGCGGATCCGATCCTCGTCGAGCCCGAGCAGCTCGCTCGCGATCTCGGCGTTGTGCTCTCCACGGTACGGCGCCGGTCGCTGCGCGCCGACGCGCGATCGTGAGAAGCGGTACGGAAGCCGAACGACGGGCCGCCGGCCCCCGGAGCGGTCGTCGACGTCGAGCAGCAATCCGCGCTCCTGCGCGAACGGGCCGGTCAGCGCCTCGGAGAGCGTCGCGACTGGCGCGCAGGGAAGGTTCGCCTCGGCCTCCAGCCGGTGAATCAGCGCCTCGCGCGAGGGCTGCGCCGCCATCCAGTGTTCGATCGTCTCGTGACGCAGCCGCGCCTTCTCGGAGAGCTCCATTCCCGCACGCGCCGGATCCGCGAGCTCGTCTGCGAAGGTCCGCTGCAGCTCCGCCCAGACGTACTGCGGGGGTCCGGCGACGGCGATCATGCCGTTCGCGCCGGCGTCGTAAGCGGGGGGCTCGGGACGCGTCTCGCGTGGATCGAAGAGCTCGAAGCACGTCTCGGAGTACGTCCCGAGCACGGCATCGTACATCGCGATCTCGACGCGCTCACCGGTGCCGGTGCGCTCGGCGACACGCAGGGCGGCGCACAGGCCCACCATCGCGTGCATCGCGGTCGTCAGATCGGCGTACGCATCGGCGAGGGGACGCACCGGAAGGCGCGCCTTTCGCGCGGTGTATTCGAGAAGACCGGTCGCGGCGTGCATCGTCGGAGCGTAGGCGCCGCGGTCGCGAAGCGACGAGTCGCCGCCGAAGCCCGAGATCGAAACCATGACGCAGCGCGGGTTCTGCGCGTGGACCGAGGCCCAGCCGAGGCCGAGCCGCTCGGCGACGCCGGGCCGGAAGTTCTCGAGGATCACGTCGGCCCAGCGCGCGAGACGCGTCCCGAGCTCTCGCCCCTCGGACGTTCGCAGGTCGATGCAGACGTTGCGCTTGCCGAGATTGGCCCACGTGTACATCCCCGACATGCCGCGATCGGCCTTGGGCGCAATCACCCGCGTCGGGTCCCCGGCCGGCGCTTCGAGCTTGACGACGTCTGCGCCCAGTTCGGCCAGCATGCGGCCGACGTACGGACCGGCGAGCACTTGCGAGCAGTCGAGCACGCGAAGGCCACCGAAAGGCCTTCGATCCGCATCGCTCACGACTCGACTACCGCGTCGGGCGCCGGCTGTGCGACGAGCCGTCGCTGCTTCCAGCGTCCGGTCGCGTACCAGGCCGCCGTGGCGAACGTCACGACCACGATGGATGCGAGCGACGCCGCCCACAGCCCCGAGAGGCCGAGCCGCGCAGGGCTCGAAAGCCAGTACGCGAGGGGCAGCGTCACCGCGAGCAGGATCGGCACCGAGATCACCATCACCGCGAGCATCTCACCGGCCCCTTGCAGCGAACGAAACTGCACCATGTAGACGGCCATGAAGAAGAAGCTGACGGCGGAGTAGCGCAGATAGGTGACACCGAGCGCGATCACCGCGGGGTCGGACGCGAAGAACCCGACGATCCGGTCTGGCACGACGAGCAGGGCGACGGCGAGCGGCCAGAGCAGCGCGGCGTGCCACGTCGTCGCGAGCCAAACGCTTCGCGCCGCGCGCTCGGGCCGATTCGCACCCAGGTTCTGTCCGACCAGCGTCGACGCCGCGTTGGCGATCGGAAGGCCGAGGGCGAGCGGAATGAGATCGACGCGCATGCCCACGGCGAATGCGGCCTGCGCTGCCGTTCCGAACCCCGCCGCGAGGCGCGCGAAGAGGATCGTCACGACGACGCGCGTCGAGAGCTGGAGCATGGGCTGCCAGGCGAGTGAAAGAATGCGGCGCAGCAGCGCGGAGTCGGGTACGAAGTGGCGCGGTCGCAGCTGAAGGGCGCCGGCTCCCGCGAGCAGCACCCGGAGAAGAGCGACGAGCCCGACCGTCGCTCCTGCGGCCGTGCCGACCGCGACGCCGGTGACGCCGAGCGCGGGAAGACCGAGCTTTCCGAAGATGAGCGCCCACTCGCCGGCGATCATCACGATCGTGCTCAGGATCGAGATCCGCATCGGCGTCGTCGCATCGCCCGCTCCGGTGAGCACGGCGCCACCGAGCTGCGAGAACACCATCGCGTAGGAGAGAAGGAAGCTGAGCCGCAGGTAGGGAACACCGATGGCTCGCACCTCGTCGGTCGGACTGACGAGCTCGAAGATCGGCCCCGCGGCCATGCCGCCGAGCAGCGCGAGAAGGGCGTACAGGCACGCTCCGATCAGAAACGTCTGTCCCGCGGCGCGCGCGGCGCTCTCTGCGTCGCCGGCGCCGACGTACCAGGCGACGACCGTCCCCGACGCCCACGACAGCCCCATCACGGCGAGGAAGGCGAGCTGGCGGATACCCTGGTTCGCGAGCACTACCGCCGCGAGCGCCGCCGGCCCGAGTGCCCCGATGAAGCGTAGGTCGGCAATCTGGAAGATCACGGCGACGATGCTCGTCGCCAGCATCGGCGCGACCAACGAGCGCAGCGCGCGCGGAAGGCTGCCTTCGGTGAGCGAAGTGGCCAGCGCCTCAGGGCCGGAATCGGCAGCGCTTCGCTCGGCGGATCTCACGCGCGCCGAGCCTGCCACAGCACACGAGCGGGCGACAGGTCGCGGTGCGGGCTCGCCGCCCGGCCGCCTGCGCTTCAGGCCGGATCGGCGCCGCGATCGTCGTCGAGGAGGTCGCGCACGCAGGCCTCGGCCTCGCGGAGCCGGAACGGCTTGTGCAGGAAGGCCATGCGACCTTCTGGAGCCTTCGCACCCGCGATCGTCTCCTGCGTATAGCCCGATGCGAAGACGACTCGCAGACCGGAGATCCGGGTCAGGAGCTCGTTCGCGAGATCCGTTCCGCGCATGTCGGAGAGCCCGAGATCGGTGAAGAGCAGGCGAATCTCCGTTCCTCGGCGGTCGGCCAGACGAAGCGCTTCTCGGCCGCTCGCCGCGGCGAGCACCGCGAAGCCGCAGCCCTCGAAGAACTCGATCAGCAGCTCACGTGCCGCATCGTCGTCCTCGACGAGCAGGAGCGTCTCGCCGCCTCCGCGCGTTCGCCGTGCGGTCGACGCGGGCAGCGCCGGCTCGATCTCGCCCTCGACCCGCGGAAGCAGAACGCGAAAAGTCGATCCCTTTCCGGGAGCGCTCTCGACTTCGATCTCTCCACCGCTCTGTCGCACGATCCCGTCGACGGTCGAGAGGCCGAGCCCCGTGCCGCGTCCGGCCTCCTTGGTGGTGAAGTACGGCTCGAAGATTCGAGCGCGCGTCTCGGCGTCCATGCCCACGCCGATGTCGCGGACGACGAGCGCGACGCGAGCGGCGCCGCGGCGCTCGACGTTCGAGGTCTCGATCGAGACGCGACCACCACCCGGCATGGCATCGCGCGCGTTCACGACGAGATTCATCACCACCTGATCGAGCACGCCGGGATCCACGCGCACTCTGCCCAGCGCAGGATCGAGCGTGAGCGAGAGCTCGATGTCCTCGCCGATCAGCCGGCGCAGCATGTCGGCAAGATCGAGCACCAGCGCGTTCAGGTCGAGGACCCGCGGGCGCAAAGCCTGCCGCCGGCTGAAGGCGAGGAGCTGGCGCGTGAGATGAGCGGCGCGCTCGGCTGCGGCCTGGATCTCTTGCGCCTGCCGCCGCAGTCCGTTCGCCTCGCCGAGCTCCGAGAGGAGCAGATCGGCCCGGCCCTGCACCGTCAGCAGCAGGTTGTTGAAGTCGTGCGCGACGCCGCCTGCGAGAAGCCCGACGGCCTCCATTTTCTGCGCATGGCGGAGCTGTGCCTCGAGCGCCTTCTGCTCGGTGAGATCGTGCACCAGGGCGACGAAGATTCGCCGATCTCCGAGGTGGACCTCACGCACGGCGACGTGCACGGGGATCTCGCGGCCGTCCTCGCGCCGGGCCGCCACCTCGCGGCCGCCTCGGGTGCAGCGAACGGAGGTCTCGAGCGGATCGGCGCCCTCCCCTGCCTGGAAGGCCGGAACGAGACGCGAGAACGCAGCGCCGATCGCCTGGGCAGACGTGCGCCCGAAGATCCGCTCCGCACCGCGATTGAGCGACTCGACGACGCCGCGCTCGTCGAGGGTCACGATGCCGTCGGGGGCCGCGTCGAGGATCGCGTGGGCACGAGCCTCGCTCTCACGCAGCGCGATCTGTGCCGCGTGGCGCTCGGTCACGTCCGAGAGAACGCCGACGACACGCCCCTCGTTCTCGCCAGCATCTCGCAGCAGCGCACCCTCGTCCTCGAGCACGAGCCACGATCCGTTCTCGTTGCGCGCGCGGTACTCGAGACGAAACGGCTCGCCGTGATCGCGAAGGCGAGCGATCGCGCTGCGGTACCGTCCAGCGTCGTCGGGATGGATGCGCTGCAGCCAGCGTTCCGGCCGGCCGTCGAGCTCGCGTTCATCACACCCGAGAAGGGCGCGCGCGTTGCCCGCGAAGCGAATCAGCTCGGCGCGCGTGTCCCAGTCATAGAAGATCTGGCGACTCGCATGCAGCAGAGCCTCGTAGCTCTTCTTCCACGCGAGCGCGCTCGCTTCGGCTCGTTTCCGCGCGCTGATGTCGCGCGCGAGCGCCATGAGGCCGGCGCGTCCCTCGTACGTGACGGGTCCCGCGACGATCTCGACCGGTACGGTGCTGCCGTCGAGGCGCACGACCTCCTCTTCGAGAAGATCCGCCCTCCCGCCTTCGTCGAGAACGTACGCCATCCGCTGCCGGACGGCGTCGTGGTAGCGCGGGTGGATCACGTCGAAGATCGAACGGCCTGTGATCTCGGCCGCAGTCGCGGCCCCGAGCAACGAGGCTGCCCCCTGATTGGCGAAGACCAGACGGCCGTCGACGTTCACCCAGAAGGCCTCCGGGCACAGGTCGATCAGCGCGCGGTAACGCGCCTCGCTGGCCGCGAGGGCTTCGGCGACGCTGCGTACGGGCTCGGCGCCCGCGTCCGGCGCGGCGTTCACGCAAGACGTCTCACGCACCGGACGCGCTGCGTCCGCGCGAGGCGTGCGGTCTCGCGAGGCGGAGTCGGTCATCGGGCTCCTGTCACGCCGCCACATTCTGGCATACGGCCGACCGGACGAGGGACTATCTCGCAGGGGCTCCAGCCATCCGGCGCCAGATCTGCCGCAGGAATCCTGCCATGCGCGCCTCCGCCCAGCCGAGCACCCGCTGGATCGCGGCGAGCGCGTCGCCCTGGCCGGACCAGTGCGATCGAACGACGTCCGGGTGGACGTGGTTCACGAGGCGCGAGAGCGTGGCCGCGACCACGAGCAGATCGTCGATGAGGCCGATCGGACCGAGGAGGAGGTCCGGGACGAGATCGAGGGGCGAGAGCACGTAGCCGACACCGAGCAGCGCGATGCCCTTCGCTCCGAGCCCGACGCGGTCGTCGCGCAGCAGCCGCACGAGGAGCACCGTCAGATCCGGCAGCAGCATGAGCACGTCTCCGGCGCTCGACGTTCCGCCGGCTCTTGGCGCCACGACGCGGGCCCGCAGCCGGTCGTAGAAGCGGCTCTCGTGCGGATTGATCTCGATCGTGATCGGCTCATCTCTCATCGGCTGGCCCTCCGTACGTCGGGCAGGTTCGGTCCGTACGCGCCGGGGTGCGAATCACGCGACGAGGGCCTCGCCACCGTCGACGTGAATGACGTTTCCCGTGATCCAGCCGCAGCCAGCGTCGGCGAGCGCGACGAGTGCGCTCGCGACGTCGTCCGGCGTCGTGAGCCGCCCGCGCGGGTGGCGCGCCCGCGCTTCGTTCGCCATGCGATCGAAGCCCGGGATCTTTCGGGCCGCCGGCGTCTCGGTGACGCCCGCACAGATCGCGTTCACGGTGATGTCGTGGGGGGCCAGCTCGACGGCGAGCTGACGAACGACGCTCTCGAGCGCGGCCTTGGCGGCCGCAACCGGGCCATAGGCCGGCCACACACGCCGGCCGCCCTCGCTGGTCATCGCGAAGACCCGTGCGCGGCGCTCGAGCAGACCCGCCGCGAGCAGCGCCTGCGTCCAGTCGACGAGGCTCGTCGCCATCACGTCGAGCGTCATCGCCATCTGCGCGGGGCTCACGGCGCTGCCGCCGGCGCCGACCAGCGGCCGCAGCGTTCCGAACGCGAGCGAGTGGAGCAGAACGCGCACGCGCGCAGCGCCGTCCGCCGCGAGCGCCCGAACGACTTCGGCGCGCTTGTCTGGATCGGTCGCGTTGACGTTGTAGAAGAGCGCGCGGCGGCCGGCCTTCTCGACGTCGCGCGCCACGGCCTCGGCGAGCGGCAGCGTGGCCTTGCGGTCGAGATGGACGCCGCACACGTCGAGCCCTGCACCGGCGAATGCGCGCGCGGCGGCCGCGCCGAATCCGCTCGACGCCCCGAGTACGACGCAGGTCCCCGGCTCAAGGGGCATGGGCGGACTCCTTCGCGGGCGGCGCTCCGACCGCGGGCAGCGAAAGCGCCGCCGCGATCGGCTGGCCATCGAGTGCGCCGAGCTCGAAGCCGAGCAGCACGGCCGCGGTCGGCGCAACGTCACTCTGCCGGAGGATGGGGATTCGCGCGCCGCTTCGCACGCCCCGTCCCCACGCGACGAAGCCCGGGGCGAGCCCTTCGCCCGCGACGACGTGCCCCCAGCTCCCGTGGACCGGAGCGGGAGCGACGAGGGGGCCGCTCACGTCCTCGCCGATCCAGAAGCCGCTCGCCGCTTCGAGACCGAACCACGCCTCGGGATCGGCCCCCTTCTCGAGCAGCTCGCGAGCCGGGACGACGCGGAAGGCCTTCGTCCGCTCGCCGGCCGCTTCGAGCGCGCGTCTTGCGAGGCGCGCATCCTGCTCGGACTTCGCATGGACGAATGCGGAGCCGCCGTTCGAGCGCGCGAAGGCCGACCAGCGCTGGATTCCGGCGCCGCCAACGGTCGGAACGATGAGTCCCTTCTCGGCCAACACGACGTTTGGCGACACTGTACTACGTATGGGAAGCGCGCCGTGGTCGCCCGCGACCAGCACGGCCGTCGAGTCGGCGAAACCGGCGTCGCGCAGACAGGTCAGAACACGGCCGAGCTCGCCGTCCTCTGCGGAGAGCGCGGCCTGCGCCTCGGGAGAGCCGGGACCAGCGAGTGCGAGGGGGGGCTCGGCCTGTGAAAGACGCAGCATCAGAAGGGCGGGTGTCGGCCGGGATCGCAGCGTCTCGCACGCGAGCCCGACCAGGAGCCGGTCGCGCTCCGGCCCCGACCTCGCCACCGCCGCCTCACCGGCTCCGAGGCGTCGCGCAGCCTCGAGCAGGCCCGGACTCGTGTGCGCCTCCATCCAGCTCTTCCACTCCTCACCCGGCTCGAGCGTGAAGCTCTCGGGAAAGACGAGGTCGATCCGTCCACCGCTCGACCCGGGCCAGCCCAGCACCACGGAGCGGCGTCCAGAGCCGGAGACGGCCTCCCAGAGCGCGGGCGCGCGCAGCGGAGGTCGCGGCGTCGCGCGCCGGCGCACGCTCCCGCGCTCGCCGAGGAGTCGATCCGCCGTGACGCCGTGCGCGGCCGGGAGCCTCCCGGTCGCGAGCGTGGCGTGGGCGGGATAGGCGGCCGCCGGTACGACGGGCTCGACCTTCTCGGCCGCCGCTCCCGCGCTCGCCATTGCGGCGAGGACGGGCATCCCCGAAGTGCCCGGCGCGGAGAGATAGGCGGCGGGGGTCAGCCCCGACATGCTCACGAGTACGACGCGCGCGGGCGGCGTGGCCGCTCCGTCGAGCGCGGGAAGCTCACTCCCCGGCTCGCGAGGCGCGAGCGACGCGCAGCCGAGCGCAGATCCGAACAGCAGCAAGAGCGCAAGACGAAGCGGCCGGGCGGCGGCGCGCACTGCGCCGTGCGCGCAGCGTCGCACTAGCGGAACACCCCGCGCCGCTCGCCGCGCCCGCGCTCGAACAGTTCGGTGATCACCTTGCGAACGACGTCGACCTTCTCCTGGACGACGGCATCTTCGTCCGTCGGCGAGCCCTCGAACTCGATCGGCTCGCCGAAGTAGAGGTGGTACTTCACCGGCAGCGGCAGCATCCCGAGAGGGCCTAGCCACGGGAAGCCGAGCGTGATCGGGAACGACGGCATTCCGAGGAGTCGTCCCACGCCCGGCAGGTTCGCGAAGCCGGGCTGCTGCTCTTCGGAGCCGATCACGGCCACCGGCACGATCGGCGTCCGTGTCTCGAGCGCCAGGCGCATGAAGCCAAGACCGAATCGCTGCAGGCGGTAGCGCTGCGAGAAGAGCTTGTTCATGCCGCGCACGCCTTCCGGGAAGGCCAGCACGCACTCGCCGGCTTCGAGCATCGCGACGCAGTTCTCCGGCGTTCCGACCAGCACGCCGCCGCGCGCGGCGATGACGTTGATCCACGGGATCTGCGGCACCCAGTACTCGGCCATCGAGCGTACGATGCGAGGCGGCTCGGCCTCGAGCAGCATCGCCGACGAGATCATCATGCCATCGAACGGGAGCTGGCCGGCGTGGTTCGCGATCAGCAGCACGCGGCCGGCGGGAACGTTCTCGATCTCGTGGGTCTCGACCCGGAAATAGCGCCGGTAGAGGAGCGCTGCGAACCGTGCGGTGGGACGGATCTCGGCCGGCGAGAAGCCGAACGGGTCGTATCCGAAGTCGTTGAGGCGCGTCGGCACCTTCGCGAGGCGCTCGTCGACCTCGCGCTCCAGCTCGCGTACCGAGAGCGGAACCACCGCGCCCAGCAGATCACGCGCCATCGCGCGCACGCCGGAGCTGCGACTACCCACGAGCGCTCCTACTTTCGCCGCACACTCTGGAAGATCTCCTCGAGGCCGAACAGGCAGCGAAAGTTCGTGGCCTCGACGAAGCGCTTGCCGGAGAGCGTGACCGGGAACTTGAGGTAGTCGAGCGCGCCGATCGGATAGGGCCACAGGCCCATGTGGAACAGACGCTCGAAGATCGGACGCACGAGCAGCTCGGGAAGCGGGATCGCGGATCCGCCGGTCTCGCGAATGGCGGTGTGCAGCGGTACGGCCCCGGGCCCCACCACGTTGAACACACCCTGGAGACCGTGCTGCAGCGCGAGCGCAATGGCCTCGCAGACGTCCTCCTCGTGGATGAACTGCATCATCGGGTCGAAGCCCATCATGGTCGGCGGATACGACTGACGCAGATAGCCGCCGATCATGGAGTGGACGAAGTAGCCGAGAACGTTCACCGGGCGTAGCACGCAGGTGCGGATGTGCGGGTACTTCCAGATGAACGCCGAGGCGAGCGTGTCCACCTCGACGAGGTCGCGCATCTCCGGGTAGGAGCGACTCGCCGAGAGCGGATGATCTTCGTCCATGTAGTACGGGTTCTCGGGGAAGGCGCCGTAGACGTAGCCGCTCGAGAGCACGACGAGCTTCTGCACGCCGTAGTGCGTGCAGTGGTCGAGGAGCTGCTTGGTTCCGCGGACATTGACGTCGTGCCGGGTGCGCTCGTCGCCGCGGAAGTGGCGGATGAACCCCATGTGGACGATGGCCGTCGGGAGCTCCGTGCGGATCACGTCCTCGAACTTCTTCTTGCGCAGATCGACGACGTGGACGGTCACGTCCCGGGGCCGACCCTCCCAGGCGAGTCGGTCGACGCCGCAGACCTCGTAGCTCTCCAGCAGTCGGCGTGCGAGAAGCCTGCCCTGGCCGCCCGAGATCCCGGTAATCAGGACTTTTTCCATCGTCGCTCCGCGGGGTTGCAGGCCCGAGGGTACCCCTCCTCGGCAGCGGCTTCCATTCTGCGCCTCCCTCACACACAATCGCGTCATTGGCACCGCGCATGCGGTAAAGTGATCCCGGAGGGAGCCTTGGAGCCGCTCGCCCGGTTCGAAGAGATCAAGATCCCGCTGATCGAGCCGGTCCACGGCTTCGAGGCGGTTTCGGGCGTTCTGGGGGTCCCCGAATGGTGGCCCACGGGTGCGCGTGTGAGCGTCGTCCTCGCCCACGGAGCCACCGGGAGCAAGGACGACCCGCTGCTGGCCGCGCTCCAGCAGGCGCTGACCGAGCGCAAGGTGCTGACGCTGCGCTTCAACTTCCCGTTCGCCGAGGCGGAGAAGAAGAAGCCTGACCCGATGCCGATCCTCGAGCGAACGCTGCGCCACGCCATCACGATGCTCGGCCGCGACCCGACCGCAGCGCCGGCGCACCTGTTCATCGGCGGGCGAGGCCTCGGTGGGCGGGTCGCCGCGAACCTCGCCACGTCCCACGTTCGCGCCGATGGGCTGTTCTTCCTCGGCTTCCCCCTCCACCCGCCGGGTCGGCCCGACGAGCTGCGCGTCGATCGGCTGTTCCGCATCGTCTCGCCGATGCTCTTCGTGCAGGGAACCCGCGACCGAAGCTGCGAGATCCCCGTCCTGCGCAGGACCCTCGTGCGAGTCGGCGCGCCGACGACGCTGCACGTGATCGACGAGGCCGACCAGACTTTCCGCGTGCCGCGAAAGGCCGGGCGCAGCCCAGCGGACATTCACCGCGAGATCTTCACGACGCTCGATGCGTGGATCGAACGGGTCCTCGGCGGATGAGGACGACGAGCGTGCGCGTGGCCGGGCGCGGCTCGGTCCGAAGGCGACGCGCTGCGGCCCGGCGCGTGCGGCGGTGAGCGATCTCTACTTCCGGCAGATCGCGGTAGGGCAGATGGCGAACTTCGCCTATCTCGTCGGCAGCCGCAGCCGCCGCGAGGCGCTCGCCGTCGATCCCGCGTGGAACGTCGACGCCCTGCTCGACACGGCCGACACGGACGGCGTCACGATCTGCGGCGCCCTCGTGACGCACTACCACCAGGATCACATCGGCGGCTCGCTCTTCGGGCACGAGATCGAGGGGCTCGCGCGACTTCTCGAACGGCGCAGCGTTCCGATCCACGTCCACGAGCTCGAGGCCGAGGGCGTGCGCCGCGTGTCCGGCGTCTCGGCCTCGGACCTCGTGCGACACGGCGCAGGAGACGTCCTCGATCTCGGCGAGGTCCGCATCCGCCTGCTCCACACGCCCGGTCACACACCAGGCTCGCAGTGCTTCCTCGTCGAAGAGTCGGATCGCCCGGGACACCTCGTGTCCGGCGACACGCTCTTTCTCGGAAGCTGCGGGCGCGTCGATCTCCCGGGAAGCGACCCCGAGGCGATGTATCGCAGCCTGACCGGCACGCTCAAGCAGCTCCCCGACGAGACGCTGCTGTTCCCCGGCCACCACTACGCAGCGGAGCCATCGTCGACGATGGGAGACCAAAAGCGTCGCAACCCGTTCCTGCGCGTCACGACGCTCGAGCAGTTCCTCGGCTTCGTCGGAGGCTGACCCGGGTCACGAAGCACCGGCGCCGCTCGGCCCTTCTCGACCGAGCGGAGGCAGGTGCCGGAGCATCGCGCCGATCAGCTCTGCGGCGCCTTCGCGTCCTCGGCGCCGGGCTCGACGATGATCTCGCCTTCGAGTCGCGTCGCGGCCGAGCGCGTGTTCTGGCCGGGATTGGGCCGGACGACCTTGTACCGGTAGCGGCCGGGCTTGAGCTCGCAGAAGCTCGCGAAGTCGCCTGCGTGCATGAGCGACGAGCGCAGCTCGTCCTCTTCGAGCTTGAAGTTCACGAGATGGTGGCAGGTCATGTCTTTCGCCACCTCACGCTCGAAGACGACGGCCGTCGGCTGCGTCGAGTAGCTGAGCCACGCCACGACCTCGTCGCCCTTGAGCTTGACGAGGCGGGGATTGAGCGCCTGATCCGTGATCAGCACGACCTGGTGATTTCCGGCGCGATAGGTCGGATCGAGCTGCGGGATCTGCGTCGGCGTCTCGTACGGCATCTCCTTCGGCCGTGTGTCCTCCGCGTTCGCTCCGGGCGCTGTCGCGAGCACGAGCCCTATCGCGACCGAGGCGGCGTTGAGAAGCGGCCGGAGGGACGAGGATCGCGGCGCGGTTGCGGTGAGCATGGGACGAGGCTTGCCTCCTTCCGGGCGAGAGGTGCCCGGCGCTGCATATTCTAAAGCAAACGCAGAGTTGTGTGTGAGATCTGCGGCCCTGCGTCGGCGCCGGCGCCAGTGCCGGACGAGTGGGCGCGCGGGCCCTCCGGCGCGCGTCGCCGCGCGGTGCGCGTACGCTCGTAAATCCCTGAATCCGAGTCACTTTTTTGCGATCGGCAGCCTTGAAACCGATCCGCGAGTCAGTTAGCGTCGCGCGTCCTCGCCGCTCGCGGGCCGCCGCCGGGGCGCGAGCGATCCCCGGAAGGAGACTGCGATGAAGGTCATGGTCTGCTTGAAGCAGGTCCCGCACCAGGACGCGCGCCTCGACGTGCGATCCGATGGCACCTGGATCCAGGAAGACAACATCAAGTTCGAGATCAACACCTACGACACCTTCGCCCTCGAAGAGGCGCTGCGGGCCAAGGACGCGAGCGGCGGCAGCGCCGAGGTCGTCGTCGTCTCGATCGGTCCCGAGCGCGTCACGCAGGCGCTGCGCACGGCCCTCGGCATGGGCGCGGATCGCGCCGTCCACGTGAAGGATGCCGATGCCGATGCGGCCGACGCGCTGGGTGCCGCGAAGATCCTCGCCGCCGTTGCGAAGGCCGAGAGCCCGGACCTGGTTCTGATGGGCCTCATGTCGGACGACGGCAACTTCGCGGCCGTCGGCCCGATGCTCGCCGAGCTGGCCGGGATGCCGCATGCGACCTCGGTCGTGAAGGTCACGATGAACGGCAGCGTCACGGTCGAGCGCGAGCTCGAAGCCGGCGCCACGGAAGTCGTCGAGCTCCAGAAGCCCTGCGTCCTCGCCGTGCAGACGGGGCTCAATCAGGTTCGATACGCCTCGCTCAAGGGCATCATGGCCGCGAAGAAGAAGCCGATCGAGACGAAGACGGTCGCGGACCTCGGCCTCGCGGGCCAGGTCGGCGCCGCGGCCGCGAAGGTGAAGATCCAGAAGGTCTATCCGCCCCCGAAGGGATCGGGTGCCGAGATGCTCAAGGGCACGACGGACGAAGTCGTCGGCAAGGTGCTCGGCAAGATCAAGGAGCTCGGGCTTCTCTAGCCCGCAGAGGACGCACCCATGGGAACCATTCTCATCGTTGGCGAGATCCAGAACGGCAAGCTGCGCGAGGCAACGCTCGAGCTGGTGAGCTTCGCGCGCCAGATCGCTCCCACTCTCGGCGCGGACGTGAAGAGCCTCCTGCTCGGTCACGGCATCGGATCGCAGGCCGAGGAGCTCTCGAAGAAGGGCGGAGGCGAGGTCCTCGTCGCCGACCACGAGCTGCTCGCGAGCTACGGCGTCGACGCGTACAACCGCGCCGTGCGCGCCGCGATCGCGCAGACCAAGCCGGACATCGTGCTGGTCTCGAACACGCCGTCCGGATGGGATCTCGCTCCGCGGCTCGCCGCGGGGCTCGACGCGGCGTTCGTGAGCGATGCCTTCAAGATCGACGTCGAGGACGGCAAGCCGGCCTTCGTGCGGCGCGTCTTCAACGGCAAGCTCGACGCGCGCGTGACCGTCGCGAGTCTCCCGGTCGTCGCGACCGTCCAGCCGGGCGCCACGGCTGCGCACACGGGCAGCGAGCCCGGCAGCGTCTCGAAGCTCGATGTCGCCCTCTCGGCGGGCGATCTCAAGGCCAAGTTCGTTCGGATCCAGGCGGCCGAAGCGAAGGGCGTCGATCTCACGAAGGCCGACATCATCGTCTCGGGCGGCCGCAGCCTCGGCGGCACCGAGAAGTTCATGGAGGTCATCAAGCCCCTCGCCGAGGCGCTGGGCGGCGCCATGGGCGCGTCCCGCCCCGTCGTCGACTCGGGCTGGCTCCCGCACGAGTACCAGGTCGGGTCCTCAGGGCAGACCGTGACCCCGAAGCTGTACCTGGCGATCGGAATCTCCGGCGCGATCCAGCACCTCGTCGGGATGAAGAACTCGAACTACATCATCGCCATCAACAAGGATCCGGACGCTCCGATCTTCGAGGTCGCAAACCTCGGCGTCGTCGGCGATCTGTTCGAGGTCGCGCCCGCGCTCACGAAGGCGGTGAAGGAAGCGAAGGGGCAGTAGGCCCCGTCGCGACGATCGAAGGCGACGCTCCGCGTGACTTCGTGCCCCTTCGAGGGCGCGAGCGAGCGGCGTGTTGACATGCCGTCCGTCGGAGAGTAGTAGAGCCGCAGGGGCTCTCTGCCAAACCCGCACGCGGACGCCGCCACCGAAAGACGCTCCAACTCCATCCGCCGGCGGGAGCCATGCGCGCAGAGGCCCGCCCACGGGGGTGGGGTGCTGCGGCGCATCGCGTTCATCAACGAGAAGGGTGGCAGCGGAAAGACGACGCTGCTCGGAAACGTCGCCGCGTTTCTCGCGCTGCGCCGTGGACGGCGTGTGCTCGCGATCGACCTCGATCCGCAGGGCCAGCTCGGAAAGGCCCTCGGCGTGGACGTCCACGGCGTCCGCAGCTCGGCGCTCGATCTCCTGCTCGACAGCGTGCTCGGAGACGCCGAGACCGAGGCTCCCGCCACGAGGCCGGCGGCCTCCCTTCCGATCGTCGCGACGCGGATCGCGGGGCTCGATCTGATCCCGGCCAACAAGTCTCTCGGGCTCGCTCCGGGGTGGCGCCCGGGAGGCGGCGATCCGACGGAGAGCCTTGCCCGCTCGCTACGGCGTGCGCGAGAGCTCGCGCGGTACGACTTCGTGCTCTTCGATGCCCCGCCCTCCTTCGGGCCGCTCACGCTCAACGTGCTGCGCGCCGCCGACGAACTCGTCGTTCCGGTGCCGCTGACCTACCTCGCGCTCGATGGCTGCGCCGAGCTGATGCGGAGCCTTGCGAACGTGCGCTCGCGCTACGGGCACGCGGGCCTGCGGGTCACGATGGTGATCCCGACCTTCTATCGTCGCACGCGTCTCGCGCACGAGACGCTCGAGCGACTGAAGACCCGCTTCCCCAAGGAGATCGCGCACACGGTGGTGGGATTCCACGTGAAGCTCGACGAGGCCCAGTCGCGCGGCCTCTCCATCTTCGAGTACGCGCCGGGCGATCGCGGCGCGCGGGCGATGGCCGCCCTCGCCGAGGAGCTCGAGACACGCGCAGAGCCGACCCCGGTGGAGGCGCCGTGAGCGGAACGCCGCCCCGGATGCTCCTCGACGGAGACGAGCGCGACGAGATTGCTCCCGCCTCGGGCGAGCAGCGTGCGCTCGGCCGCGACCCCTTCGAGGCGGAGCCGACGCACGATCCCTTCGTCGGGCGCCTCGAGGAGATCGAGGCCCTGCTCGAACGCGCGCAGGAGTCCCTGCTCCCGCCCCGCCCGGCGCCGGATCTCGCGAAGCAGGCGCCGGAGACGCCCGCGGCGCTGCGGCCGCGTCCTGTCCGGCCCCGCTGGGTCACCACGCCGCGCCTTGGCGACGTCGAGCTGGCGCGCGAAGCCGGGCTCGTCGAACGCCTGCTGTCCGAGCCAGACCGGAGGCGGCTCGCAGCCCTCGAGCACCTCGCGCCGGGCGACGTCCCCTACGACCGCTTCGGCTTCTCGCCCGAGGTCGTTCGCACGGCCTTCCCGGCCTTCCTTGCGCTCTACCGCTACTACTTCCGCGTCGAGAGCCGCGGACACGACCGCATCCCGTCCGAGGGCCCGGCGATCCTCGCCGCGAACCATGCCGGCGTGCTGCCGTTCGATGGCGCGATGGCCGTGATCGACGTGCTGCTCCACACCGATCCGCCGCGGCTCCCGCGCGCCGTCGTCGACCGCTGGGCGGGGAGCCTGCCGTTCGTCAACGTCTTCTTCGCACGCGTCGGTCAGGTGATCGGAACGCGCGAGAACTTCGCCGACCTGCTCGACGACGGTCAGTGTCTCCTCGTGTTCCCGGAGGGCATGGACGGCGTCCGCAAACGAATCACGCAGCGCTATCGCCTGCAGGAGTTCCACACGGGCTTCGTCGAAGAGGCCCTTCGCGCAAGGGCACCGATCGTGCCGATGGCGATCCTCGGCAGCGACGACCAGATGCCCGTACTCTTCGATCTCGAGCCGATCGCACGGCGCCTCGGCCTGCCGATGCTCCCGATCACGCCGACCTTCCCGTGGCTCGGCCCGCTCGGTCTGCTGCCGTATCCGGTTCGCTACCGGATCGTCTATGGCGAGCCGCTCACCTTTCACGAGCGCTTCGATCCCGACGCCGCCAACGACGTGCGGCTCGTTCGCCACCTGACGCAGCAGGTGCGCCGCACGGTGCAGCAGCTCATGGACCGTGGCCGCGGATGACGGCCGTCCTCGTCACGCACGCGGACGAGCCGATCGGTCGCCGCATCGTGAAGACGCTCTTCTACGACGCGCGTGTCGACCGAATCCTCGGCGTCGGAAACGGCGCAGCGCCGCGAGCCTTCGACCGTTTCCTCGCCGATCCGGGTGGCCGCTTCGCGTATCTTCGAAGCTCGCTCTCTCGACACCGGTCCGTGTCGGATCTGTTCCACTCGGCGCGTGTTCGCGATGCCGGCGTCGACACCGTGGTTCACGTACCGGGCCATCTGCCCGAGGAGGGCGCGGCCCCGCGGCTGCTGGCGGGCGTCCCGCCGCGAACGGCCGAGGCGCGGCTCGTCCTGCAGCACGCGCTCGATTCGCCGGCCATCCATTCGTTCGTCGCGCTCGGCAGCGCCTTCGTCTACCGGCTCTGGCCCGGCAACGCGAACCTGCTCCGAGAATCGAGCGAGCTCGACCTGGCGCCGGACGTGGGGCCCGAGCTCCGCTCGTGGATCGACTGCGACATGATCTTCCACGGCGAGCTCGGAAGCGACCAGCTTCGCGTGGTCCTGCTCCGGCTCCCGACCGTCGTCGGATCGGGCGGCTACGTGTATCTCCACCCTCTCCTCGCCGGACGCCCGGGCCCTCGCCTTCGCCCGCTGGGCTTCGACCCGGTCTGCGCGCTGGTGGCGGACAAGGACGTCGCGCTCGCAGTGGCGGCCGCCGTACACGCGAAACGGTCGGGCGTGTACAACGTGGCAGGAGCCGAGGCCGTTCCACTCTCCGTCCTCGGAAGCTGGACCCGACGGCCGCTGGTCCCGGTGCCCGGCCCGTGGCTGCGGCTCGCTGCCGGTGCGCTGCGCCTCGCGGTCGGCGAGGCCCGGCTCGAGCGGCTCGCGGGCGATCACCTGCGCTACGGATTCACGCTCGATACGCGCCGTGCCGAGCACGAGCTCGAGTTCCGGCCCACCCATCGCATCGGCCTTGCGCGCGCGGGCGACGGAGAGCTGCGCCTGGAGACGATGCCCGTCTAGGCTGCGCGTGAGATGGAGGCGCTGGCTGCGAGGGCACGGTCGGCTAGTCTCCCCGCCTCGAAGAGCGGAGAGAAGCATGTCCGTCGACACGTCCCAGTTCCGAAATGGCCTCAAGATCGAGCTCGATGGCGAGCCCTACACGATCGTCTTCTTCCAGCACGTCAAGCCCGGCAAGGGCGGCGCGTTCGTCCGAACGAAGGTCAAGAACCTCAAGAACGGCAAGGTGCTCGACCGAACGTTCCGCTCCGGCGAGAAGGTCGACGAGGCCGACGTCTCCGAGCGCAGGATGCAGTACCTGTACCAGGACGGTGACGCGCTCGTGTTCATGGACAACGAGACCTTCGAGCAGACTCCGTTCTCGGCCGAGCAGGTCGGAGACGCGCGCAAGTACCTGAAGGAGAATCTCGACGTCGAGGTTCTCTTCTGGCGCAGCAGACCCATCAACATCGAGCTTCCGGCCTTCATCGAGGCGCTCATCACGCGGTGCGATCCCGGCCTCAAGGGCGACACGGCGAGCGGCGCCACGAAGCCCGCGACGCTCGAGACCGGAGCCGTCGTCCAGGTGCCGCTGTTCGTGAAGGAAGGCGAGCGGATCCGCGTCGACACCCGCACCGGTGTGTACGTGGAGCGCGTTGGCTGAGCCGGCGAGCAGTCCGGCCGCGGCCGCCACCCCGGCACGCCGGCCCGTTCGCGCGATCGTCCTTTCCGGCGGAGGCGCACGCGGGGCGTACGAGGCCGGCGTACTGCGCTACCTGCTCGACGAGCTCCCAAAGCGCCTCGGCCGACAGCCGCGTCTCGACGTCGTCTGCGGCACTTCCGTCGGTGCGATCCACGCCTGCTTCCTCGCGGCGACGGCGCACCAGGTCGAGGGCCGCGGAGAGCGGCTCGCGAGCGTGTGGCAGAGCTTTCGGCTCGCCGAGGTGCTGCCGGTCTCGACCAGCGATCTGTTTCGCCTTCCGCGGCGGCTCCTCGGCCTCGGCCGGGTGCGGGCCGAGCTTCGCAGCGGAGGCCTGCCGGCTCGCCTCTACGGCCTTCTCGACACCTCGTCGCTCGAGAACGTGGTGCGCAGCGCGGTCCCGTGGCGAAACATCCGCGCGAACCTCAAGAGCGGTCGCGTCGACGCCGTCTGCGTCGCCGCGACCGAGATTCCGACGGGCAATGTCGTGTGCTTCGTCGAGCGCCGCGATCGCACGCTGCCGCCGTGGTCGCGCGACGTCACGATCGTGTCGCGCCCGGCGCGCCTGCTCTCGGAGCACGCGCTCGCGTCGGCCGCGATCCCGATGCTCTTCCCGGCGGTCCGGATCGGCAGCACCTACTACGCCGACGGCGGCTTGCGGATGAACACACCACTCTCGCCCGCGATCCATCTCGGCGCCGATCGCATCCTGGTGATCGCGCTGCGTGCGGGCCCGGCCGAGTCACGCGAGGCGCGGCTCGCCAACAGCCGGGTCTCGGAGTACGGCAATCCGGTCTTCCTCTTCGGCAAAGTGCTCAACTCGCTACTCCTCGACCACATCGACACCGACCTCGCGCGGATGCGGGTCCTCAACGAGCTGATCCGTGAGGGAGAGAAGGCGTTCGGACCGCAGTTCCTCGAGCGCGTGAACGCGGTGGCCGAGCAGGACCAGCGCCACGCCTTCCGGCGGATCGACGACCTGGTGATCCGCCCCTCGGCCGACGTCGGGCTCCTCGCCGGGAGCGTTCTCGCCGCGCGGCGCGCCGCTGGAAAGCTGACCCCTCTGCTCCGTCTGTTCCTGCGATCGATCAGCGCGTCGGGAGTTCCTTCGGAGGCAGACCTGCTCTCGTACCTGCTCTTCGACGAGGAGTACGCGGCGCCGATGATCGAGCTCGGAATGGCCGACGCGCGGGCGCGTGAGGAAGATCTGATGCGGTTCTTCTCCGACGCCTGACGCTCACGGGGAGACGGGATGCGCGGCGATCAGCTCTCGCGACAGTGGAAGCTCTTTCAACGGCTGGCGCGCAGCCACTACGGCATCGGCCTCGACGATCTGGTCTCCGAGCTCGAGTGCACGAAGCGAACGGTCTACCGCGACCTCGAGGCCCTCGACCAGGCCGGCTTTCCCATCCTCAGTGAGAAGCGCGATGGAAGATCGCTCTATCGCCTCCTCGAGAGCTTTCGGCTCGGCGACGTGCCGTTCACGTCCGACGAGGTCCTGGCGCTCGCCTTCGGGGAAGACCTGCTCAAGACGCTCGAAGGCACCGTCTTCCACGACTCGGTCCGAAGCGCGCTCGGCAAGATCCGCGCAGCGCTCTCGCCCGCCATGGCGAGCTATCTCGGGCGACTCGGCCAGTCGTTCCGCGTGCTACCCGGTCCGCACAAGAGCTATGCGCGCTTCCGCGAGACGATCCAGACGCTCAACGACGCCGTGCTCGCGCGCGAGACGCTGCGCGTGCGGTATCGAACGGGCGGAACGGGCGCGGCCTCGTCGCGCGATCTCGATCCCTACCGCGTCTGGTACCGCAACGGCGGTCTGTACGTCGTCGGCCTCGACCACCGCTCGCGCGAGCTGCGAACCTTCGCAGTCGATCGGATCCGGAGCCTGTCGGGGACGGGGCAGCGCTTCGATCCCCCCGCCGACTTCGACTTCGATGCGTACGCCGGCGCGTCGTTCGGCGTGATGCACGAGCCTGCGACGCGCGTGCGGATCCGCTTCGAGAAGCCGTGGGCGACGTTCGTCGAGGAGAGGACCTGGCACCCGAGCCAGAAGCTCGAGCGCATCGATGGCGGGCGGCTCGAGCTGACGATGGAGGTGGGCGGCGCGGCCGAGATTCGGAGCTGGGTGCTCTCGTTCGGCGCGGGCGCCGAGGTGGTCGAGCCTGCCTCGCTGCGCGCAGACGTGGCGCGGGAGCTCGAGGCCGCACGCGAGCGCTACCGTGACGAGGAGACGACGACACGCCGTCGTGGCAGCCGATCGTGAAGACGAGGTCGGCTTCGCGGGCTCGACCGGGCGTCACGTCCGAGCCTTCGCAACGGCAGCGAGATCATCGCTGCGACTTCACCCGGCGCGGTCGTACCCCTTCGATCTGGAGCTCGAGCGCCGCTCGCAGCAGCGCCTCGGCTGCCTCGGACGACACCGACCGCTCGACGAGCCACGCCTGCACCCAGAATGCATAGTGTGCGAAGAAGGCCGCCGCGAGCTGCGCGGACGGCCGGTCGCTTCGCACCTCCCCGCGCCGCTGCGCCGCCTCGACGAGAACCTGCACGTGCGCGAGGTAGTCGGCCCCAAGGCCGCCGACCTCCGGATTCTCCCGTTGCCATAGAAAGAGCTGCTGGATCAGATCCTGTGCGAGGACCGGATGCGCCGCGTAGAACTGCATGAAGGATCCAAACA
>JADLGR010000200.1 GCA_020849175.1 Deltaproteobacteria bacterium
GCATGGTGTACGCGTGCAGCTTCTCCGCGATGTGCGTCTCGATCGGGTAGAGCCGCAGCGTCGGCGGGGCGATGCCGGCGAACGCGAGCACGTCCTCCGCGACCACGACCTCGGGCTCTCCGAGGATCGGGTCACCGAACGCGACGTCGACGCCAAAGGGCTGCCCGTAGAGCTTGCCCGCGAGCTTGCACTCCGCTCGGAACCGAAGCCCGTCGTACTGCATCCCGTCGTTCTGGATCTCCGGGTGGTCGTCGTCCGGCCCGACCTCGAACGCCATGAAGTCGCCGAGGTTCTGGCGACCGGCCTCCTGCAGCTTCGCGAGCACGTCGTCCGGCGAACCCACCATGCGGAGGTCGACGTCCTTCGTGGTGCGCGCTCGTTCGAGGCGTAGCTCGAGGACGAGGCCGCCCTTCAGCGTGGCCGCATCTCCGAGCACCGCGACGATTCGGGCGAGGAAGCGATCGAAGACGAGGAGCTGGCGCTTGCGCGCGAACTCGGCGCCCGTCTTGGCGGATGAGCGCAGGCGCTGCTCGAGCGCCTGCTTGAAGGCCTCGGGGGAGGCGTAGGTGCGTGGGGTCATTCTGCGAGGCCTCCGAACGGCTTGAGGGCGGTCTCGACCTCCGCAAGCTCTCCTCGCGTGACGAGGCCGCGCCGAAGCGCTTGCTGGGCGGCCTGGCGCAGTAGCTCCGGGGACAGGCCACTCTTGGCGCAGTCGCTGAGCGTGCGGCTGGCGCTCGTTGCGGGCACTGGGCCGAACCACGATCGCTCCTCGGGGGCGACATCAGCGTGGTGGAGCACGACCCCGGCGGGACCGCGAAACCGTCGCCGTCGCCAGGCCTCCGGGAGCGTGAGATGCACCTGGGCCGGCAGCACGTCGGAGAGGCCGTGGAGCGACAGCGCAGTCTGGTGTGAGACCACGCCCGCCTGCTCGGACCAGAGCCAGGCGGTGACCAGCTCTTCGTGCTCCCCGACCGGAAAGTGGACGAGCCGGTAGATCCCCCGCTGAGGCCGCGTCACGCGGCCGGCGTGGATGTGCTTGCGGAGCAGGTGGGTGGAGTAGCCCGCCTCGGCGGCCTGTTTCGTCGTGACGTACCCGGCCTGACCGGCGGCGGTCTCGAACAGCCGGTTCCAGTCCGGCCCTTTGGCTTCGGGCGTCGTCACGCACAAAACGTAACCCACGGTTCCGTTTCGTGCAAGCGCGTGGGTCGGCTCGCACGGTTAGGAACCCTGGGTTCCCTTTCGTGCAAGCTGTCCCCCGCTAGCCATCCGGACGGCTTTGCCCCCGTGGAGGCAGCGCATGGCAGACGTCATCACGTGCCCTTCGGGGCTCCAGGGCCGCGTTCGCGGCATGAAGGTGCGCGAGGAGCGCGTCCTCGCGGACCGCAAGCCTCTCGACCACCTGCCTAGCCTCGCGCTGCCGGCTGGCAGCGCTTCGAGCAGGAGGCGTCAGGCATCACCAGGGCACCTCGCTCACGGTCGGGCCCTCGAAGTCGACGCCGAGCGATCCGCGCAGCGCCGCTTCGCTCGCCACGATTGGCGGCACCGCACCGCCATCCGTGCCGCCACGGACCACAACCCCGCGGTAGTCGACCGAGCCCGTCGCCACCTGACTTTCGCTAGTCCAGGAACGGAACGACACGACGAATGTGAGGTTGCGTGAACCATCGGCGTTGTCGGTGAGCCTCACCTCGTTGGGGGTCCCGACATGGTCGAACGTGTAGTTCCCCAAGCTGCGCCCGGAGCACAGTACGAGCGAGGTGCTGACCACGCCTCCGTTTCGGTAGATGCCTGCCGGCGCGGTGAGGATATCGACTCCCGTGATGCTCAGGTCGCTCATGACCCAAAAGCCGGTGCCGACCGAATCAAGGCGGATTTGCGCGCTGTCGAACGAGGAGCTCGCCCACGACGCGGTCGCGTCGCTCGAGTAGTCGAGGATCTCGCCCATGTCGCCCGCCTGCCAGCTCGACTCCACGACGAGCGTTCCGTTTCCGGCGGGATGGGGGCTGCGCTCGCTCTCGCGATCGCTCGAACCGGGATACTCCACCGGAGCGCACCCCGAAACGGCGAGCATCGCAAGGGCGAGGGCGGCAGGGCTCCGGAGTATGGTCATCGAGCGGTCCTCCGTTTGTGCAGCCCGCAGGGGCGGAACTTATTCCTGCCGTCGGCGCGAGGGGCGCATCGACCTTACGAGGACTGGGGCTGTCGTGATGAACGTGTCGCTCGTCCGCACGGCGCGTGATGGCGCGCGAAGGTCGCGTCGCGATGATCGGCGACGGACTGAACGACGCTCCGGCGCTCGCGATGCACGAAGGCAACACGCTCGTCGTCGTCGCGAACGGCCTCCGTCTGTTGCTCCATCGCCGGCGTGCAGCCCGCGACGTCAGTGACCGTCGCCGCTCTCCCCGTGCGTGTCGTGCTCTTCCTCGTAGCCCGCAGTCCGACGGAATTTGGGTGTTCCCAGCAGCAGACGATCCTCGTCGTCGTCCATCACGAGATAGAATTCGCGACCCGGCGCTAGCGGGACGCCGAGCACGGTCACGTTTTGGCGCGTCTCGTAGAGCTTTGAGCGCGACCTGATCCGCCACAGGAACAGGCCTAGTAGCAGCACGAGGAGCGTCGTGCCCCGTCGCCCACTCCCGGCCGCCGAGCAATCGCACCCGTCGTCGGGCGCTCTCGGATTCACGAACGCATCGGACGCGCTCGCGTCGCGCGCTCCGTCCATCGCGGGCGGCCGTGCATCGCGACTACTCCCGGCGTCGGAGCCTCCTCCGTCGATCGGTGGAGTCGGCCCTGCGTCGAGCCCGAAGATGTCGACGATCGCGCGCCACACGACGGGGCAGACCTCCGCGGAGCGCGTGTCGGCCTCGCACGCGACCTGACCTGCGAGCTCCTCGTACACGAAGCGCGGCTCGAACGTCTCCCCGCCGTCCGTTGACAGACCGATTGCGAATCCGTCCGAGTAGTTGTCCGCGCAGACCCAGAGCTCGCCTTCGCGCGCGACCAGGCACCGGATCGCGAGGTCGAGCATCTGCGGCGTGAACGTGCGCCCGCC
>JADLGR010000201.1 GCA_020849175.1 Deltaproteobacteria bacterium
CTCGTTGCCCGCCGCGTCGATCGGGCTCCAGCCGCCGCGTCCATACTCCCAGTACGCCCAGCCGCTCGTCATGCGGTCCGCCATTCGCAAGACGTCCTCCAGATACGGACGCCAGCCCGTGACGTAGGTTCCCGTGCCCCACTCTCCGATCAGCAGCGGTGCGCGCTGGACGTCGATTTCGAGCTTTCGGTTCCTGGCCCAGTTGCGCATGCTCTCGTCGTAGGCCGGTGCGTAGTTTCCGAACGCATCGACACTGAGCGAGTAGTAGTGCGGAAAGTAGGCGAGGCGCGGCTCGCCGCTGCGCGGGTCGTCGAGCGCGCCGATCAGCGAGGCCTCTCCGCTGTTCGGTCCCCAGGCGCGCGGTTCGAAGAAGATCCAGCCGTCGGCGTCGACGCTGCGGATCGCTGCGATGCAGCGCTCGAGAAACGCGCGGTACGGACCGGCATCGAAGGCAGCGAGGTTCTGGGTCATCGATCCGTTCAGGATCGTCCCTGCCCACGGCTCGTTCATGATGTCGTAGCCGAGAACGATCGGGTCGTCCTCGAAGCGCGCGGCGACGTGCGCCAGCGCGGCTGCGTAGCGGTCCTGCAGCTCGGGGTGGTCGTCGTGGTCCCAGAAGTTGTCGAAGGCGCGCATGATGGCGGGCTGCCAGTAGGAGAGGAACCAATCGACCGGATTGCGCTCGAACGCAAGCCCGTCGGTCAGGAATGCCCACGCAGGGGCTCCGTTGTAGCCCATCGGCGTGCGGCCATCGCTGTCCGTCTTTCCGTACACGTCCTGGTGCATGTCGAGCACGACATAGATGCCGGCATCGGCGAACCAGCGCATGCGCTCGGCGACGCGGTCGAGATACTGCTCGTCGTAGACTCCCGGGGAGGGCTCGAGTGCGTCCCACTGGAGCAGGAAGCGGGCGAAGTTGAAGCCGAAGTCGTCGGCAAGCCGCGCGACGTCGGGCTTCCCAACCCAGGGCATGCGCTGCGGATCGTCCTTGGCCGAGTTCGAGACGTTGATGCCGTGAAGGATCAATGCGCGGCCCTGCTCGTCGGTGATGAACCGTGGGTCGTCGGGCGGGGCATGGCAGGCAGTGGCGCCGAGCAAGAGCCCGGCGCAGAGAAGGGAGCGCGGCCGAGGCATGAGACCTCCAGCGGTCCGGCGTGGGGACCGTGGACGTTGCCATCACCGGCCCGACGTGTCGAGGCGCAGCCGCGAGCGGGCGCAACTCGCAGGCAACGCCGGCGTTCTCGAAGACGCGGCGACGACCGCACCCTGGCCGGCCCGTCGCGAACCGTAGGGAGCCCGGCTGGCTCCGCGCCCCGGCCCTCGGCCTGGGCTCAGTCGCCCCAGAGTGCGGCTGGAGTGCGCTCCGCCAGCATCTGCTGCGCACCGTGAATCACGGCGCAGATCGGATCGTCGGCCCGGTGTACGGCGACACGCGTCTCTGTCACCAGCCACTCGATCGCTCCCGGGAGGAGGGAACCACCGCCCGTCAAGCAGATCCCGCTCTCGATGACCTCGCACGCCAGATCGTCGGGAAGGCCGGCCAGGAAGGAGGAGATTCGGGCCGCGATCCGGTCGGCCACGGGCTCGATCGAGGCACGGAGCTGATCGGGCGGTGCTTCGGCGTAGCGGTCCACGCCTCGCGACACGGGGAGGCCGATGAACGAGAGCGTGTCGCTCGCCTCGACTCGTCCGGCGAGCCCGACGCTGCGTACCAGGCGGTCGGCCTCGCCGCGCGAGAGCCGAAGGCCGAGACTCGCCGTGACGGCGGCATCGAGCGCCGCGCGCAGATCGCTACAGCCGAGGCGCACGGCATCCGAGGCGACCAGCGTGCCGTCTCGAATCACCGCCATGTCGGTCACGCCGTCGCCGAGGTCCACGAGCATTTGCGCGTACGGAAGCTCGAGATCGAGCCCGGCCCCGATCGCCGCCGCGAGCGGCTCGGGGACGACCGCTACGGCCGAAGCGCCGGCCTCCGACACCGCATCGATCAAAAGGGCCTTCTCGGCTGCAGACGCGTCGCTCGGCACGCAGGCCAGCGCGCGCGGTCGCAGCCGCCGCCCGCGCTGAACGCGAGCCAGCAGCGGCCGCAGAAGCGCGGTGGCGACCTGCGCGTCCGCCACGACGCCGCAGCGCAGCGCGGGCCTGACCTCGCGCGGATCGTCGGGCGACGGAACACCCGAGCGCGCCTGCAGCAGGCTCGGCCGACCCGAGACGTGCAGGCGGGTGAACGCCGTCCCCACGTCGATCGCAACGTCGGGAGCGCTGACGCTCCGCCGCAGATGTTCCTTCCACCCCACGTCGCCCCCCGTGGCTTCGATCGACCGGCGCGTGCGTCTGCTTGAGCGAAGTGGCCGCAGCGCGCCGTCCGCCGGGCCAGTGAACCAGAGGCGCGTGCGGCGTCAAGCCGGATACGTCAGCCAGATCCCGTGACGTGGGGTCGACGCTGTCCGGCCCGTCCTTTACGTTCGGCGGCCGCGCGAGCCGTGACGCCGCGCACCGGAGACCAGCGTGAGCAAGCCGATCGACGAGAAGCTCGAGCCCGTCTACCAGGAAGTCATCCGCCGCAACCCCGGCGAGGTCGAGTTCCACCAGGCCGTTCGCGAGGTGCTCGAGTCGCTCGGACCCGTGCTGGTCAAGTATCCCGAGTTCGGGCATCACAAGATCATCGAGCGCGTCTGCGAGCCCGAGCGCCAGGTGATCTTTCGCGTGCCCTGGCAGGACGATCGTGGCGAGGTTCAGATCCATCGCGGCTTCCGCGTCGAGTTCAACAGTGCACTGGGGCCCTACAAGGGCGGCCTGCGCTTCCACCCGTCGGTGTACCTCGGCATCGTGAAGTTCCTCGGCTTCGAGCAGATCTTCAAGAATGCGCTCACAGGGATGCCGATCGGTGGCGCCAAGGGCGGCTCGGACTTCGATCCCAAGGGTCGCTCCGACGACGAGATCATGCGCTTTTGTCAGAGCTTCATGACCGAGCTGTTCCGCTACCTCGGCGAGTACACCGACGTGCCCGCGGGCGACATCGGCGTGGGAACGCGCGAGATCGGTTACATGTTCGGGCAGTACAAGCGCATCACCAACCGCTACGAGTCCGGAGTGCTCACCGGCAAGGGCGTGGAGTGGGGCGGATCGCTCGTCCGGCCGGAGGCGACCGGCTACGGCGCGACCTTCTTCTGCCAGGAAATGCTGAAGGTGCGCGGCGACTCGCTCGAGGGCAAGACGTGCATCGTCTCCGGTGCAGGCAACGTGGCGACGTACGCGATCGAGAAGCTCGGCGCCTTCGGCGCGAAGGTGATCGCGTGCTCGGACTCTGCCGGCTACGTCTACGACGAGCAGGGCATCGATCTACCGCTACTCAAGCAGCTGAAGGGC
>JADLGR010000202.1 GCA_020849175.1 Deltaproteobacteria bacterium
CCTCGGTCGGCCAGACGGCGAGAAGACGGTCACGACCGAGGGACGCTGGGAGGCCGCGCTCGGGATCGAGGGCGAGCCTGACGCGACGGTGATCCGGCTCGGCCCGGACGAGCCGGAGTCGATGCGAATGTTCCGCGAGGCAGGCGGTGATCGCCTGGAGCCGCTCGATCGCAGCGGGCGGCCGATCGCGCCCGAGCAGGCACGCGTTCTCGTTCGAAGGCCCGGAGAGAAGGAAGGCTCGTAGCGCGATCGTGCGCGCGTCGCGCACCGCAGGAGGCAGCGTGAGAGTCCACATCCTGCAGCACGTCGCCTTCGAAGGGCCCGGAAGCATCGCGGACTGGCTCGGCGCGCGCGACGCGACCGTCACGCGCACGACGCTCTACGACGCTCCGGCCTTTCCGGCGCTGGACGACTTCGACTGGGTGATCGCGATGGGCGGCCCGATGAGCGTCAACGACGAGACGGAGCTCCCCTGGCTCGCGCAGGAGAAGCAGTTCATCGGCGACGCCATCGCGCGTGGAAAGACCGTGCTCGGCATCTGCCTCGGTGCCCAGCTCATCGCCGCAGCGACCGGAGCACGCGTGCGCGCGGGAAAAGAGCGCGAGATCGGCTGGCATCCCGTTCTGCCCGCACGAGCCGCTGCGTCCGACGAGCTCGCCGCGCTGTTCGCGCCCGGGACCGAGGTCTTCCACTGGCACGGCGAGACGTTCGACCTGCCGCGCGGGGCACGTCATCTGCTTCGCAGCGCCGCGTGCGACCACCAGGCGTTCGCGATCGGCGACCGCGTGCTCGGCCTCCAGTTCCACCTCGAGACGACCGTCGCGAGCGCCGAGGCGCTGATCGCGAACTGTCCCGCAGATCTTCGCCCTGGCGCCTACGTGCAGACGGCGGGCGAGATGCTCTCGGCGCCCGAGCGCTTCGATCGCATCAATACGCTGATGACGCGCGTGCTCGACACGCTCGCAGGCTGACGTCGCCAAAGCGCGGATCGAGGGCCGATTTCGCGGGCAGTGTTTCCGATCTGCGCAAATGCGCCATCGTGCGCGCGTTCGATGCGCGGGCTCAGTGCGCCGGAGTCTCGACGCCCCAGATCTCGCGCAGCCTCGCATCGCGGCCGCAGCGGCTGCGGTAGTAGCGGTAGCGCAGCGGATTCTTGGCCGCGTAGTCCTGGTGATAGCCCTCGGCCGGATGGAACGGGCCGGCATCGGTGACCTGCGTCGTGATTGGCGCCGGAAGGCGCCCCGAGGTGGCGAGCGCGTCGCGCGACACCTCGGCGAGCCGCCGCTGCTCGGCGTCGTGTACGAAGATCTCGGCACGATACTGCGCACCCTGATCGCAGAACTGCCCGCTCTTCGACGTGGGATCGACGTTGTGCCAGAAGACGTCGAGGAGCTGCGCGTAGCGGATCCGCGCGGGGTCGTAGACGACCTGCACCGCCTCGGCGTGGCCAGTACCGCCGTCCGAGACCTCTTCGTACGTCGGGTTCGGCGTGGAACCTCCGGTGTATCCGGAGGTCGTCGAGAGAACGCCCGGAAGCGCGTCGAACGGCGGCTCCATGCACCAGAAGCAGCCGCCCGCGAAGGTGGCGACCGCCGTCTGCGCGCGCGCGCCGCCCGCGAGGAGGGTGAACGCCGCGACGAGGACGGCAGTCGCGCCGAGCTTCACGGGCGTAGCGTGGGAAGCGGCTCGCCCTCGGGAACGAAGCGCAGCGCGACGCCGTTGTTGCAGTAGCGAAGCCCTGTCGGAGGAGGGCCGTCGTCGAAGACGTGTCCCTGGTGCCCACCGCATCGTGCGCAGTGGTACTCGGTGCGCGGGAGCAGGAGCTTGAAGTCGCGCCGCGTCGCGACGTGTCCCTCGATGGGGCGGAAGAAGCTCGGCCAGCCCGTTCCGCTGTCGAACTTCGCCGACGATTCGAAGAGCGGCAGATGGCACGCCGCACACACGTAGGTGCCGGCCCGCTTCTCGCCGTCGAACGCGCTCGAGCGCGCTCGCTCCGTCGCCTCGTCGAAGAGAACCGCGTACGCCTCCGGCGAGACGAGCGAGCGCCAGGACTCGTGCGGAAGGCCGAGGGGTGCAACGGTCGCTCGACTGCCCTCGCCTGCAGCGTTCGCGGTGCGCGATCCACCGAGCGCGAGGCCCACGGCTCCCAGCGCGCCTCGAAGAAGATTCCTGCGGCTCATCACGGCATCCTCCGATCGCGTTCTACGAGAGAGGGTGACTCGCAACCGCACTCGCGCCCGTCGAAGCCCGGCGACGCGAGCGGATCGTCGGGCACGGCCGAGGTCGCGACGCGATGGGCACAGCAGCCGGGCAGGGTCTCGCACTCGGCGCTGCCGTCCGCTGGGAGATCACCCGGACTGGAGGCGGAGCTACGCGCGAGGCCGCCACAGACGAAGACCCATCGAGACGAGCGTCGTGCCGACGAGCACCCAGCCGAGGCCACGCACGAGACCATCCGGCGGCCAGCCGAGGCCGACTCCGTCTCTCACGACGGGGACGCCGAGGAGCGCAAAGTAAGCGACACCGTTCACGCGTCCGAGTGCACTCGCCCGCAGGGCCCTGCCCTGCAGCGCCCGCGAATCGACGGCGTACTGCACGAACGCCGCCGCGACGAGCGGGGCGAGCGGCAGCGGAACCGTTCCGGCGACGGCACATGCCAGCAGGCCGGCGCTCACGAACGTCGCGTCGGTCGCATGATCGAGTAGACCCCCGAAGGCCGATGCGCCGCCGCTGCGGCGCGCCAGCCTTCCGTCGAGCACGTCGCTGACCACTGCGAAGACGAAGACCCCGAGGGCCAGCACGCTCGCCCCGTGCGAGACGGCGAACGCGACGACTGGCGCTGCGGCGAGGCGACCTGCGGTGAGCGCATTGGCGGCCGTCAGAAGGCGTGCGCCGGGCTCGCCCACGCTGCCGTTCGAAGCAGCGCTCCCGGGTCGGGGACGATCCCCCCCCGGACGCTCCTCCGACCCCTGCTCGCTGCCGGGAGTTGCGGCTTGCATGCATGTCGAGTCTATCAGCGTGGCCGCTCGCCGGACCCGTCGTGGCGCGAGCGTGCGCGGACGGCCACACTCCACACGACCCTCCGCCGAAAGGACCCCCGATGATCTCCTGGCTCTTCCTCGCGGTCAGCCTCTGGGGCGCGGCCTTCACCTGGAACGCCCTCTTTCCCATCACCCGCGGCATGCGCATCTCGGCCGTGAGCTTCGCCGCCGGCTGGCTCACGAGCGAGCTCGCACTGCACCACGTCGCGTGGCAGGCGGCGGCGACGCTCGTCTTCGGGCTCGCCGGGGCGTTCGGCGCCTGGCCGGGCCAGATCGGCCTCGGCATCACCGTGCTCTCGTGGCTCGGTCTCGGAATGGCGCAGATTCGGGCCGCACGCGCGGGGCGCGTGGCCGATGACGCGCTTCGCGAGGCGCTCGGAGCGGACTATCGCGAGCGCGTTCTTCCCGAGCGTCGAGAGGAGCTCGGCGACCGGATCGACTGGCGCCGCATCGTGCAGCCGCTGCCGCTTCGCACTGCCGACGTCGAGCGCGTCAAGGACATTCGCTACGCGCGCGAGCGCGGCATCGATCTCGCGCTCGATGTCTATCACGGACGTAATCCGGGTAGCAATCGTCCGGTACTGCTCCAGATCCACGGCGGCGGCTGGGTGATGGGGAGCAAGAACGAGCAGGCGCTCCCGCTCATGTTTCAGCTCGCTGCGCACGGCTGGGTCTGTGTCACCGTCAACTATCGTCTCAGCCCCCATGCGACCTTCCCCGATCATCTCGTCGACGTGAAGAAGGCGCTGGTCTGGATCAAGGAGAACATCGCGGCGTACGGAGGCGATCCGAACTTCATCGTCGTGACGGGTGGATCCGCCGGTGGACATCTCGCAGCGATGGTCGCCCTCACGCCGAACGATTCGGCGTTCCAGCCCGGATTCGGCGACAAGGACACGAGCGTACAGGGCTGCGTTCCGTTCTACGGCGTCTACGACTTCCTCGATCGCAGCCACGCCTGGCCGCACGACGGGCTGCAGGGCGTGCTCGAGAAGCAGGTGCTGAAGGGATCGCGCGACGAGATTCCCGAGCTCTGGGAGCAGGCCTCGCCGCTCTCGCACGTCCACGCGGAGGCTCCGCCGTTCTTCGTGATCCACGGCTCCGGCGACTCGCTGGTTCCCGTGGGCGAGGCGCGCGTCTTCGTGAAGGCGCTGCGCGAGAAGTCGCGCGAGCCCGTGGCCTATGCCGAGATCCCCGGCGCGCAGCACGCCTTCGAGATCTTCCACTCGGTCCGAACGGTGCGCGTCAACCAGGCCGTCGAGCGCTTTCTCGCCGTGCTGCACGCGCGCTACGCGCTCGCGCAGCGCGGAGAAGCGAAGCCGGCGCCGCTCCTACACTAGCCGGTTTCGGAGGACCGATGATCGAGATCAACGGCATCGCGCACGCCTTCGTCACGGTGAGCGACTTCGCGCGCTCGCGCGCCTTCTACGCGCGGCTCCTGCCCGCGCTCGGCATGAAGCCCGTCCTCGACGGCGACGGCTTCTACTACTGCGTCGGAGGTCGTACCGCGTTCGGCATTCGGGCGTGCGCGCCGGAGTACGCCGGCGAGCGCTTCGTCCAGTCACGCGTCGGCCTGCACCATCTGTGCTTCCGTACCCGCGAGCGCGAGGACGTCGACCGCGCTTACGCGCTCCTGCGTGCGATGGACGCGAAGATCGTTCACCCGCCCGAGGACGGGAGCTGGGCGCCCGGATACTACTCGGTTCTCTTCGAGGATCCGGACGGCATCCGACTCGAGCTGAACCACGTCCCGGGCAAGGGGCTCCTCGCAGATCGAGGCTGATCCCGGAACGCGCCCGCCACGTCCCGGCCCTGGCGGAAGGCTGAGCCAGAAGCTCGCGCGCCCCCTTCTACCGCTCGCGCAGCGTCGTGAGTGCGAAGACGAGTAGCGTTCCGCTTCGGTCGAGAAAGCGTGTCTGGACGATGACCGTTCTCCCTCGCCGGTGCAGGATCGAGCTCTCGATCCGAAACTCCTCGACGACGGGCTCGAAGTAGTCGATCCGCATGTTGACCGTCGCGAGCCAGCCGCGGGGGGCCTTCGGCGGCAGGCCGGCGCGCACGGTTCGCAGCGCGACGAGATCGATGTAGGTCGGCGTGAAGCCGCCGAAGAGCTGTCCGCGTGGATTCTTGACCTGCGCCGGCAGGTGTACGTCGAGGACGAGATGGCCGGCGCGCTCCTCCAGCACGCGCCACTCGTACGCCTCGAGGAAATCGCCGACGGGATGGCCGCGGCCGAGAAGGCGCCCTGGCTCGGGGCTCATCCACGCTCTGACGACCTCGGGCGCGATGGGCTCTTCGGGCGCATCCGGGTCCGACACGACGGCATGCTACCGCGCTGGCGAAGGGCTCACGAGACGCCCGGCATCCGCCTGCGAACGAAGACGACGAGCCCGGACGCCACGAGGAGCAGGCCGAGACACAGGCTCCACCAGATGGCGGTCAGGCCCGCACCTTCGCGTACCGTGAGCCACGCAGCGAGCGGCAGCGCCACCAGCCAGTATCCGGCGAAGTTGAGCACGGCAGCCGGCCGCGTGTCGCCAATGGCCCGCAGCGCGCCGGCCGCGACCACCTGCACGCCATCGAAGATCTGGAACGCTCCAGCGATCGGAAGAATCGTCGCCGCGAGTCCGATCACGGCAGCATCCGGCGTGTAGAGCCCGGGAAGCACGCTGCGAAGCGTCACGAACACGAGCGCCCAGCACGCCATCACGGCAGCTCCGAGTCCGATCGCGACGCGCGCCGCATGACTGGCAGCCTCGGACCGTCCCGCTCCGACGAGGTTACCGACGCGCGTGCACGCGGCCTGCGCGATGCCGAGCGGCATCATGAACGAGAACGACGCGAGGTTGAGCGCGATCGTGTGCGCGGCGACGGACGCCGCGCCGAGACGCCCCGCGAGAAGCGTCGCCGCCGAGAACGCCCAGACTTCGAAGCCCATCTGCAGCGCGATCGGCAGGCCGTATGCGAGGATGCGCCGGAGCGCAGCGCGATCGAGTGCGGCCCGCGACCACTGCGTCCACGCGCCGTCGTGGAGGCGGCCCGCCCACACGAGGCCGACGAGAGCTGCGACGAGTACGAGCCGCGAGAGCGCGGTGGCGATTCCCGATCCGCGCAGGCCGAGCGCGGGCATTCCGAGATGTCCGAAGACGAGGACCCAGTTGAAGAGAACGTTCGTGACGTTCGCGAGGAGCATCGCGACGAGCGCCGGGCGAACGATCCCGCGGCCCTGCAGATACGAGCGCAGCGCGAGATACGCGTACAGTGCACCGATCGTCGGAATCTGTACGTCGATGTAGCCGCCGGCCGCCTCGGCGAGCGCCGGCTCCTGGCCGAGCGCAACGAGGACGGGCTCCGTGAACCAGAGCGCGAGCGAGACCAGGAGTGTGACGAAGCCGGACACGACGAGCCCGCGCTGCAGCGCGAGGGCCGTGGCACGACCATCGGCGGCGCCGTGCGCCTGTGTGACGAGCGGATCGATTCCGAGAACGAGCCCCTGTCCGATGAGGAGCGTTCCGTAGAGAAACGCGTTGCCGAGCGAGAGGGCGGCCAGCGCGTCGACTCCGACACGGCCGACGAAGAGAGTGTCGACGATGCCCATCAGCATGTTGCCGACCTGTGCGCCGGCGATCGGCCAGGCGAGGCGGACGAGGCGCTCGAGCTCGGGGCGGGACGTCGACATGGCGTGAGGCGCGAGTCTATCGCGGCGCCGCCGAGTCGAAGCGGATCGCTATCGTGCCGCGCGGAGGCACGAGCGATGGACGGCGCCCTGCAGCGCAGGATCGACGCGGTCTGGGCGCAGCGGCTCGGCTGCGACGCCACGCTGCTGCGTGCGCCGGGCGTCCACTGCGTCGAGGCGCGGGGCGAAGGCGCGCGCCGCGTCTTCCTGCTCGGGCACGACTCGGCCCTCTTGATCCACGGGGAAGCGAACGCCGTACGGGCCATCGCGGCACATCTCGGCGGCGATGCGTCCTTCCCGCGCGAGGCAACGCTGCGAGCGGCGCTCGGCGTGCGCGCCGGGCGAGCCGTCGGTCCCGCGCTGGTCTTCCACGGCGAGAGCGTACCCGCGATCCTGCCCGGATCGGGTGCGGCCCGGCTACTCCGCTCAGCAGATCGTGCGGCCCTCGCGCGGCTGCGTGATGCCGTCACGCAGGAGGAGTGGGAGCACTGCGGCCTCGCGCAGGAGAACGAGCTCGCCGCGCACGCGGGCGTCTTCGTGGGTGAGGGCCTCGCCGCGGCAGCCGGCTTCGCGGTGATCGGCGGCTCGGCCGCTCGGCTCGGCGTACTGGCGCATCCGGGCATGCGCGGCCGCGGTGCCGGACGGCGCGCGGCCGCGTTGGCCGCACGCGTGGCCTGCGAGCAGGGTCTTCTCCTCCTCTACCAGACGCTCGAAACGAACGCCGCCTCGGTGCGCATCGCTCGCGCGCTCGGCCTCGTGTCGTATGCTCGCTGCCTCGTGATCGAAGAGGCCGTGACGACGCGCTGCGAGGGAGTGGGATGGAGCGAGCGAAGATCCGCCGGACGATCGCCTGCCTGCTGAGCGCTGCTCTGCTGGCCGCGTGCTCTCGAAGCTCGGAGACGATCCCGCTCTCTCCGCTCGCCGCGGAGGGCAAGCAGATCTATTCCACCACCTGTACCGCGTGTCACAACGCCGATCCGCGGCAGCCCGGCGCACTCGGCCCGCCGATCGCCGGATCGTCCGAGGCGCTGCTCGACGCGAAGGTGCTCCGCAACGAGTACCCGCCCGGATACACGCCGAAGCGTCCGACGCACGCGATGATCGCGCTGCCTCAGCTCCAGCCGAAGATCCCGGCGCTGGCCGCCTACCTCGCGAGCACTGCGCCCGCGCCGTGACCCGAAGCGGCCGGTCGCCGCGCGTGTCAGCCCGTCGTCACCTTCATGATGATGAAGAGCAAGACGGCGACGGCGATGCCAGCGTGGATCGTTCCGCTCACCGTCGCGAGCGGCTTCTGCCGTGACTGCCCGCTGCCGATGAGCGCATTGGCCTCGACCGCGCCGACGAGGAGGACGAACAGACACCAGTACGCAGCATTGCCTCCCGCCGTGGCGAGCGTCGTCAGGTGGCTCGCCGCCGCCATGAAGAAGAGCATTCCGATCGAGAGCAGCGTGTTGGTCCGCGATGCGAGCCCGGAGCGCGCCCCGCGGGCCGCCGCCTCGGGGATCGCCTGCCCGCCTCCCGCGACCCGGTTTGCCGACTCGATCACGAGCTTCTGTGCCGGCCAGATCACGAACCAGACATTGGCCCACATGACGGATCCCATGAGACCGCCGGTGAGGATCCGCGTCATGTACGGATCCGAGAGCGGCACACCCTGGTGTCCCCAGCGAGTGAGGATGATGAGCCAGCCCGTGATGAACGTGACCATCGCGCCCCAGCGGAACCACCACATCGCGTTGGGAACGAGACCACGGACCACGGGGCTGCGCGCCTGACCGCCGAGCTCCGTCGCGAAGAACGGCGTCTGCACGAAGTTGAAGTAGTAGAGGATTCCGATCCAGGTGATCCCGGCCAGGAAATGCAGCCAGCGGTTGAGGAAGAGCCAGTACTCCATCGTGGCGCCGTCCATGGTTCCTCCGATCGTGTCGCGCGTGCCTCGATTCTAACTGGCGACGCGGGAAGCGCCGGTGTCGTTCAGCGCCGCTCCTCGAGGATGGCCTCGATCACCAGGCCAGCAGCGCGGGTGAGATCGAGGGACTCGGTGCGGCCGTCGCGACGGCGTGTCAGGTCGACCTGCTTCTTCGCGAGGCCCTTTGGACCGACCGTGACGCGGTAGGGAATCCCCACGAGATCGGCGTCCTTGAACTTCACGCCCGGCCGCTCGTCGCGGTCGTCGAGGATGACGTCGATGCCCGCGGCGAGCAGGGCTTCGCAGATCTGCGCCCCGGCCTCGGCCGTCGCCACGTCCTTCGGATTGACGACCGTCACGACCACCTCGTAAGGGGCCACGCCCACGGGCCAGATGATCCCGGCCTCGTCATGGCTGTGCTCGACGATCGCGGCCATGGTGCGCTCGATTCCGATTCCGTAGGAGCCCATCACGATCGGGACGGACTGGCCGGCTTCGTCGAGCACCCGCGCGCCGAGCGCCTCGCTGTAGCGCGTACCGAGCTTGAAGATGTGACCGACCTCGATCGCCTTGCCGACCGCCAGCGCCGCGCCGCAAAGGGGACACGCCTCGCCGGCCTGCACCTCGCGCAGGTCGTGCCAGCCCGACACCTCGATGTCGCGTGCAACGTCGACGCCGCGAAGGTGGACGTCGTCTTCGTTGGCGCCGGTCACCATGTCGCGCCGGCCCTCGAGCGCGGCATCCGCGAGAACGCGAAGGCCATGGGCACCAACGGCGCCGAGGCTACCCGCCGAGGCTCCGAGCGCGGCGCGGATCTCGCCGGGATTCGCCGGACGAAGCTCGTGCGCACCCGTCGCGTCGCGAAGCTTCTGCTCGCCGAGCGCATGGTCGCCGCGCAGCAGCACGAGCAAGACTTCGCCGTCGAGGACGTAGACGAGCGTCTTGATCTGTCGCTCGGCTGGAGCGCCCCCGGCGAACGCAGCGAGATCGTCGATCGTCCGCAAGCCGGGGGTCGCGAAGCGCTCGGGGGCTGCGGTGCCGGCACCGTCGTCGAGTGCCGGCAGCGCCGACGTCGCCTTCTCGACGTTCGCCGCGTAGCCGCACGCGCCGCACGATACGATGTGGTCCTCACCCGCCTCGCTCGCGACCATGAACTCGACCGACTCGCTTCCGCCCATCGATCCCGAAGACGCCTCGACTGCGACGGTCGAGAGCCCGCAGCGCTCGAAGATCCTTCGATACGCCTCGAAGTGGCGCTGGAACGAGACGTCGAGCCCTGCTCGATCGAGATCGAGCGAGTAGGAGTCCTTCATGGTGAACTCGCGCACGCGCAGCACGCCGGACTTGGGGCGCGCCTCGTCGCGAAACTTGGTCTGGATCTGGTACCAGATCTGCGGCAGGTCACGATATGAACGAAGCTCGCCGGCGATCGTCGCGAAGATCTCCTCCGCCGTCATTCCGAGGCAAAGATCGGTGTCGCGACGGTCTTTGATGCGGAACATCTCGGGGCCCATCAGCTCCCAGCGCCCGCTCTGCTTCCAGATCTCCCCCGGGTGCAGCGCGGGGAGCCGGAACTCCTGCGCGCCGATCCGGTCCATCTCCTCACGAACGATGGACGTCACCTTGCGTGTGACGCGCAGGCCGAGCGGAAGCAGCGAGTAGACACCCGCCATGAGCTGGCGCACGAAGCCGGCGCGCACCAGCAGCCGGTGACTCACGGCCTCGGCGTCGGCCGGATCGTCCCGCAGCGTCGGAATGAAGGCCTGCTGCCAGCGCACGGCGTCCCCCCTCTCTCGAGCAAACGAGAGATTAGGAGGCCGGGGCGCGGCTCGCACCGAAGGCGGACGCGCGCGCGACGCCCGCACCGTACACGATCAGAACGCGGTGCCCATCGCGGGCTCCTGCACCAGCTCCGTGAACGCGGCATCGATCCGCCGCACGATCGGCCCGGGAGCTCCGGCTCCGATCGCCGCGCCGTCGAGAGACCGCACCGCTGCGATCCTCGCACCGGTGCCGGTCAAGAAGACCTCGTCGGCGGCGAACACGTCCGCGCGACCGATGCTGCGCTCGGCGGCCCGGAGGCCGAGTCGCGCAGCGATCTCCAGCACGCTCCGGCGTGTGATGCCTTCGAGCGCGCCGTCGCTGGCAGAGGGCGTCGCGAGCGCGCCGTCCCGGACGACGAAGACGTTCGCCACGCTCGCCTCGGCGATCTGGCCGGCCAGGTTGAGGATCAGCGCTTCGTCGGCGCCACGCCGCTTCGCCTCGAGCCGCGCCAGGACGCTGTTGAGATAGTTGAGGCTCTTGACGCGCGGATCGAGGACGTCGGCCGGTGGACGGCGAAGACTCACGGTCGCGAGGTCGAGGCCGCGCGCCCGGATCTCGGGCGGATAGAGGCTGATCGCATCGACGATGCAGACGACGCGCGGCGTCCTGCACGGGGTCGGATCGACGCCGAGCGGCCCCTCGCCACGCGTCACGAGAAGGCGGACGTACGCCTCGCGCTGCCCGAAGGCGAGCGCGGTCTCACACACGATCTCGCGAAGCTGCTCTGCCGTCGCAGGCAACGTGAGGCCGATCGCACGGGCGCCGGCGGCGAGGCGCGCCAGGTGCAGCTCGAGCCGGAACACGCGCCCGCCGTAGATCCGAATCCCCTCGAACAGGCCGTCTCCGTAGAGCAGACCATGGTCCGTCACCGGTACGCGCGCCGCCGCGCCGTCGACGACGGATCCATCGATCCACACCTTCATCGCAGCCTCCCTTCGAGCCGGGCCGACACGCGACGCGCCGCCGATACCACGCGCTCGGCGATGCGCGCCGCAGTCTCGGACGTGACGTGCGCGGTCGGTGCACCGGCGGCGAGCGTTGCTTCGAGGCGCTCGCCGACGAGGACGGGAGCGGCCACCACGTGCAGGCCCGGAATCCACTCCCCGCGGTTCTCCGCCCAGCCCTGCCTGCGCGCTCTCTCCGCCGCCGCGCGAACGGCTGCCGGCCTCACGAGCGTACGCGGCGTGAACCGTTCGAGCGGGCCGTGCCCGAGCCGAACGCTGTCGCCTGCGAACGCCAGATGGAGCCGGCCGATGGCCGTCGCGTGAACCGGGATCGCCTCGCCGATGCGCGGCGCGACCCGCAGGAAGCCCGTCCCCTCGGCTTTGTCGAGCACGACGATGCGTCCCGCGCGCAGCGCGCACAGGAACATCGTCTCGCCGATCTCGCGCGCCTCCTCTTCCAGAACAGGGCGGGCCGCCGCTACGACCGGGTCGCGCCCCTGCACTCCGAGGCCGAGGGCGATCAGCGCAACTCCCGGACGATAGCGACCGCCTTCGTCCTGTTCGACGAGGCCGTGGCGCGCGAGCGAAGCGAGCATCCGGTGCGCGCTCGACCTGGGTAGCGCGAGAGCACGGCCGATCTCACTGACACCGCACGGCGTCGGCTGCGCGTGCAGGTGGAAGAGCACGCCGAGCGCCTTCTCGATCGCGGTCGCGGGCTGCATTCGGGAAGCCTCCGGAAGGCG
>JADLGR010000203.1 GCA_020849175.1 Deltaproteobacteria bacterium
AGGGGCTCGCCGCTTGCTATCTCTGTGTGATTCGGATAGTTTGCGCTCGTCTTACGCAGGTAGGACCGATTCGCTGCTCTTCCTCCCGGCTGCCTCCGGGCGGGGGCGCAGACGGGTCGGGCGCGCGAAGGGAAAGCGGACGCGTCGTCCGCTTTTTCATTTTTGGAGCCTCTCGACAGGACAAGATCGCGGGTGGATGGGCCGTGTATCGGGACATCCCGGCAGAGCTGGGCAATCTGGTCGAGCCGGTGGTCGCGGGGCACGGACTCGAGCTCGTGGACCTGGATCTCGTCCGCGGTCGCGGGACGTGGGTGGTGCGGGTGATCGTAGACACACTCGAAGGAGACGGGCGCGTGGCGATCGAACGTTGTGCGGCGCTGTCGCGGGAGATCGGCTCCCACCTCGACGCCGCGGACGCGATCCCGAACCGCTACGTGCTCGAGGTCTCGTCGCCCGGGCTCGACCGGCGTCTGGCGCGCGAGAAGGACTTCGTCGCAGCCTGCGGCTCCGAAGTGTTCATCGAGACGCGCGAGCCGCTGGCGGGTCGGCGCCGCTTCCGGGGACGGCTCGTTTCCTTCGATGCGGAGATTGCGCGAGTGGAGGTGGACGGGCAGCAGGCCGAGATCCCGTTCGCAGCCGTCGCCCGGGCCAATACGATCTACTCGTTCAGCCGGGCGGATTTCGCCCGGCCCGCGAAGTCAGAAGACCGACCGGCGAGCCGCACGCCGGGGCGAGCGCGGGGATGACATGACCATACTGTCCGGACTCAAGCGAGAGATCGATCAGATCGCGAAGGACAAGAGCATCGACAAGCGCGTCATCATCGGCGCGCTCGAAGAAGCGATGAAGCAGGCTGCGCATCGCAAGTACGGCCTCGAGAAGGAGATCGAGGCCCGCTACAACGATGCCACGGGCGAGATCGAGGTCTTCGACTTCCGCACGGTCATCGAGAACGTCACCGACCCGGACAACCAGGTGAGTCTCGAAATCGCGCGTGCGGAGTACGACCCCGAGGCCGAGGTCGGTGATTCGATCGGGGTCAAGGTCGACACGACCGGCTTCGGCCGCATCCTCGCGCAGACCGCGAAGCAGGTGATCCTGCAGAAGGTCCGCGACGCTGAACGCGACAACGTCTTCGACGAGTACAAAGACCGGCGTGGCGAGGTCGTCAACGGGATCGTGCGCCGCTTCGAGAAGGGATCGATCGTCGTCGACCTCGGCCGCGCCGAGGCGGTGCTGCCGGCGAAGGAACAGGTGCCGCGCGAGAGCTACCGGCCGGGCGACCGTATCCGCGCCTACGTCCTCGACGTCACGAAGGCCACCAAAGGCCCGCAGATCATCCTGTCGCGCGGCTGCATCGAGATGCTCACCAAGCTCTTCGAGCAGGAGGTCCCCGAGATCTACGAGGGAATCGTGAGCATCGTGTCGGCGGCGCGTGAGCCCGGCGGGCGCTCGAAGGTGGCCGTCGCGTCGCGCGACAGCGACGTCGACCCGGTGGGCGCGTGCGTCGGCATGAAGGGCAGTCGCGTGCAGGCTGTCGTTCAGGAGCTCCGCGGCGAGCGCATCGACATCGTTCCCTTCAGCCCGGACCCGGCGCGCTACGTGTGCAGCGCGCTCTCGCCCGCGCAGGTCTCGAAGGTGATCATCGACGACGCCGCGAAGTCGATGGACGTGATCGTTCCCGATGACCAGCTCTCGCTGGCGATCGGACGCAAGGGGCAGAACGTTCGCCTCGCGGTGCTGCTCACCAAGTGGCGCATCGACATCAAGAGCGAATCGAAGATGCGAGAGGTTGCGCGCTGGCTGTCCGAGGCAGTCTCCGTCGTCCCGACGTGTGGCGATCCCGAGGCGGATCTGCTCCTGCAGCAGGGCATCACGTCGCTCGAAGACCTCGCGGAGTGCCCGGCCGATCTGCTGTCGTCTCTGCCCGGAATCGACGACGCGGGCGCACAGGCGATCAAGCGCCGCGCCGCCGAGCTGGCGCGCGAGAAGAAGGAGCAGGAGGCGCGCGAGGCCGCTGAGCGCGCTGAAGCCGAAGCACGTGCCGCGGAAGCGATGAGCGCCGGCGCAAAGCCGGACGTGACCGAACCCGCGAAGGGAGAGCCGTCGGGGGCGTAGCGTCCTCGCTGGCCATCTCGAAGGAAACCAACGGACCGGATGGCGAAGATCAGGGCGTACAAGATCGCCGAAGAGCTGGGCATCGACCGCAACGAGCTGGTCGAGAAGGCGCACGGCCTCGGCGTAGAGCTCAAGAACCCGATGGCGCAGCTCGAGGACGCCGAGGCGGACCTGCTGCGCCAGAAGCTCGGCGCTGCCCGACAGACGGGCGGACAGGTGGTCGAGCAGCGCGTCGAGCTCTCGTCGGGCTCCGCGGTGATCCGTCGCCGAAAGCGTGTCGCCGCCGAGCCGGCTCCGGAGCCGGCCGCCCCGCTCGAAGCCGGGCCGGAAGCGACGGCACTCTCGCACGAGGCGACAGCGCCCGCACCGATGAGCCCGATCGAGCAGGAGACCGTGAAGGCCGTCGAGGTGCCGGACGAGGTCGGGGAGCCCGAGGTCGTCGAGGCGCCGGCGCCGCCGCAGGGGGGAGCGCCGGACGGGGGGGGCGAAGCCGAGAGCGCGCCGGCGGCCGGGGCTTCGGGAGAGGACGCTGCGACCGCCGCCGATCGCAAGAACAAGGCGCGCAAGCGCGTTCGCGAGGTCGTGACGCTCCGCGAGCAGGAGCACTTCGCTCGCCAGGTCACGACTCGCGTCGTGCCGCGCCGCCCGACGGCGATCGATCCACGGACGCTCGCATCGCCGCGTCGCAAGCGACGTGACGCCCCTGCGCCTCGACCGGCGGCCACGCCGGCGACGAAGACCGCGCGTCGCGTCATCCGGCTCGATGGTCCGGTCTCGGTCGGCGACCTCGCGCATCTGCTCGGTGCGAAGGCGCGCGAGCTGCAGGCCAAGCTGATGGCGCTCGGCACGATGGTCGCGATCACGCAGAGCCTCGATGTCGAGACCGCCGGCAAGGTGGCGGCGAGCTTCGGCTTCGAAGTGCAGGACGTCGGATTCAAGGAGGAGACGCTGCTCGGCGAGGCGGCGCCGGCCGACGAGGCGCGGCTCGTCCCGAGAGCGCCCGTCGTGACGGTGATGGGCCACGTCGACCACGGCAAGACGTCGCTCCTCGACTCGCTCCGCAAGACGAACGTCGTGGCGGGTGAGGCCGGCGGCATCACGCAGCACATCGGCGCGTACCAGGTGACGACGCGCGGCGGAAGGGTCACGTTCATCGACACGCCGGGTCACGCGGCGTTCACGACGATGCGTGCGCGTGGCGCGAAGGTGACGGATCTCGTGATCCTCGTCGTCGCCGCGAACGACGGCATCATGCCGCAGACCGTCGAAGCGATCGATCACGCCAAGGCCGCAGGCGTCCCGATCATCGTCGCGATCAACAAGATCGACCTTCCCGACGCGAACGCACAGGTGGTTCGCCAGCGACTCATGGAGCACGGTCTCGTCCCCGAGGACTTCGGCGGCGAGACGATCTGCGTGAACATCTCGGCGACGAAGGGGACGAATCTCGAGCAGCTCCTCGAGATGATCGCGCTGCAGGCCGAGGTGCTCGAGCTGAAGGCAGACCCGTCGAAGCGCGCCGCGGGCGTCGTGCTCGAAGCCGAGCTCGACCGCGGCCGCGGTCCCGTGGCGACGGTGCTGGTACAGGACGGGACCCTGCGCCGCGGCGACATCGTCGTGGTCGGCACCTGCCACGGGCGGGTGCGGATGATGGAGAACGAGCACGGGCAGCGCATCGACGAGGCGGTGCCGTCGACGCCGGTGCGCGTGATCGGCCTGTCGGGGGTTCCCGAGGCCGGCCAGGTCTTCCACGTGGTGGAGACCGAGCGAGCCGGACGCGACATCGTCGATCACCGCCTCGCGCAGCAGCGCGGCCGCACGCCCGAGGCGCGTCCGAAGCTCACGCTCGAGGACATCTTCGCGCAGAGCCAGGAGGGAGGCGTCAAGAACCTCGCCGTCGTGCTCAAGGCCGACGTACAGGGCTCGCTCGAAGCCGTCCGCGATGCGCTGGTCAAGCAGAGCACCGACAGCGTGAAGGTCGACGTGATCCACACGGGTGTGGGCTCGATCACCGAGAGCGACGTCATGCTCGCCAAGGCGAGCGGCGCCATCGTCGTCGGCTTCCACGTGCGCCCCGACCCGGCGGCGCGCCGCGCGGCGGAAGGGCAGGGCGTCGACGTTCGGATGTACCAGATCATCTACGAGGCGACCGACGACATCCGGCGCGCCATGGTCGGTCTGCTGCCGCCGACGGTGAAGGAGGTGCAGCTCGGGCGCGCCGAGGTGCGCCGCACCTTCACCGTCCCGAAGGTCGGAACGATCGCGGGCAGCTACGTCCTCGAGGGCCTCGTGCGCCGCGGTGCGCAGTGCCGGCTCGTTCGCGACGGCGTACAGATCTGCGACGGGCGCATCGGCTCGCTCAAGCGTTTCAAGGACGATGCCCGCGAAGTGCAGTCGGGCTTCGAATGCGGCATCGGGATCGACGGCTACAACGACCTCAAGGTCGGCGACGTCATCGAAGCCTACGCCCGCGAGGAGCAGCCGGCGACGCTCGGATGATCGTCGGAGCCGCGCTCGTCGAGCTCCATGTCCACGGCTCGCACTCCCTCAAGGAGAAGCGCGGCGTCGTCCGCTCGGTGCTGCAGCGCATTCGAAACCGCTTCAACGTCTCGGCTGCCGAAGTGGGGGGGCAGGACACGTGGCAGCGCGCTCTGATCGGCGTCGTGAGCGTCGGGTCTGACGCGCGGGCGATCCGCACGCTGCTCGGCCGCGTGGTCGACTTCGTCGAGAGCGTGGGTCTCGCGGAGGTGACGAACTCCGACGTCGAGATCCTCACCCTCGATCACGCCGACCCCTCGGGCGACGACGAGACCGAGGACGACGAGGGCGAAACGTGACGCGGCGCACCGAGCGCGTGGGCGAGGAGATCCGAGCGCAGATCGCGCGCGTGCTGCGCGAAGAGGCGACCGATCCGAGGCTGCGCCTCGTGACGCTGACGCGCGTCGACGTCGCACCGGACTTCGCACGGGCCGACGTGTACTGGAGCGTGATCGAGCGCGAGCACGGGGTGGCGCGCGAGCAGACGGAGCAAGCGCTCGAGCACGCCGCGGGATTCCTGCGGCGAAGACTCGCCGAGGCGCTCACGCTGCGACGAATGCCGAGTCTGCACTTCCACTACGATCCGTCGCTCGCGCTCGGAAGCGAGACACTCGCGCTCCTGCGCGACCTGCGGCACGACGACGGCGAGCGATGAGGCGCGCCGGATGGGCCGGACGGGCCGGGCCGAATGCCGGACCCGGCGGCTTTCTCGTCGTCGACAAGCCGGCGGGCCGAACCTCGCACGATGTCGTCGACGCTGCGCGCCGCTGGCTCGGCACGCGCAGAGTCGGTCACCTCGGAACCCTCGACCCGCTCGCGACCGGCGTGCTTCCGCTGGCCATCGGCGATGCGACGAAGCTCGTCCCGTTCGTCGAGGGCGGGCGCAAGCGTTACCGGGCGCTGATCACGCTCGGCGTCGCGACCGACACGCTCGACGCCGACGGGCGCGTGACGCGCCGCTTCGAAGGCCCCCTCCCGGACGAGGCGACGGTGCGGACCGCCCTCGCCTCGTTCACGGGGCAGATCCAGCAGGTTCCGCCGATGTTCAGCGCGATCAAACGCGGCGGAGTCCCGCTCCACCGTCTCGCGCGGCGCGGCGCCGAGGTCGAGCGCGCGCCGCGGCCGGTCACGATCTTCTCCCTGGCGGTGGTGTCCTACGCACCGCCCGAGCTCGAGATCACGCTCGAATGCTCGGCTGGAACGTACGTTCGCGTTCTCGCGAGTGACCTCGGCGAGCGGCTCGGCTGCTTCGGACACGTCCGGGAGCTACGCCGCACGTCGAGCGGGCCGTTCGACGAGGCGCAGGCGCACGACGAGCGGGCGCTCGAGCGTGCGGCGGCCGCGGGCCGGATCGCTGAGCTGCTGATCTCGCCGCTCGACGTCCTCGGCCTGCCGCGCGTCACGCTCGGGCCCGCCGACGTGCTCCGGATCGGACACGGGGGACCCGTGCGACCCGCGCCGGCGCTGCCGGGCGCCGCGCGTCCCGGCGACCGCTTCGCCACCGTCGACGCCTCGGGCAGCCTGCTCGCCGTCGTCGAGCTCGACCACGCCGGCAGCCTCCGTCCTCTGCGCGTCGTCGCGCACAGGCGAGGTTCCAGGGACGTTCCTTCGGAGGCTCTCGATCCGGAGCGCGCGTGAGCCGGAGCGGGCCGAGGCCGACCTCGGCTTGCCCGTCCCGCGCGTCTGGGGTACACCCCTGCGCGCAGGAAACAGAGGAACCGCCGCTCCGGCGCTGGTGACCGGCGCCTTCTCCGGGACATTCGAAGGGACCATCGATTGGCTTCCGCACAGCGAAAAGTGAGTGTGATCCAGGAGTATCGGACGCACGAGACGGATACGGGCTCTCCGGAAGTCCAGATCGCGCTCCTCTCGGAGCGCATCGGTGAGCTCTCCGAGCACTTCAAGACGCACAAGAAGGACCACCACTCCCGCCGGGGTCTGCTCAAGATCGTGAGCCAGCGACGGCGGCTCCTCGACTACCTGCGACGTTACGATCAGGCGCGCTACCAGGCCCTGATCAAGCGCCTCGGCCTGCGACGCTAGCCGGGGCCGGTCGCTCAAAGGATGAGCGACCGACGAGAACGCTGGGTGGTGTGAGGAACGGTCGGGAGCCGCGTTCTGCGGCCCCGAAGCAAGCCTTGGATCCCTCGGATCGTCGGAATGTGGGAGTCATCCATTCGCGAAGCGGGCGCCCGCTCGCTTCGCCCATGGCTGATCCCGCATTCCCCCGCTTCGCATCTTCACTCTCGCACCCCCCGCATGCGCGGCGCGCCGATGTCGCGTGCCGCAACGGAGAGGATCGCTCATGCCGCGCTGGTTCCAGCCGGAAACCGTAACCCTCGAAGTCGGGGGCCGACCGCTCACGATCGAGACTGGAAGACTCGCGAAGCAGGCCGCAGGTGCCGCGCTCGTGACGTATGGAGAGACCGTGGTGCTCGTGACTGCGGTGACCGCGAAGCCCCGTGAGGGGATCGACTTCTTCCCGCTGACGGTCGACTTCGTCGAGAAGACCTCGGCTGCGGGCAAGATTCCCGGCGGCTTCTTCAAGCGCGAGGGACGCCTCGCGGACCGCGAAGTGCTGGTCTCGCGCTTCATCGACCGCGCGATCCGTCCGCTCTTCCCGGACTGGTACCGCGACGAGACGCAGATCACGGCGACGGTGCTCTCGGCCGATGGCGAGTTCTGGCCGGACATCCCCGCGTTCGTCGGCGCGTCGGCCGCGCTCACGATCTCGGAGATTCCGTTCCTCGGCCCGATCTCGGCGGTTCGTGTCGGGCGCGTCGACGGCGTGCTGGTCGTGAACCCGCTGCATTCGCAGCTTCCGTCGAGCGATCTCGAGCTCGTGGTCGCCGGCAGCCGCAAGGCGCTGGTGATGGTCGAGGGCAGCGCACAGGAGATCCCGGAGAACGAGATTCTCGACGCGCTCAAGTTCGCGCACGCGGCGATCGTTCCGCAGCTGGACGTGCAAGAGGATCTGTCGCGCCGCGTGGGCAAGGCCAAGAAGACGGCGCCGCCGCCGGCGGACCGGGCCGATCTGGTCGCACGCGTACGCGAGAAGGCCCGCGCGGGCCTCGAGCAGGCGCTGTCGATCCGCACCAAGGCCGAGCGCTATGCGGCCCTCAAGGAGGCCGACGCAGCCGTCGTCGAGTCGTTCGCCGCGGACTATCGAAGCGAGCGCGTCGCACTCGACACGCTCGAGGCCGTGGAGAAGCGGCGCGAGGGGTACCGCGCGCTGGTCGACACCGTGAAGCACACGCTGCACGACCTGCGATCGGAGCTGATGCGCGACCGCATTCTCACGCACGGCGCTCGGATCGACGGGCGGACGACGACGGACATCCGACCGATCGCCTGCGAGGTGCGCGTCGCGCCGCGGGCGCACGGGACGGGGTTGTTCACGCGCGGCGAGACGCAGGCGCTGGTCTACTGCACGCTCGGAAGCTCGGACGACGAGCAGACGATCGATGCGCTCACCGAGCGCTACGAGAAGCAGTTCCTCCTTCACTACAACTTCCCGCCGTTCTCGGTGGGAGAGGCGCGACCGCTTCGCGGGCCGGGACGCCGCGAGGTCGGTCACGGCAACCTCGCCGAGCGTGCCCTCAAAGCGGTGCTGCCTCCGCACGAGAAGTTCCCCTACACGATTCGCGTGGTCGCGGAGACGCTCGAGTCGAACGGCTCGTCGTCGATGGCGGCGGTCTGCGGCGGTGCGCTCGCGCTGATGGACGCTGGCGTTCCGATCAGCGCGCCGGTCGCGGGTATCGCCATGGGGCTGATCCAGGAGGGCGACCGCGTCGCGGTCCTCTCGGACATCCTCGGCGACGAGGACCATCTCGGCGACATGGACTTCAAGGTCGCCGGAACGCGGCGCGGCGTCACCGCGGTGCAGATGGACATCAAGATCGAGTCGGTCGACTGGTCCGTGATGGAGCGCGCGCTCCAGCAGGCGAACGCAGGGCGCCAGCACATCCTCGACTGCATGGAGGCAGAGACGCGCGAAGATCTGAAGACCCTCTCCGCGCGGCCGGAGCTCTCGCGCTATGCGCCGCGCCTCGAGGTGATCTGGATCAAGCCCGACCGCATCCGTGACATCATCGGCCCGGGCGGCCGCGTGATCCGGGCGATCCAGGACACGACGGGTGTGAAGATCGACGTCGAAGACTCGGGCCGCGTGACGATCTTCTCGCCGGACCTCGATGCCCTCGAGCGCGGGCGCGCCATGGTGCAGGAGCTCACGCAGGAGGCCGAGATCGGGCGGATCTACCTCGGCAAGGTGAAGCGGATCACCGACTTCGGCGCCTTCGTCGAGATCTTCCCCGGGACCGACGGGCTGGTTCACGTGAGCCAGCTCGCCGAAGGCCGCGTCGAGCGCGTGACCGACGTGGTGTCGGAGGGTGACGAGGTGCTCGCGAAGTGCATCGACATCGACCCCACGGGCCGGATTCGGCTCTCGCGCAAGGAGGCGCTCGCCGACGTCGCGGGGCGGGAGTGAGCCGAAGCGCTCGGCCGGACGAGCCGAGAGACGGTGCTGGATCGGACGCGGGGCCCCACGACCCCGCGCTCCGCGTCGCGATCCAGCGCCTTCCCGGCGCAGGAGACCTTCCGCTCCCGGCGTACGCAACCGCCGGTGCGGCCGGTCTCGACGTGTGCGCGGCGCTCGACGATGAACTCGTGCTCGAGCCCGGCGCGCGAGCGCTCGTGCCGACAGGCTTCGCCCTCGCCGTTCCCGACGGCGCCGAGGCGCAGGTTCGCCCGCGAAGCGGGCTCGCCCTGCGCCACGGTCTGCTGCTTCCGAACGCCCCGGGCACGATAGACTCCGACTATCGCGGGGAGGTGAAGATCATCGTGCTCAACGCCGGCCGCGAGCCCGTGACGATCCGGCGAGGCGACCGGATCGCGCAGCTCGTCTTCGCACCCGTGCTGCGAATCGGGTGGGACGAGCGCGAGAGCCTCCCCGACACGCAGCGCGCGGACGGTGGCTTCGGCCACACGGGAACAGGCCGCCCCGGCGGAGGGCGCGCGTGAGCACGGAGCCGATTCACCCGCGACCGCCGACTCCCATCGCCGAGAGGTCGTCGCGCAGGGTGAGCAACCTCGCGCTCCGACTGCTGACCGCATCGCTCGTGATTCCGCCCGTCTTGTGGCTGATCGTCGTCGGCGGCGTGCCGTATCTGCTCGCGATCATCGTGATCACGCTGATGGGGCTTCGCGAGTTCTACCGGCTGATCGAGGACAAGGGCGCGCATCCCCTCGTCGGCTTCGGGCTCGTTGCAGGTGCAGCGCTTCCGTGCGTGGCGTATCTCGGCAACGAGTACCACGCGACGCTGCTCATGACGGCGGTGCTGCTCGGGGTGATGGTCGCGCAGGTCGGAAAGGCCGAGATCACGGAGGCGCTCGCCAGCATCTCCGGAACCTTCTTCGGCGTCTTCTACGTGGCCTGGCTGCTCTCGCACGCGATCGTGCTGCGTCAGTTCCACGAAGTCGTCGCCGCCCGCTTCGGTCCGATGGCGGCGCAGCAGATCGCTCCGGACGCCGGGGCCTTCTACATGATCTTCGCGCTCGCGGCGGTCGTCGGCTGCGACGCCGGCGCCTACTTCGGCGGCCGCCAGTGGGGCCGGAGAAAGCTCGCGCCGCAGATCAGTCCCGGCAAGACCGTCGAGGGCGCGCTCGGCGGCATCGTCGCCGGAACCCTCAACGCGATGCTGTTCAAGGGAATCTTCGACGTCTGGTGGCCGGATCTCTCGGCGTCGTTTCCGTGGGCCGCAGCGGTGCCGTTCGCCGTCGTGCTCACGATCGTCGGAATCATCGGCGACCTCGTCGAGTCGCTGCTCAAGCGCGATGCGCAGCGCAAGGACGCCGGTGGAGCCCTGCCGGGCATGGGCGGCTTCCTCGACCGCATCGACTCGAGTCTGCTCGGAATCCCGGTCATGTACTATCTGCTCCTCAGCTACACCTACCTCCGCCTGGGCTCCCCGTGATCGACCGCTACTCCCGTCCCGAGATGCGCGCGCTGTGGACCGACTCGGCGAAGTACGGCCGCTGGCTCGAGGTCGAGCTCGCGGTCTGCGACGTTCTCGCCGAACGCGGAACGATCCCCGCGAAGGCCGCCGAGACGATCCGCGCGAAGGCCGGCTTCGACGCCGCGCGCGTCGACGAGATCGAGCGGGAAGTTCGGCACGACGTGATCGCGTTTCTCACGAACGTCTCCGAGCACGTCGGGCCCGACGCGCGCTGGGTGCACTTCGGGATGACGTCGAGCGACGTGCTCGACACCGCGCTCGCGCTCCAGATCAAGGCGGCCGGCGTCTTGCTGCTCGCAGGCGTCGATCGCGTCGTCGCCGCGCTGAGGCGGCGTGCACTCGAACACCAACACACGCCGTGCGTGGGCCGAACGCACGGCGTCCATGCCGAGCCGACCACGTTCGGGCTCAAGCTGCTGGTGTTTCACGAGGAGATGCGGCGCAACCGCGTGCGCCTGGGGGCGGCGCTGGCCGGCGCCTGCGCGGGCAAGATCTCTGGCGCAGTGGGCACCTTCGCGCACCTCGACCCGGCAGTCGAAGAAGCCGTGTGCGAGCGGCTCGGCATTGCCTTCGAGGCCGCGGCGACGCAGGTGGTCCAGCGCGATCGCCACGCGCACCTCGTCTCGACGCTCGCGCTCGTGGCGACCAGCCTCGACAAGTTCGCCGTCGAGCTCCGTCATCTGGCCCGCACCGAAGTGCGCGAGGTCGAAGAGGAGTTCGGCAGGGGCCAGAAGGGGTCGTCGGCGATGCCCCACAAGCGCAACCCGTGGCGCCTCGAGAACGTCTCGGGGTTGGCCCGCGTCGTGCGCGGCCACGCGACTGCGGCCCTCGAGAACACCGCCCTCTGGCACGAGCGCGACATCAGCAACTCGTCGGTCGAGCGCATCGTGCTGCCGGACGCGACGATGCTCCTCGACTTCATGCTGCACAGATTCGCACATCTGGCCGAGACGCTGGTCGTCCATCCCGAACAGATGCGACGAAACCTCGACTCGACACACGGGCTCGTCTTCAGCGGGACGCTGCTCGTCGCACTGGCGGAGAAGGGCCTGTCGCGCGAGGACGCCTACCGTCTCGTGCAGGGGCACGCGATGGAGACGTGGGAGCGTGGCGGCGAGTTCCGTGCGCGCATCGACGGCGATCGTGCGATCGCGAAGGTGCTCTCGCCCGCGGAGATCGAGCGTGTCTTCAGCGAGAAGGAAGCGCTACGCAACGTCGACGCCATCTTCGCGCGAACGCTCGGATCCGGAGGAGAGGAAGCGTGAGGGCGACGATCTTCGTGACGCTGAAGGCGGACGTTCTCGACCCGCAGGGTAAGGCGATCCAGCGAGCGGCGGCGTCGCTCGGTTATCGCGACGTCGCGCAGGTGCGGCAGGGCAAGCTCTTCGAGGTGACGCTCGATGCTCCCGACCGGGCAGCCGCCGAGCGCCTGCTCCGCGAGATGGGCGAGAAGCTGCTGTCGAACCCGGTGATCGAGGACTACCGGATCGACCGCATCGAGGACGCGAAGCCGACAGCGCGCTGAGAAGTGTCGCGCAATCCGCGCTGCGACACGTCGCACGCACGGTGAGGCTGTGGCGAATCGGATCTACGGCATGGTCGCAGCCGAAGCCTTTGAGGCGCCGTGTCACAGACACGGGGACTCGGCCTGCGGCGCGTCCCGTGAACCCTTTGGTTTTGCAGCGATTCCGGAGATCTCATCGCGGGGCACACGCCTTGCAACGACTCCTCACGGGACTTCTCCCCGAAGGAGGTGGGTGATGGCGGTTGCGAGGCGAGCGTCGAAGAAGAAGGCGGTGAAGCGAAGCGCGATCCGGGGCCGGGCGGAACGTGTTCGGGCGACGCTCGGTCGGGCGGAGCGCGAGCTTCCCGCGACACTGCGAGAGTTCTCCGAGCGGGTGCGCAAGCGTCTCGGACAGCTCGAGCGAACCGTGATCCGTGCGGAGGAGCGATACCAGCGCGAGGCCGTGCGCGCGCTCAGAACGGCGAGCCATCAGCTCGGACGCTTCGAAGCGGAGGGTGAGCGGCGGTGGAAGAAGCTCACCGCGAAGGCGCGGCGCGAGGCCCTGCTGATTCTGCGTCGGATGGAGAAGGCCCTCGAAGCGGGGGGCGCCCCGACACGCAAGGCTGCCCGCAAGGCCACGCGACGTGCGCCGGCTGCACGGTCCGAGGCCAGGGCGGGGATTGCAGGGTTCGAGATCTAGCGAGCGAGCAAGGCAAGGACGCTGCCGGCGACCGGGAGGTTCGGATGTCCGTTCGAGCGTACTGCTCTCGCGAGCCGGTCACCGTCGATCCCGACGCCAGCGTTCGCTCGGCGGTTCGGCTCATGGAACACCACGGCGTGGGCTGCGTCGTGGTGACGGAGCAGGGGCGGCCGGTCGGGATGCTCACGGATCGCGACGCCGCGCTCACGGTGCTCACCCGGCGACTCGACGCGGACGCGACGCCCGTTCGCGAGGTGATGCACCAGCCGCTCCAGACCCTCGATCCCGACGCGCCTCTCGCGTGGGCGCTCTCGACTCTGCGCGCGAGCCGGCTGCGGCGGCTTCCGGTCGTCGAATCGAGCGGTGCGCTGCTCGGCGTACTCTCGCTCGACGATCTTCTCCGGCTGCTCGCGACCGAGATCGGCGATCTCGCAGAGGTCATTCGCCGCCAGCTCTCGCAGTCGGCCGCGGGAGAGGGTACGTCATGACCGGCGCGGTGGGACAGGTGGAGGGGGAGGTCGTCACCGTCGCCCGACACGCATCCGTGTACGAAGTGGCGCGCCGGATGCAGCGCGAGGCCGTGGGATGCGTCGTGGTCCTCGACGATGGCGCGCTACCGGTCGGCGTGATCACGGACCGCGACCTCGCGCTTCGTGTCGTCGCGGCCGCACGTGACGTCGGGAAGACCTCGGCGCAGGACGTGATGACGACTCCGCTCGTGGCGGTGCAGGCGGGCGATCCGCTCGAGCGGATCATCGCGTGCATGACCCGGCACGCAGTCCGCCGCGTCCCGGTGCTGCAGGATGGGCGCGTCACGGGGCTCGTGAGCCTCGACGATCTGCTGGTCCATCTCGGACGCGAGCTCGACGACCTCGGCTCGTCGGTGAGCGGGTCGTTCGCGCGCTCGCGAGCCGAGGCGAGACGCGTGGTCGCGATCGAGCAGCTTCGGAGCGAGGTCGAGACGCGGCTGCACGGTCTGCGGGAGCAGGTCGACCACGTGAGTGCGCACGCGCGAGAGACGCTGATGCGGGAGTTCGACGCGATCCGTGACCGTGTCCGTCGCATTCTGCGGTAGCGGTGGGAAGGGCGAGAAGGAACCGACCGGCGGCATCGCGTCGTCCCGGGCGGGAGAGGTCTTCGTGGTCGAAGCAGGCGTCATGCCGGCCACGACGGGAGTCGCCGCCGAGGCCTGCTGGGGCTCCCTCCAGCGGGGCAAAGGCCGCCCGCGTGAGAACCCTGGCGTGACCCGCACGGGCGCGCGGCACGACCCGACTCGGGATCGCCAGCGACGGACGCGTCTGCGCGGCGCGTTGCCCCACCGGCGCTACGTCGATACCTTCCCTGCGTCCCCCGGTCCTCCGGCATCCCGAATCCGACGACGAGACGCGACCGGCCCGGCTCGCTGAGGTAGGCGTGTTCGCAGTGGTCCAGTTTCCCGGCTCGAACGACGACCGGGACATGCGCTTTGCGATGAAGTCCGTGCTCGGCGCCCCGTGTGCGCTCGTCTGGCACAAGGAGGCGGCGCTGCCGTCCGACGTGCGCGCGGTCCTCCTGCCCGGCGGCTTCTCCTACGGCGACTACCTGCGCTGCGGCGCCATGGCGCGCTTCTCGCCGATCATGGCGGCCGTTCGCCGATTTGCCGATGCCGGCGGGCTCGTGCTCGGCACGTGCAACGGCTTCCAGGTGCTGTGCGAGGCGGGCCTTCTACCGGGTGCGCTGCTGCGCAACCAGGACCTCCACTTCGTCTGCGACGTCGTGCACGTCCGCGTCGAGCGCGCAGACACACCCTTCACGTCGCGTGCGCGGACAGGCGCCGTGCTGCAGCTTCCCGTCAAGCACGGCGACGGCGCGTACTACGTGCGGCCGGACGAGCTGACGCGCCTCGAGGCCAGCAGGCAGATCGTGCTGCGCTACTGCGACGCCGCAGGCGTTCGTTCGCCGGGAGCGAACCCCAACGGATCGGTTGGTGACGTGGCCGGCGTGTGCAACGCGCGCGGAAACGTCTTCGGCCTGATGCCGCACCCGGAGCACGCGGTCGAGGCGGCGATCGGCGGACTCGACGGCCTCGCGATCCTCGGCTCGCTGCTCGATGCGGTGAAGGCCGGAGCGCCCTCGGCATGAGCCGGCGCCCCGATCCGGCGGTCGACCACGCCCTCGCGCGCGAGCATGGCCTCAGTGACGAGGAGTGGGAGCGCATCCTCGCGATCCTCGGCCGCACGCCGACCTTCCCGGAGCTCGGGATCTTCTCGGTGATGTGGTCGGAGCACTGCTCGTACAAGTCGAGCAAGAACTGTCTGCGCACGCTCCCGACGAAGGGCGAGCACGTGCTGCAGGGGCCGGGGGAGAACGCCGGCGCCGTCGCGATCGGTGACGGACTCGCCGTGATCTTCAAGATCGAGAGTCACAACCATCCATCGTACGTCGAGCCGAAGCAGGGCGCGGCGACCGGTGTCGGCGGGATCCTGCGCGACATCTTCACGATGGGCGCGCGTCCGGTGGCGTCGCTCGATTCGCTGCGCTTCGGGCCGCTCGACGACGAGAAACAGCGCTATCTGCTTCGCGGCGTGGTCGATGGCATCGGCGGCTACGGCAACGCAGTGGGCGTCGCGACCGTGGGCGGCGAGGCGCAGTTCCACCCCTGCTATCGCGGAAACATCCTCGTCAATGCCTTCAATCTGGGCGTGGTCGACGCGGACCGCATCTTCCTTGCGAGCGCGGGCGGCGTCGGCAACCCCGTGATCTACGCCGGTAGCAAGACGGGCCGCGACGGCATCCATGGCGCCAGCCTTCTCGCCTCGGCTGAATTCGACGACACGACCGAGAGCAAGCGCCCGACGGTGCAGGTCGGTGATCCCTTCACCGAGAAGTGTCTGATCGAGGCGTGTCTCGAGGCGATGCGGACCGACGCGATCATCGGCATCCAGGACATGGGCGCGGCGGGCCTGACCTGCTCGTCGTTCGAGATGGCGAGCCGTGCGGGAACGGGGATCGAGATGGACCTCGACCGCGTTCCGCAGCGCGAGGCGAACATGACGCCGTACGAGCTCCTGCTCTCGGAGAGTCAGGAGCGCATGCTGCTCGTCACGCGCGCCGGGGCAGAGGACCGTGTACGCGAGATCTTCGAACGCTGGGATCTCGACGTCGCAGTCGTGGGACGCGTGACGGGCGACGGCCGCATGCGGGTTCGGTGGCACGGCGAGACGGTGGTCGACATCCCGGTCGACCCGGTCGCCGAGTCGGCGCCGGTCTACGACCGGCCGCGCCACGAGCCGGCAGGGCTGCGCGAGCGCCAGCACCTCGACCGGTCGCGCGTCGCGCCGGAGAGCGATCCAGCGGGCGCCCTCGAGGCGCTGCTCGACACGCCGAACCTCGGCTCGAAGGCGTGGATCTGGCGGCAGTACGACCAGCTCGTACAGGGCAACACGATCCTCGGGCCCGGCGGCGACGCGGCGCTGGTTCGCGTGAAGCGCGAGGACGGAACGCCGACCCACAAGGCGCTCGCGCTCGCCGTCGACTGTAACCCGCGCTGGTGCTGGCTCGATCCGTACGGCGGCACGATGGCGGCCGTGGCCGAGGCCGCGCGAAACGTCGCCTGCACGGGTGCGCGGCCGCTGGCGCTCACCAACTGCCTCAACTTCGGGAACCCCGAGAAGCCCGAGATCATGTGGCAGCTCGCCGAGTCGATTCGCGGCCTTGGCGACGCCGCGCGCGAGCTCGGGACGCCGGTCATCTCGGGGAACGTCTCGCTCTACAACGAGACGGCCGGCCAGCCGATCCATCCCACACCGACCGTCGCGATGGTCGGGCTGCTCGAGCCGTGGGAGCGCTTCGCGGTGTCGCACTTCCCCGCAGCGGGGCTCTCGATCGTGTTGCTGGGTGAAACGACCGACGAGATCGGTGGGAGCGAGTGGCTCGCGCTGCGCCGCGGCGTCGAAGCCGGACTGCCGCCGCGGGTCGACCTCGCGGCCGAGCGGCGTCTGCATCGCGTGCTCGCGGAGGGCGTCGCGGCGGGCCTGGTTCGCTCGGCGCACGACGTCTCCGACGGTGGGATCGCCGTGGCGCTCGCCGAGTGTACGTTCACCGGGCCTGGCGGCCTGTGCGTCGGAGCGCGCGTCGCTCTCGCAGGAGATCTCGGCGTCGAGACGCTCCTCTTCGGCGAGTCGACGGGTCGCGTCGTCACGAGCAGTGCCACTCCCGACGCGCTGCTCGCACTCGCGCGGCGCGAGGGAGTTCCGGCGCGTGTCGTCGGCGAGACGGGCGGAGCCGAGCTGTCCATCGAACGCGAGCACGGCGAAATCCTCGTCCGGACCGCGGTGGACCGCCTGCGCGGAATCTGGTCGCGGGCGCTGCCGCGCCGCCTCGAGGAGGGAGAGCGCTGATGTGCGGCATCTTCGGGATCCACGGTCATGCCGAGGCGGCACACATCACGTACCTCGGGCTCTACGCCCTCCAGCACCGTGGCCAGGAATCGGCCGGCATCTGCGCATCGAACGGGCGCGAGCAGCTCGTTCACCGGGGCATGGGGCTCGTCGCCGACGTCTTCTCCGAGGCGACGCTCGCGAAGCTTCCGGGCCGCCACGCGATCGGCCATGTTCGCTACTCGACGGCCGGCGAGTCGAACCTTCGCAACGCGCAGCCTTTCTGCGCGACGACCGACGGCGGGCCCGTCTCGATCGCGCACAATGGCAACCTCGTCAACGCACTCGCGATCCGACGCGAGCTCGAAGGGCGGGGCGCGATCTTCAGCTCGACGGCCGACAGCGAGGTGATCGTTCACCTGCTCGCACGCTCGCGGGAGGCGTCCCCCGAAGAGCGGCTCATCGACGCCCTCTCACGCGTCAAAGGCGCCTTCAGCCTCGCGGTCCTGACCGACGATGCGCTCGTTGCGGCGCGAGATCCCTGGGGCTTCCGGCCGCTCGTTCTCGGACGCCTCGACGGCGCGTTCGTCGTGGCGAGCGAGAGCTGCGCCCTCGATCTCATCGGCGCGAGCGTCGAGCGGGAACTCGAGCCCGGCGAGGTGATCGTGATCCGGCGCGGCCGCCTGCGGGCGCTGCGGCCGTTCGCGAAGGTACCGCGACAGGCGTTCTGCATCTTCGAGCAGATCTATTTCGCGCGGCCCGATTCGAATCTCGTGCGGCAGAACGTCTACGCGTTCCGCAAGGACCTCGGGCGCATGCTGGCGCGCGAGCATCCGGTCGAGGCCGACATGGTCGTCCCCGTGCTCGATTCGGGGACGGCGGCCGCCCTCGGCTACGCCGAGGAGTCCGGGATCCCGTACGAGACGGCGCTGATCCGCAACCACTACGTGCGGCGCACGTTCATCGAGCCGTCGCACTCGATCCGACACTTCGGTGTCAAGGTGAAGCACAACGCCGTGCGCAGCATCCTCGAGGGCAAGCGGGTCGTTCTGGTCGAGGATTCGATCGTTCGGGGCACCACGCTGCTCAAGCTCGTGACGCTCGTCAGGCAGGCGGGCGCGCGGGCGGTCCACGTCCGCGTCTCGTCTCCGCCGACGATCGGTCCGTGCCACTACGGCATCGATACGCCGTCGCGCGAGGAGCTGATCGCGCACCAGCACTCGGTCGAGGAGATCCGCGAGGCGATCGGGGCCGATACGCTCGGCTATCTGTCGCTCGAGGGACTGCGGGGAACGAGCGCCCGGCTGAAGGCGGGAATCTGCGACGCCTGCTTCTCGGACGACTATCCCGTCCCGCCCGGTGACGACGAGGCCGCGCCGCAGCTCTCGCTCTTCCACGCGGTGGAGGAGGGTTTCTCCGACGACGTCCGGAGCCCGGCGCGACGTGGCCCGCGCGAGTGATGGCGCCGCGGCCGCGAATCGGAATCACCACGTACCCCCGCACGGGAGAAGATCGTCCGGCGTTCTCACTCCCGACCGCGTACGTCGACTCGGTTCGTGCGGCTGGCGGGCTTCCGATGCTGATGGCCCCCGGGTGCGAGTCGCCCGAGGAGTATCTCGAGCACGTCGACGGCGTGATCTTTGCCGGCGGCGGCGACATCCACCCCGACCACTTCGGCGCCGAGGAGCATCCCGCGCAGTACGGGCAGGACGACGAGCGAGACGCCTTCGAGCTGCGCCTCATGCGCGGCGTGCTCGAACGCAAGGTGCCTACGCTCGCGATTTGCCGTGGGCTCCAGATGCTCAACGTGGTGCTGGGAGGAGACCTGCACGTTCACCTGCCGGACGTGGTCGGCGAGGACGTGCTGCACCGACTCCCGACGCGCAAGCCCGTGCCCCACCGTGTACGCCTCGCTCCCGGCTCGGCGCTCGCGACGATCTACGGCGCTCCCGAGATCGAGACGCTCTCCTGGCACCACCAGGCGGTGAACCGGCTCGGGAAGGGACTCGTGGCGACGGCCTGGGCCGAGGACGGGACGATCGAGGGGGTTCGTCTCGAGGGGCAGGACTGGCTCCTCGCCGTGCAGTGGCACCCCGAGATGCGCGCCGAAGAAGTGGTGTTGTTTTGCGCGCTGGTGGCACGGGCCCGGCAAAGAGCCGGCAGCGCGGGAGCCTGACCGCCGGCGCCCCGGGCGGATCATGCGGGGCCTCCCTTTCGCCGATACGGCGGAGCGGAGGCCCGCGCGCCGATGCCGGTCCGTGACGAGATCGCGTACTCCACGCCGGGGCAGGCGCGCCGGCTCGAAGCTCGCTTCGACGCACCCGCGAAGTTCGCGCGCGAGTACGCGCAGAATCTCTCGCGCGGCGGAGTCTTCATCGAGACCGACGAGGTCTTCGAGCTGCGCGATCTCGTGGTCGTCGAGCTCGTGCTCCAGTATCGCGACGAAGCGATTCGCCTCGACGGCGAGGTGGTGCACGCTCGTCCGAAGGGCCTCGCCGGAGCCCCGGGCGGCGTCGCCGTGCACCTCCTCGATCCTCCGAGCGAGCTACGGGCCCGGCTCGGTCCGCTCGTCGACGAGTCCCTCTCCGGCGCGGACGACGACCTGCCTGAGGAGCGCAGCGTCCCGCGAACGCCCGCACGCGTACAGGCCCGTGTGACGGGGACCGAAGGCTCCGTCCGGACACTCGACCTCAGCACGCACGGCGCGCTTCTCGAGGCCGGAGCCGACGCTCCAGCCGTTGGCGACAGCGTCGAGATCTCCCTCCAGCATCCGCTCACCGGTGAGGAGCGCATGATCGAGGGTACGGTCGTTCGCCATCACGCGCCGGACGGTGAGCTGCGCGGTGTCGGGGTTCGCTTCGAGACGAACGTCGTCGAGCAGCCGGGCGTCGAGCGCTTCGTCGAACAGGTGCAGGCCGCAGCCCACGCGCAAGGCCTCGGTGGGATTCGCGGGTCGATCGATCCACTCGGCCTCGCGAGCCTGCTGCAAATGTTCGGCGCCTCGGCGACGCAGGGGACGCTTCGCGTCGTGCGGGGCGAGCTCGAAGGGCAGATCGGCTTCGATGCGGGTGTGCTGCGCTTCGTTCGTCTCGGCGAGATCGCCGGCCCGAAGGCGCTGGCGCGACTCGTCGGCTGGCGTGACGGGAGCTTCGAGTTTCACGCCCATCTCGAGCCGAATGCGTCCGAGGATCCGCCGGCACCGCTCGACGGTGCGATCTTCGAAGCAGTCCACCAGCTCGACGAGCTGGCGCGCGTCGAGCTTCCGTCGGTGATCGCGCAGTCGCCGCTTCGCCTCGACCGGGCGCGACTCGAGGCCGAGCCGGGTCCCCTCGAGAAGGTCGAGGAGGCGGTCGTCGACCTCGTCGCTGCCGGCTTCCCGCTGCGGCGGGTCCTCGACGTGATTCCCGTCGGCGACGTCGAGATCCATGCCGCTCTGCGTGCACTGCTCGAGCGTGGCGTACTGGTGTCGACCGCCCGCAGCGAGTCGTCGTAGCTACTTCGCGTCGGGCGACGGCGCCGCGTGCGTCTCCAGCAGCGCCGGGGCCCGGATCTCGCGGCGGACCAGCCGGCCGGCCGTGAACTCGCTCCGCACGTCGATGCGGCCGTCGGCGTCGAGGTCTTCCTCGCGCGAGACGAGCTCTCCGGCGTCGTCGAAGCGTTCGAAGCGGTCGAGGATGCCGTCACCGTTCGTGTCGGCGTCGCCGGCCACGAGCCTTCCCGCCTCGTAGTGGAAGACCCGTTCGGGCCGGCCGTTACGGTCCATGTCGATCTCGATCGTCTGCGTCGAGACGCCGTCGGGTGCGAGCAGGATGTGAGCATTCGGGTGTCCCGACGCGCCACGATCCTCCCATACCTCGCCCGGCCTTCCGTCGGTATAAGCCGTCCAGCGATCCGGGATGCCGTCCTCGTCGGTGTCTTCTTCGCGCAGCAGCGGCGTGGCCTCGCCGGTGCGAGCCTCCGCGCCGGCCTCGAAGTAGAACCGGGCGAGGCGTCTCCCGTCGGGAGCGACCAGGACACGCGCCTCGACCGGACGGCCGCCGGCGCGATCCCGAGCAAGGAGAAGGCCGATTCCTTCGGGCTCGCGGGCCTCGACGCGGCGAAGGACGGCGATCTCCTCGGGTAGCGGCGCTCGCCGGGCGAGCTCGTCGACGCGCAGAGTGGCGAGCAGCTCGTCGCGTCGCCGGCGCTCGGCAGCGACCTCGGCCTCGAGGGCGAGGGTCTCGGGGTCTCGGTGCCCGACTTCGTTCTGCGGTGCCTCGCGATTCCGATCGGTCCGTTCGGCGCGATCGCTCGCGCGCTCGCGCTCGGCGTTCTCGATGACGCGTGCGGCGTCGATCTCGGTCTCGCCGGCCCGTGCCTGCGCTCGGCCACGCGCGATCTCGCCCGCGACCTGTGCCTCGCGCAGCGGGAGCAGTGCGCGTGCAGCGAGCGCGGACCATGCACCCTGCGGCGAAGCGGGCCGGGCTGCCAGCACGCGAGCCGTGCCCGGCAGCTCCAGGGCCTCGTCGAACGCGCGCGCGAGGGCGACTCGGGCGCAGCCGGGCGCCCGCGGAGGGTCGTCGTCGCTCGCTCGCACGTATGCAGGCTCGTCGGGAAGGGCGCCCGGCAGCGCGGTCACGACCGTGAGCGAGGCCAGCGCGAAGGGCCCGTCCTTCACCGACTCGGCGCAGCGCCTGCCGTCGATTCGTAGCGAGATCACACCGCGCTGGGCGTGCTCGCGAAGCAGCGTCTCGGCCTCGCTCAGCGACTCAGGGAGGGCCTCGATCACGAACGCCTTCGGGAGGCGCGCCCGTGCGCGCGCGGCGAGCGCTTGTCGTGCGACGGCCGCGCCGTCTGAACCGTCCGTAGCGTCCGCTGCTCCCGCGCGCTCGGCGGCGGGCGGCGCCGGCTCGCGCGGCGCGAGCACGACGACCAGGACTCCGCTTGCATCGGGCACGAGCGGCGCGTCGTCGGGCGGCGCCGGCCCGGGTGCGAGCTGGCGCGCGCGCGCGGCGTGTCGTGCTGCCTCCTCGGGCCGGCCGAGGTCTTCGAGCGTCCGCGCGAGCAGTGCGTGCGCGCGCGCATGGTCCGGGCTTCCCGAGAGCGCCAGCCGGAGCTGGTGCTCCGCAGCCTCGAAACGCTGCTGGACGCGGAAGGCGAGGGCGTCCTCGACGCGCCTCTTCACGTAGCGCGCGCGGTCGGCCTCCGACACGGGCCGGTCGTTCGGCGTGTAGTCGACGCCCTGGCACGCCGCGAGCAGCAGCGGGAGCGCGGCGAGCAGCGCGCAGCGGATGGTCGCGGCGCGGTGCGACACGTTAGACGGGCTCTCGACGCAAAACAGTGTCGCGTCGGAGGCGCTCGTCGGCCTCGAGATGGTCGAGGTTGTAGTGCAGGCCGCGGCTCTCGAGACGACGCGACGCGGATTCGATCACGAGCTGCGCGACGAGCGCGAGATTTCGCAGCTCGATCAGGTCGGGTGTGAGCTCGAAGTCCCAGTAGTACTCCGTGATCTCGCGCTGGAGCAGATCGATCCGGCGTCGCGCACGCAGCAGGCGCTGGTCGGTGCGGACGATGCCGACGTAGTTCCACATGAAGCGCCGGATCTCGTCCCAGTTCTGCGTGATGAGGATCGCCTCCGGGCTCTCGATCGCGCCGCCCGGGTCCCATGCCGGGACGTCCTCGAACGGCGGGGGCGAGCTCTTCAGGCGGGCGAGCGTCTCGCGTGCCGCAGCGTCGGCGAACACGAGCGCTTCGAGCAGCGAGTTGGAGGCCAGTCGGTTCGCGCCGTGGAGTCCGGTCGCGGCCACCTCTCCCGCTGCGAACAGACCCGGCACGTCGGTCTCTCCTCGCCGGTCGGTTCGTACGCCGCCGCAGCAGTAGTGTGCAGCCGGAACGACCGGGATCGGATCGCGCGTCACGTCGAGGCCGAAGCGGAGGCAACGCTCGTGGATCGTCGGAAAGCGTTCGCGAACGAAGGCCGGGTCCTGGTGCGTGATGTCGAGGAGGACCCAGTCGTCGCCCGAGCGCTTCAGCTCGGTGTCGATCGCCCGCGCCACGATGTCGCGCGGCGCGAGCTCGCCCATGGGGTGATAGCGCGACATGAAGGCGACGCCTGCACGCGTGCGCAGAATTGCACCCTCTCCGCGCACCGCTTCGCTGATGAGAAACGACTTCGCCTGCGGGTGGTACAGGCAGGTCGGGTGGAACTGCATGAATTCCATGTTCGAGACCGTCGCACCGGCACGGTACGCCATCGCGATGCCGTCACCGGACGCGATGTCGGGATTGCTCGTGTAGAGATAGACCTTCCCCGCACCACCCGAGGCGAGCAGCGTCATGCGCGCACGGAAGGTCTCGACGCAGCCCGATCGCGCGTCGAGCACGTAGGCGCCGAGCGCGCGGTCGGGCCCGGGCCGGCCCGCGCGGCGCACGGTGAGCAGGTCGACGGCGCAGTGGTCCTCGAAGAGCGTGATGTTGGCGTGCGCGGCGGCGCGTTCCAGCAGCACCGTCTCGATCGCGCGGCCGGTCGCGTCGCGGTGGTGGAGGATCCTGCGCCGGGTGTGGCCGCCCTCGCGGCCGAGGTCGAAGCCGTCGAGCCCTTCGGCCGGTGCCCCCTCCACCCGGTCGAACGCGACGCCGAGAGCGACCAGCGCCTCGATCATGGCCGGGCCTCGCTCGATCACGAAGCGTACGACGGCCTCGTCGCACAGCCCAGCACCGGCGACGAGCGTGTCGCGAACGTGGTCCTCGAACGAGTCGTCGCTCGCGAGAACGGCCGCAATGCCGCCCTGCGCCCAGTTGGTCGCCGAGTCCGCGGCGCGCTTCTTCGTGACGACCGCGACCCGCCCTTCGTCTGCCACGCGCAGGGCGAAGAACAGGCCCGCGATCCCCGAGCCGATGACCAGAAAATCGAAGTCTCGGCGCTCCAGCGTCCGCCCCCGCGGGCCTAAGGATCGGGTCTGCCGGCACCGATGAACTCCAGGGGCGCGGCTCCCGCAGTCTATGGGCTGGGACGTTGCGCGCCAGCATCGGGGGGTGCGATGGGGGGACGCGCCGTCGCGGGATTCCGCGGGCTCGCCGGGGCCCTGCTCGTGATGAGCCTGGGTGATGCGGCCCTGGCCGGCGGTCTGTACCGCTTCGTCGACGAGCACGGAGGGGTCCACTACACGGATGCCCCGGCAGACCCGCGGTACCGAGAGGTGCGCGCTCCCGTATCTCGGCTGCGGTTCAACACCTACGCGACACCGACTCATGCCAGGCCCACCGCTTCGCGTCGTGCGAGCCGACCCTCGGCGGAGTTCGATCCGCTGATCGAGGAGCTCGGCCGTAACCACGGCGTCGCGCCGGCGCTGGTAAAGGCCGTCATCGCCGCGGAGTCACACTTCGATTCGCAGGCGGTCTCGAGCAAGGGAGCGCAGGGCCTCATGCAGCTCATGCCTGCGACGGCGGACATGCTCGGAGTCGGAGATCCGTTCGAGCCCCGCGACAATGTGGGCGCAGGCGTCCGCTACCTCCGGCAGCTCCTCGATCGCTTCGGCGACCCGGTCTGGGCCGTGGCCGCGTACAACGCCGGACCCGAGGCTGTCGACCGCTACGGAGGCATCCCGCCCTATTCCGAGACGCAGGAGTACGTCCGGCGGGTGATGGCGTACTATCGGAAGTACCATGGTGACCCCCTGCAATGAGGGAGCCGCTCTGCCGCGTCTGTCCCGGGTCGAGCGATTCTGGAACCTCCCCAACACCATCACGGTGCTCAGGATCGGGGTGGTCCCGGTCCTGCTCCTGCTTCCGCTGTACCCGGGGCGCCTCGGCAGCCAGGTGACGGCGTGGATCTTCATCGTCGCCGCCACGAGCGATCTCGTGGACGGGTGGCTCGCCCGCCGGGGACAACAGGTCACACGAATCGGAAAGCTCCTCGATCCGCTGGCCGATAAGCTGGTCGTGGCGACGGCCCTCATCGTGCTGCTGTCGATGGGCCGGATTCCGGGCTGGGCCACGTGGATCGTGGTGGTGATCGTGGGACGCGAGCTGGCCGTCACCGGCCTGCGGGGCCTCGCCTCCGCGCAAGGACAGATCATGGCCGCATCGGGACTCGGGAAGGCCAAGACGCTCATCCAGAACGTCGCCATCGGAGCGCTGCTGTTCCCCGAGCCCACGCTAGGCCTTCCAGCCCACACGCTCGGCCTTGCGCTGCTGGGGGTCGCGACGGCAATCACGATCTGGTCGGGATACGCTTACTTTTCCGCCTACTTCGGGGCGAATGGCTCCGGCGGCGTCGAGGAGGGCTCGGGAAGATGAGTCGGCTGCAGGATCTCGGACACAAGATCGACGACCGCGAGGCTCGAATCGGGATCATCGGGCTCGGCTACGTCGGGCTTCCGCTGGCCATCGAGTTCGCGAAGGAAGGCTTCCGCGTCACGGGCTTCGATCTCGATTCCGAGAAGGTTCGGCTCCTGACCGAGAGCCGCTCGTACATCGAGGACGTCCCGGCGTCCGACGTCGCCGACGCACGCGCGAAGCAGCGGCTCGAGGCGACGACCGATTTCGGGCGTCTCTCGCAGATGGACGTGATCAACGTCTGCGTGCCGACGCCGCTCACGAAGACCAAGGACCCGGACATGTCCTTCATCGCTCGTGCGGTGGAAGAGATCCGCAAACGGTTGCGGGGCGGGCAGCTCGTCATCCTCGGGTCGACGACGTACCCCGGGACGACACACGACCTGTTCGTCCCCATCCTCGAGCAGTCGGGCCTCGAATGCGGCAAGGACTTCGCCGTCGCATTCGCGCCGGAGCGCATCGACCCGGCCAACAAGAGCTTCAAGGTTCGAAACGTCCCCAAGGTGGTCGGTGGAGAGTCCGCGCTGTGCACCGAGCTCGCGGTGAAGGCGTACCAGCCGATCTTCGAGACCGTCGTTCCCGTCTCCTCCTCGCAGGCGGCCGAGCTGGTCAAGCTCCTCGAGAACACGTTCCGCGCGATCAACATCGGTCTGGCCAACGAGGTCGCGCTCATGTGTCACAGGCTCGGGCTCGACGTGTGGGAGGTGATCGAGGCGGCCGCGACGAAGCCCTACGGCTTCATGAAGTTCCTTCCAGGCCCGGGTCTCGGAGGCCACTGCATCCCCGTGGATCCGACGTATCTGTCGTGGAAGATGAAGTCGCTCAACTTCAGCGCACGTTTCATCGAGCTGGCGACCGAGATCAACGGCCACATGCCCGACCACGTCGCCGAGCGCGTGGGGGATCTGCTCAACGAGGAGCGCCTGCCGGTGAACGGCTCGCGCATCCTCGTCCTCGGCGTCGCCTACAAACCCGACGTCTCCGACATGCGCGAGTCGCCGGCGCTCGACGTGATCAAGCTCCTGCGAACGAAGGGCGGAAACGTGAGCTTCCACGACCCGCACGTCGCCGAGCTCGAGTTCGACGGATCGACACTCAAGAGCGTCGATCTGACCGACGACGCGCTCGGAGCGGCCGACATCGTCGTGATCGTGACCGACCATTCGAGTGTCGACTACGATCGTGTGGTCCGTCTCTCGCAGCGCGTCTTCGACACGCGCAACGCCACCAAGGGCGTGAGCGGAGGCCGCGAGAAGATCCGCAAGCTGTGACCGGACCGAAGCGAGACGCGAAGAGGGCGAAGAGAGACGATCCTCACGCTTCTCGAATCCTGGCGGCACCGCTCGCCGTGCTCACACTCGTCGCCGGGACCGCCATTCTGGAGGGCTGCGCGACCTGCCGCGGCGGGTCGCCCGTCGTCGTCCAGCCCCAGATCGGCGGCTCGGTCGGCAGCAGCGGCGCCGCCAGCATGAGTACGGGCGGCGTCGGCCTCGATCTGTCGAGTCTGCTGTGTCGCCCACCCGACCCCGCGACCGAGCCCCGGCCGGGCCCCGGCTCCCCGCCAATCCAGGAGCCCCCTGCCGCCACGCCGAAGCCTGCCGCTCTCCCGCCCGGCGCGGCGCCGATCTAGGTCGCGGAGGGATAGGCGGAAGGAGAGGGGAGTTCTTTCGATTTCCGATCTCTCGCGCGGCCGCCCCGCCGCGGTCGGCTGCGGAAGCAACGACCGCGGGCGTCGTTGCTTCTCGGCCGGCGCCTTGACTGCTTGCAGCGACTCGTCGATATTCGGAGCGCCGGGCACGAGTAGCTCAGTTGGTAGAGCACCACGTTGCCAACGTGGATGTCGCCGGTTCGAATCCGGTCTCGTGCTCCAAGTTTCC
>JADLGR010000204.1 GCA_020849175.1 Deltaproteobacteria bacterium
CCGTACGTGACCGCGATCGAGTCGACGCCGGTCTCCGGTGTGGTGATCAGGAACGAGAGCGTCGCCTCGCGGCTGGCTCCATTCTTGCGAAGCGCCAGCGCTGCGGGGAGCACGCCGCAGGAGCAGAGCGGAAGCGGCGCACCGAACAGCGCCGCGATCGCAGCCGATCGCATCGTTCGCCCGCCGAGATGGCGCGCGACTCGGTCGGGATCGACGAGGGCGTGAACCAGGCCCGCGATGGCGAAGCCGAGAAGGACGAAGAGCCCGCCGTCGTAGAAGACCCGGAACGTCTGCAGCAGGACCGTCGAGGCGAAATCGAGCACAAGCACGGCCGCTCGGGCCCTCGCGGCTTGCAGGATGCAGCGCGCGGGGCCGTCCACCACACGGGCTGCGGCGCGTCAAGCACTTGACTCACCGGGGCCGAAGGCCTCACCATCGGGCTCGAACCTGACCGAGGTCTCAGCGTGTCCGCCCTCGCTCAGGCGCTCGCCGCAACGGTCGCCATCAGCCTCATCTCCTTCGTGGGCGTCGTCTTCGCGTTCTCGAAGCGCTGGACCGAGCGCACGGAGATGCTGCTTCTCAGCTTCGCGGCGGGCGTCCTGCTCTCGACCGTGTTCCTCGAGCTGCTTCCGGAAGCGATCGAACGCGCCGCGGGCGACGGCCGCGTCTTCGCCGCGGCGCTCGTGGCGATGATCGCCTTCTTCTTTCTCGAGCGCCTCCTGCACGGCTTCCATGTCCACGAGGAGGGCCGCGCGATCGCGTCGCGCTACATGATCGTGATCGGTGATGGCGTACACAACTTCGTCGATGGCGTGGTGATCGCCGCGAGCTTCCTCGCCGGCCCCGGGATCGGCCTCGCCACGACCCTTGCCGTGATCGCGCACGAGATCCCGCAGGAGATCGCCGACTACGGCATCCTCGTCCGGAGCAAGCTCTCGCCGCGCAGGGCGCTCGCCGTCAACTTCGCGTCGGGGCTCACGGCCGTCGTCGGCACCCTCGCCTGTTTCCACTTCCGGAGCCTCGTCGAGCCGAACATCGGTTGGTTCCTCACGGCCACTGCGGGGATGTTCATCTACGTCGCCGCCTCCGATCTCATTCCCGAGCTGCACAAGCCGGAGCATCGACATCGATGGGTGTACACCGCGCCATTCCTTCTGGGGATCGCGCTGATGGCGGCGCTCACGGCCTTCGTCGGCAACGGGCATGCGGGTGGATCGTGAGCGCGGGCCGCTGCGCAGCGAACGAAGGACCGCCGTGAGCAGGCTCGTCGTCGCCCTCGCCGTCGTCGCCGCGATCGACTACCGCCACCACGATCCGAAGACCGGCAGAACCGCCGCGCTGCTCACGAGCTTCCCACTTCTCTACGACGTCGTGCGTGACCCGGACGAGTCGTACAACGTGGCGGAGCCCCGGCCCGAAGACGCCACGCGGACGCTCGCGCAGATCGAACGCCGGGAGAACGACTTCCGGGCCAATCCGCGCGGATGGCGCGCGCCGCAGTAGCGCCAGGAGATCCCGGTGGCCGTCTCGCGCGAAGCGACCTGGAACGAGCTCGCCCGGCTCTCTGCCGGAACGCTTCAGCACACGCCGGACCAGCGCTACACGGTGGCGGATCGCCTCGAAGAGCGCGCGGCCGCCCACCCCGAGCGCAGCTTCGTCCGCTACGCGTCGCGTGACTTCTCGTACGGCGCGCTCAATGCGCTCGCGAACCGCACCGCAGAGGGTGCGCGTGCGATCGGCCTGCGCCGCGGCGATGTGGTCGCGCTGGTGATGGAGAACCGGCCCGAGTTCCTCGCCACGTGGATGGGACTCGCCAAGCTCGGCGTGACGACGGCGCTGGTGGGGACGCAGCTTCGCGGCCCCTCTCTGCGGCACGCGCTCGATACCGCCAGGCCACGCGTGATCGTCGCGGGAAGCGAGTGCGCGGAGGCGCTCGCGAGCCTCGCTGCGGCGATTCCGGCGCCGGTGTGGATGGCGACCGACCCCGACGCGGAGAGCCGTGCCACGACGACTCCGCCAGCGCAGCGCTGGGACGACCTCCTCGCACGGGCTACGGACGAAAACCCCGATCCTGCGCTCCGCGAAGGACTTCGAGCTGGCGACGATCTCTTCCACCTCTTCACCTCGGGAACCACGGGCCTGCCGAAGGCAGCACGGCTCTCGCACATGCGCTGGCTCGGCGTCGGCGACGGCATGTCGGCGATCGCCGGCTATGGCCCCGAGGACGTCCTCGCGTGCGTGCTCCCGCTCTACCACGGGGCCGGCGGCATGGTCGTGGTCTCGTGCGCGCTGTCTCAGGGGGCGTCGCTCTGGCTCGCCCGGCGCTTCTCGGCGAGCCGCTTCTGGAGCGAGGTGCGCGAGCGCGGGGTCACGGCATTCCAGTACGTCGGCGAGATCTGCCGCTACCTCGCGAACCAGCCGCCTGGCCCCGCCGATCGCGACCACCGGCTGCGAACGATGATGGGCGCCGGTCTCGGCGCCGACGTGTGGCGCGTCTTCGCCGACCGTTTCGGCGTCGAGCGCATTCTCGAGGGCTGGAGCTCGACGGAAGCCAACACCTCGCTCATCAATCTCGATGGCGTCGTCGGCTCGTGCGGGCGAATCCCGTATCCCGAGCGGCACAACGGACGCCTCATCCGCTTCGACCCCGAGACCGAGACGCATCCGCGCGGAGAGTCCGGCTTCTGCATCGAGTGCGCACCCGGAGAGACCGGGGAGTTCATCGGTCGAATCCTCGACCTCCCCGGCTCGGGCGCAGGACGCTTCGAGGGCTACACCGATCCGGAGGCGACCGAGCGCAAGATCCTGCGCGACGTCTTCGAACGGGGCGATCGCTGGTACCGATCGGGGGATCTGCTGCGCCGCGACGCCGACGACTACTTCTACTTCGTCGACCGGATCGGCGACACGTATCGGTGGAAGAGCGAGAACGTCTCGACACAGGAGGTGGCCGAAGCCCTCGCGGGCTTCCCCGGGGTCGAGATCGCAAACGTCTACGGCGTTCACGTCCCCGGGACGGAGGGGCGCGCCGGCATGGCGGCACTGGTGATGGCAGAAGACCGCGGCTTCGACGGTCGCGCCTTCTTCGACTGGACGCAGCAGCGTCTCGCGCCGTGGGCCGCACCGGTCTTCGTCCGCCTCGTTCGCGCGCCCGACATGACCGCGACCTTCAAGCTGCGCAAGCTCACGCTGCGCGCCGAGGGTTACGACCTCGCGTGCGTTCGCGATCCGCTCTACGTGCGCGACGAGACTGCGTGCGCGTACGTCCCGCTCACCCGCGCGTCGCAGGCCCGGCTCGGAATCCGTCCCTTCGCCTGCGAATAGGCGCGCAGGTTTTTTTCACTCGCGCGTGCCACACCGCGAAGTAGCCAGCCACTTCCCTCTCGAGTGACCCGCGCGATCCGGAGGCGTGCGCGGGGCTTTGGACCCGCCGGAACGTCCCGCAACGTCCGGTGCCGGCGATCTCGCGACACGTGTGCGCGAAGACCGCGAGAGGAGGGGTGTCATGGCCTTGCACACGGGACATCACCGGATCGCGCGCGCGCTCGTGC
>JADLGR010000205.1 GCA_020849175.1 Deltaproteobacteria bacterium
CTCGCGGCTCGCGCCGAGCAGGACGCGAAGCAGGGCAGCGTGCGCGGCAAGGGCGCCGGGCTCGCGCGCCAGCAGGACCTGCAGCTCCGCCACGGCGGCGTCCACCTCCCCCCACGCGGCGAGCGCGCGCGCCAGCGCCATTCGCGCCGCCGCATCGTCCGGTCGTCGCTCGAGGATCTCACGAAGGAAGGCCTCGAACTGTCGCGCCCGGCCCGCCGCGGCGAAAGCCGCTTCGAGCCGAGGATAGACGAAGCCGGCCCCACCCGGGTCGACCGCCACGGCCTCGCGCCACGCCGAGAGCGCTGCCGCGTTGCGTCCACGCTCGGCCTCGAGCGTCCCGAGCAGCACGTGCGCGCGAGCGTAGGCAGGATCGCGGCGTCGTGCGCGACGAACGGCACGGCGTGCATCGTCGCTCTGTCCCGCGGCGTGCGCGGTCTCGGCCTGCTGAACCAGCAGCACCGCCTCGTCCTTCGCGGCGCTTCGGCCCTCAGCGCGCGCGAGCCGCCGAACCATCTGCAGTGCGCGAGCGTGCTCGCGAAGGTTCTCGAGCAGGCTCGCCAGACCCGCGAGCGCACGTCGATCGCGCGGCGCGTGAATCAGCACCTCTTCGTACGCCGCCGCCGCGCGCCGAATGAGGCCCGCCTTGCGGAAGTCCTCAGCCAGCTCTCCCAGCACCTCGACGCGAACGCTGGCGCCGAGGTCACGCCGAAGCAGCAGCGTCTGGTGCATCTGGATCGCGCGCGCGAATTCGCCCTGTTGACGGTAGAGCAGCGCGAGTGCGCGGAAGACGTCGACATCGTGAGGATGCGCGCGTGCGGCCGACACGAGCTCCGCCTCGGCGCCAGCGGCATCGTGCGCGAGCACGGCGAGCAGCGCGCGCCGAACCGACGCGGTGGCGTCGCGCGGCCGGCGGTTCGACCCTCGCCGCAGCACGCGTCCCAGCCAGCTCACGAGCGTCAGGAGCCGCGCCCCGGCCTCCCGGCGAGCGCGCCCCCACCGGAAGCGCCCGGCGCGCCGCCCTCCCGCTCCGCCGGCGACCCCAGCGGTAGCGCGCGAAGGCCGTGGACCTCGGCCTCGAGGCGCACGAGCTGTCGGCGGTATTGACGCGAGAGCATGCGCAGGCGGACCATCTCGACGAGACAGCCAGCGACCCCGATGAGCGCGCCCACCGCGACGCTCGCGCCGACCAGCTCCCAGACCCGAAGGCCTTCGACCTGGCCCAGCAGGTAGTCGAAGCGCACCGCGTCCGCATTCGCGTGGGCGAGCTTCCAGCCGCCCACCAGCAACAGCACGAAGAGCGTGAGCCAGAGCGCGCGGCGCGCGATGATCATGCCTCCCCCACCCGCTGTCCCGGCGTGTCCGTACGGCGCCGAGCCTCGTGCGCCGCAGCGTCGCCGTCAGGCCGCGCTGTCGGCGGCGGAGCTCGAGTCTCCGCCGCCGGGCGCGACTGCGTCGACCATCTCCTTCAGGTCTTTGCCGACCTTGAAGAACGGCGTCCGCTTGGCCGGGATGTGGACCTCTTCGCCCGTCTTCGGATTCCGCCCCTCACGCGCCTCGCGCACCTTGACCTGGAAGCTTCCGAACCCACGAATCTCGATACGCTCCCCGTTGCGCAGCGCTTCGGTCATCGAATCGAAGATCGTGTTCACCACGACCTCGGTGTCCTTCTTCGAGATGTGCGGTGTCTGCTCCGCGACCTTCTCGATGAGTCCGCTCTTCGTCATGGATTCCCCCCGAGTGGGCATCTCAGCTCATTCCTGGTTCTTCCGCTCGAGCTTCTCCCGCAGCAAGTCGCCGAGCGTCGCCGTCTGGCTCTTGGTCTGCTGGGCGAGCTCCTTGAGCGCCTCGCGCTCCTGGCGATCGTTGACCGCGCGCATCGAGAGCGAGATCTTGCCCTCGACCGCATCGACCTTGACCACCAGCGCCGTCACCACCTGCCCCTCCTGCACGACATCGGACGGCTTGTCGACGCGCTCCGCTGCGAGCTCGGAGCTGTAGACGAGGCCTTCGATGCCCTCCTCGAGCTTCACGAAGGCGCCGAAGTCGGTCACGCTCGTGATCTCCCCGCTGATCTCGGTTCCGATCGGGTAGCGGCGCGAGATGTCGTCCCACGGATTCGCCTCGAGCTGCTTGATGCCGAGCGAGAACTTCTCGTTCTCCTTGTCGATCTTGAGGACGACCGCCTCGACCTCGTCGCCCTTCTTGAACTTCTCGCTCGGGTGCTTGATCTGCTCGGTCCACGACACGTCCGAGACGTGGACGAGACCGTCGATCCCCTCCTCGAGGCCGATGAAGACTCCGAAGTTGGTGATGTTGCGAACCATCCCCTTGACGCGCGTTCCCACCGGATAGCGATCTTCGATCACGCTCCACGGATTGGGCTCGATCTGCTTCATGCCCAGCGAGATCTTGCGGTTGCCCTCGTCGACGTCGAGAACGATCGCCTCGGCGAGGTCGCCGATCGACACCATCTTCGACGGGTGCTTGACGCGCTTGGTCCACGACATCTCCGAGACGTGGATCAGGCCCTCGATTCCCGGCTCGAGCTCGACGAATGCGCCGTAGTCGGTGAGCGAGACGACCTTGCCCTGGATGCGCTTGCCCATCGGATAGCGCATGCCGGCATCCATCCACGGATCGGGCTGCAGCTGCTTGAGGCCGAGCGAGACGCGCTCGGTCTCGGGATCGAACTTGAGCACCTTGACCTTCAGCTCGTCGCCGACCTGGAAGATCTCCGACGGATGGTTCACGCGCCCCCACGACATGTCCGTGACGTGCAGCAGGCCGTCGATGCCGCCGAGGTCGATGAACGCGCCGTAGTCGGTGATGTTCTTGATCACGCCGTCGATGATCTGGCCGACTTGCAGCGTCTGCAGCGTGGTCTCGCGCATCCGCTTGCGCTCCTTCTCGAGGAGCGCGCGGCGCGAGAGAACGATGTTCCCACGACGCTTGTTGAACTTGATGATCTTGAACTGGAGCTTCTGTCCGACCAGCGTCTCGAGGTTCCGGACCGGCCGCAGATCGACCTGGGAGCCCGGCAGGAACGCCTTCACGCCGATGTCGACGGCGAGACCGCCCTTCACGCGCGAGACGATCACGCCCTCGACGGCCTCGTCGGCCTCGAAGGCCTTGCTGATGTCGTCCCAGACCTTCAGTCGGTCGGCCTTCTCCTTCGAGAGGACGATCCGCCCCTCCTCGTCCTCGGCGTCCTCGACGAGGACGTCGACGATGTCGCCGGCCTTGACGAGGAGCGTTCCGTCCTCGTCCATGAATTCCCAGGTCGGGATCAGTCCTTCGGACTTGAAGCCGATGTCCACCTGCACGTTGTCCGCGTCGACGGAGAGCACGGTGCCACGCACCAGCTCCCCCTCCTTCACCTGCTTGAGGCTCTGCTCGAAGAGTTCGGCGAAGCGGGGTGACCCGCTCGCGTTCGGGTTGTTCTCGGTCATGAGAGTTTCGTCATTCTCCTTTGGGGACTGCCCGCGATTCGGGTCAGTCTCGAATTTCCGGTTTTTCGCCCCCGGATCGGGCTTTGGATTCGTGTCCGACTGCCGCCTGCGAGAGAGTCTCGCGGGCCTCGGAGAGCAGGCGCGCCACAGCGTCGGCATCGCCCGCGTCGAGGGCGTGCGCGAGCGCGGCAAGCTGCTGCGAGAAGGCCTGCAGGGGCCCTGCCAGCGCCTTGCGGTTGAGCGTCAGGATCTCACTCCAGAGCTCGGCGTCGCTGCGGGCGATGCGCGTGAAGTCGCGGAAGCCCGGGCCGGCCAGCGCCGTCGCACCCGGCGGCGCGCTTCGCAGCGCTGCGGCGAACGCGAACGCGAGCGCGTGCGGTACGTGGCTCACCCAGCCGACCGCAGCGTCGTGCGCATCGGGGCTGCAGCGCTCGACGCGTCCGCCGAGCCCGCGCCACAGCGCCTCGACGCGCGCCACCGCACCGGCGTCGCTGCTCGCGGTCGGCGTGACGAGGCAGACTGCCCCCTCGAACAGATCGGCGCGCGCATGCTGCATGCCGCGCTCGTGGCTGCCGGCCATCGGGTGCGATCCGACGAAGCGAGCTCCCGGCGGAAGCAGCCCGGGCAGCGTCTCGGTCAGGGCTGCCTTCACGCTTCCAACGTCGGTGACGACGCACCCCGAGGCGAGCGCCGGCGCCGCGCGCCGCAGCACGCCGGCCATCGCCGAGACCGGCGTCGCGAGCAGAACGAGGTCGGCGTCACGAACGGCCTCTTCGAGCGGAACGACCGCGTCGAAGGCGCCGCTGCGTCCGGCCGTCGCGACGCTCTCGCGCGAGCGGCCCGACCCGACGATCTGCGCGGCGAGGCCGCGGTGGCGCGCGGCAAGGGCCACCGAGCCGCCGAGCAGACCGAGTCCGAGGATCGCAAGACGCTCCGCGACGCGCACCGTCATCGCGGCTGCTCCCGAAGGCGGCGCAGCGTCTTGACGAGCCGCTCGTTCTCCTCGGGGAGGCCGACTGTGATCCGAACGTGTTGAGGAAGCCCGAAGCCCGCCATCGGACGGACGATCACGCCCTCGCGCAGCAGCGCGTCGTGGGCGCCCGCTCCCGCGTCCGCGAGCAGGAAGTTCGTCTCGCTCGGCCAGACTCGAATGCCGAGCGCCGAGAGCTCTCGCCCGAGGTAGGCGAGACCCTCGGCGTTGATTCGCCGAGAGGCCTCGACGTGCGGCGCGTCATCGAGCGCAGCGAGCGCGGCCGCCTGCGCGACGAGGCTCACATTGAACGGGTGCCGCGTGCGGTGCAGCAGGCCGATCGTCTCCGGGTCCGAGATCCCGTAGCCCACGCGAAGTCCGGCCAGGCCGTAGATCTTCGAGAAAGTCCGCAGGACGATCGTTCCAGGCCTGCGGCGGACCCAGTCGATTGCCCGTGGGAGATCGGAGCGACGCGCATACTCGTAGTACGCCTCGTCCACCGCGAGGATCACGTCGGCAGGCAGGCCCTCGACGAAGTGGTCGAAGGCATCTGCACCGACGGCCGTTCCCGTCGGGTTGTTCGGGTTGCACACGAAGACGACGCGCGTCCGCGGCGAAACCGCCGCTGCCATCGCGCCGAGGTCGTGGACCAGGTCGCCATCGAGCGGCACTGCGACCGCGGTCGCTCCCGCGGCCTGCACCACGATCGGATACATCGCGAACGACGGCCAGGCGAAGATCGCCTCGTCGCCGGGTCCCAGATAGGTCTGGCCGATCAGGCCCAGCACCTCGTCGGCGCCGGCGCCGATGAGCAGCTCGCCCGGATCGACACCCAGATGCGTCGCGAGACGCCGGCGCAGCACGAAGCACCCGGCGTCGGGGTAGCGGTTCACGCCGGTGAGCGCCTCGCGCGCGGCGAGCACTGCCTTCGGTGATGGGCCGACGGGGTTCTCGTTCGATGCGAGCTTGATCGCACCCGAGATGCCGAGCTCGCGCTCCAGCTCCTCGACTGGCTTGCCCGGCTGGTACGGCCGGATCTGCGCAACGTGCGCCTTCGCGAGTCTTCGCACGCTACGACGCTCCGGCGGCCGCCGCGCGCGGGAGCGCGCGCGGGAAC
>JADLGR010000206.1 GCA_020849175.1 Deltaproteobacteria bacterium
AGAGTCGCCCGGGAGCGGGGCCGAACACGAAGCGGGACGGACAGCGTGGCTGCCGTGGCCGACATCTCGTCTCCGTCGGGACCGGGGTGACGGTTGGAGCCTATGCGAATGAAAAGCGAATGTCAAGGGATGCGGGCGGCAAGGACTGGCGACGCCTCGGCGGGCGCCGGGGAAGGCGCGCGCGGACCCGCTGCGCCCGCGACCGCGGGCCGGCCCGCCGCGACCGCAGGGGAGCGAGCCAGGGCGCAGTCGCAGCGACGGCGCCTCTTGCGATCATGCCTCTTCGTGCGCGACGGCCGGCTGATCGACCCGGTCGTAGTAGTGCGCGTAGAGCTCGTGCTCGCGAAGGCCAGGGTCCGCCGCACGGAAGATGCTCGGCCGCAGCACGCGACGCGCGTTTGCGTCGGAGAGCGCAGCGTACTGCGCGACGTAGGCGCTGATGATGTGCACGAGGCCCGGGCAGTCGCGGCGCTCGCGCAGGCCACGGATTCGCCGATCCTCCGGGTTGAGGATCACCATCACGTCGCCGTCGTCGGTGACGCGCAGCTCTCCCATCTGACGAAGCGCCGCGTCCCACGCGATCTGGATGCCGCGGCGGCGTGTGCCGGTCTGCTGCGCTCCCGCCGGTGCACCTTCCCGCGCCTGGCTCCGCGCTCGTGCGCGGCTGCGCTGCCGGCCCTCCGCCGACTCACGGCGCGCAGGCGTCACGAGCTCCGTTCCCTGTGGCTCGCCCATGCGCCCGATGTACTCCTCCAGCTCGAGCGCGAGGCTGCTGAGCTGGAGCGCCTCGGCACGACGCTCGGCGGACGCGAGCCAGTCCTTCGCGCGTGAGCGGATGTCTTCGAACAGCTCGTCTCGCTTTCGCTCCACGCGGTTCTTGTGCGTTCCGAGGCACTCTCTCCACGCGTCGCCGAGGAAGACCTGCATGTGCGCGGTGGAGATGCCCTTGAACAGCTCCGTCGTCTCCTCGACGAAGCGGTACGCGTAGCCGATGAACGTGCGGTTGTAGACCACGTTGCGGCTCGTCATGAGACCGCCGTAGACGTGGTAGGGAAGCCCGTCGATCGCGCCGTCGTACTCGAGGATGTCGATGAGCTTGCCCGGATCCATGTCCTCGATCCCGAGCCACTCCTGCCCCTCGCGGCGCACCGAGATCTCGCGGCCCTGCCAGATGCCGGGCGTGTAGCGCTCGGTGAGCAGACGCCGGAGCCTGTCGAGCTGGAAGCCCGGCGCCTCGCCATGGATCCGCACGCGCGTTCCGGACGTGACGCTCTCGCCGTCGAAGAGCTCCACCTCACGCGCTCGCTGCGGCTTCGCGTCGGAGAGGTATGGGAAGTGGCCGTTGCGGAGACACTCCTCCCAGTCGACGCGGAGCTTTCGCACTTCGCCACCGTGCAGTGTCACCACCTCGGCCCGCGGGCCGAGCTTGCAGAGCGCATCGGTCATCCCCACGCCGTACTGGCCGAGCACGCCACCCCGCCTTCCGACACGCGTGCCCTTGCCGAAGCGCACCGCGTCGTCGATGTCCTCCATTCCGGCGCCATCGTCGCACACCGTGATCGAGCGCCGTCCGAGCTCGATCCACACCCGCTTCGCCTCGGCGTCGAACGCGTTGTCGACCAGCTCGCAGATCATGTCGTGCGGCTTGTGGTCGGCCATGCGCTTCGAGAGGATCATGTGCGCGACGGGGGTCGCTTCGCGGCGGCGGTGGTGGCGCTTCATTGGGTGGGCTCCTCGTGGCTTCCGTGTGGCCGAGGCGAACATGGGCTGAATCAACGCGCGGACAGACAGGCCGCGCTCTCGCCGCCGTCGGTGGCGGCCCTTCCCGGTGGTCACATGAGTACATCATGCATCGAGTTTGTCGTCGGCCCCCGCGCCCCGTCCGGCTCCCGGTGCTCCAGCACCATGCGAACCGCCCGTTGCCGGACCTCCTGAGAGAACTTGCTTCTGCCTGCCATGGCTCCACCCTCTCGGCGAAGGGGCCTCCGGCAGACCGCGGGAGTGATCCCTTCTCCGGCGGAGTCATGGATCGACCGTTGATAGACGCGAACCGGTCTGACTCGCGCGCAGCGCCACGGCCGCCACAAACAACCCTCCACCGGCGTATCTTGTGCGGCCGATGACCAGTGGCCCCGCGATACTCTCCGTGAATATCAGCCTTGCTTCTCCAGTGGTACCGATTCCAACCACGTTCCGAACGCTTCTCACCTCCACCATCGGTGGTGGAAGCCCGAGCCGACGGCATTCTGCAAGGATGTCGGTGACCAGTGCATCCTCCGCTGGACCGACCCTCGAATGTCGCATAACGACATAGGGCGAGATGGACTCCCATACCCGCGAACGCCCAAAGAGTGTGTCTTCATCGTCATCTGCATTGGCCATCGGTAAGAGTGCCCATACCTCTGCGTCACCCGCGCGCAGCTCGCAGAACCCTTCGAGCGCGGTGTCAAGAGTGCGGAGATGGTCGAGTTCCTGAGGCGTTGGCGCGCGTCGCTCGACAACGTGGGGAGCGAGGATGAGCAGCCTTTGCAAGTGCGGCTCGAAAGCGAACGAGAGGTGCGAAGAACGAGACCGCCGAACAGGAGCGCCGTCCTCCGCGTGACCGCTAAAGAACGCTGCGAGCCGCTCACGCGCGCCGAGGGTGGCCTGCACTCTTGCCATGACCGCGCGGCGCAGCGCGCGTGCAACGTCAAGCGGTTCGGGCTGGCCAGTGAGGCCGTCGGTAATCGCGAAGGCATGTGCCCCCGGAACGACATCTCTTGCTGGCGCCATGAGTCCAAGCCCGAGAAAGCGCCCATCGCCGAGCAATAGCGGGCCCTCGACCGGAACGCCGAACGCAATCTCGACGTGCCACAGACGCTCCTTCTCGAAGCGTGTTCCCTCTGCGAACGGCTCGACGCGTGAGCCGGCCCCGTCGAAAGGCTCACGCTGCAGGCGAATGCTCTCCGCTGGAGCGCTCACGCCCGCGTGACGGAGCGCTTGAACGACTGCCGCTCTCGCTCCTGACACTTCCAAGACGCGCTCGAGACCACGCTTGGCTTCCGTGAGCTTTCGAGTTGGCTCGATGCGCCGACGCTTGCCCTCCTCGGGGAGTACCACTGGCGTGACGGACCGGAACACTCGGGCCCCTGCGCCAACGCCGTAGTGCCGGAGCATGTCGTCCTCGGCCGATGGCGACAGGAGGACGTCCTTTGCCTCACCGGTGTCTGGGTCGACGAGTTCTGCACCCGAGAACGCCCAGCGAACATCCGCGCTTCGAAGCGGGCACGCCGCAGGGATCTCGACGAGGAGGCGCCGGATCGCGCGGTCGGCGTAGTGCATCCCGATGGATGGGATTGCGATGATCCGCACGCGGCTCTCGGCAGGCACCGCGTTTGAACCATCGGGCTTACGGCCCACGAGATGTCGGTCCACATCATGGAGCCGATCGGGCATGGCGGTGACCAGGCGAGCGCGAGCTGCTTCGCGTGTCGCCACGACGAGCGACGAGGCGCCGCCGAGGGGCCACGCCACACGACGCTCCGAGTCAGCCGAAGATCGAAGCTCGAAGACGTGGCGAGCAGGAGGGCTCTCGTACGAGATCCGTCGATAGATCGGCTTCGGCTGTTGGACGAAGACGCGCTGGCCCCCCTCGGTGCGGAATCGCAGAGCCTGGTACCGACGTTCGAGACTTTCGAACGACCCCTTCTCGGGACATGCGAGCAGAAGACCGTCGCCCGCGTTCGGGCGCCGAACGATTCCGTTGTAGTCGACGAGCCTCGCATCCAGCGCCGCTTCGTCGAGGACCTCGCCCCAAGCCCAGGCCATATCGACGCCACGCCCGAGCTGGTAGAGCTTCTCAGCGAGCGTGCAGACCGTGTTGGCATGGGTTTCTCCACCCTCCGCGAAAGGCCACGCGTAGATCCAAGGCACCGCCGCGTCGAAATGGCGTGGCCTCCACACCTTCTGGGCACCGCGTGTCTTGGCAATGTTCCGAACATCGCCGCCGAACTTGTCGAGGTCGTTGTTCGGCATAAACATCGTGACCGCCTGACCTCGCGCGAGACGCGGTGACGCTACGAGCGGGGCAGCCGGGAGCCCTTCGATCCAGACGAGCTCCCTCTTCGTGTGATCGTCGAGCGGTCCGCTGATCCCGGCGCCCGCTATGAGCGACTGAAACAAGCGAAAGGGCGACGGCAGCTCGTCGCCGGCTCCGTGGTAGCGCCCCTCATGGGCG
>JADLGR010000207.1 GCA_020849175.1 Deltaproteobacteria bacterium
TCGCGACTGCTCGGCGGGACGCCGGGCTCGAGGGTCCGGGCAATCCCCCATTTCTCGCATCACGCTCAAGACGTCGACTGTGGCGACCGACCCTCACCCAGCCATGTGACGCGATCGACGCGCCCCCGCAGCCGCCCCTCCGCAGCCGAGCCGTGCGTCGAGCGTCTGGAGGTGCAGGATGCGTTCGAACGCGAGCCGGAGCGCCCCGGGAATGCTGCTCGTCGCAGCCCTTCTCGCGGGCTGCGCGAGCACGGGCAAGCCGAGCCACGAGCTGATCGGCGCCACGATCGGCGGAGCGCTCGGCGGCGGTATCTGCGCCGTCGCCGGAGGTGACCCACTCGTGTGTACTGCCGCCGGCGTAGGCGGCGCCGTGATCGGCTGGGGCGTGACGAAGGCGATCGAGAGCTCCGTCCAGCGCACGCAGCCGACCAGCGAAGTGAGCCCGTCCCCTCGCTACCAACCCGAGCAGGGCATGCGCATCCAAGGCCCGAGCGTGCGGCTCTCGTCGGGAAGCGTCGCGCCGGGTGAGAGAGTCGATGTCGTCGTGACGTACGTCGTGCTCGCCTCCGAGCCGGGCCGTGCCCGCTCCATCACCGAAACTCTCTCCGTGTGGCGAGAAGGCCGGAAGCTTCGCGAGATCGACACGCAGGCCGAGCAGCGCACTCCGGGTGAGTGGACGGTGGAGCGGCAGATCGCGCTCCCGGCGAATGTCTACCCCGGCACCTACGAGATCCGCTACGAGGTGGCCGCGACGAGTGCCGACGGCGGCGTCCGGGCCGAGAGCGCTTCGCCGCTGGTCGTTGCCGCGCGATGAGCGGGCGAAGTGCGGTGTGGACACTCGCGCTCCTGCTCCTCGTCCCCGGATGGGCAGCCGTCGCGCAGGAGTCGGTGCAGATCGTGCCGCCGCCCCCGGAGGCCCGAGCGCAGGGCCCCGCCTCGCTCCGACCACCCGACTTTCACCGCGAGCTCGAAACGCTGGCCCGCGACCTCGGCTACCGGAGCGGCCGACCCACCGGTCCGGACGATGACCGGCCCGCCGCGCTCCTCGCCACGCGAGGCGATGCGGAGTTCCGCAAGCTGCTCGGCGAGAAGGGCTACAGGCTCCTCGACAAGCCCATCGACGACAAGCAGAACGGCATGCAGGCGCTCGCGCTGGCGGATCGAGCCGGCAACCGGTTCATCGTCTTCCGCGGCACGGAGCCGACCAAAGATGCCGACTTGTGGCGTGGCAAGCTCCCGCCGGACGCGGTCGCCGACCTCGACATCAACGGAAACGTCGGCTCGAAGCAATACGATCCCTACGCCGGGACGCTCTCGCAGTGGGCCGCGCGCTATCCCGGCGCGTACGTCACGGGCCACAGCCTCGGCGCGGCACTCGCGCAGCGATACATCGCCGACCACCCGGAGGCGGTGAGAGACGCTGCCCTCTTCAACGCCCCGGGCACCGGCTACGCCAGCGTCCAGAAGTACGTAGACGGCGGAGTGCGCGTTCCCTGCACGATCTACGTCAGTCCCTACGATCCGGTCTCCCAGATGGGCGGCGACCTCCCGCTCCCCTGCCGCATCGTCATGGTGGAGCGCCCCGAGATCCGGCCGAGCAAAGGGCCGCGCCCGAACGAGCTGGCGAGGGGCGAAGACCTGCCCGTCGATCTATCCCTCGCCGCGCACAGCTTCTGCATGTTCTGCGACGCGAGCAGTGTCCTGCGCGAGATCAGCTACGCGGACTTCGTCCGAGGGCGGCGCGACACGTACGACGAGCTCTACCGCCGCATCGGTACGTCCGGCCTCACGGGCGCGGCCGTGGCCACGTTCCTGCGAACGCAGGTGCAGACGCCACCCGACGGCTGGCCTACGGAGGAGACGGTGTCGGCGGCGCAGCAGGTAGCGAGCCTGCCGCCGCAGCCGCCGGCTCGCTTCATCGGACCCGAGAATCGCCCGCCGCAGACACGGTCGCCGTCGAGCCTCGCATCGGCATCCGCTTCGGGAGACGGCGGCCTGGAAGTGCTCACGAATGAGGAGCGCGACGGGCTCGAAAAAGAGCTCGCCTGGGAGGAGCAGCGCTGCGCGTGTCTCGTCGAGGGCCGGCGCAAGTCGCCCGGCCTCGAGACCAATTGCAACGGCAGCTTCATGATCGGAAGCCGCGACGGCCACATCGACGCGTGCAGGAAGCGGATCGCCGGGCTGCACCAGCGTCTCGGGAAGCCGGCCCCGGCGAACGATCCCGAGCCCGGGTCCGACGATCGCGCCGCGCGCCTTGCCGAGTGGGAGAGACGCCTCGCCTGTCTCGAGCGCGTGAAGGCCGGAGACGGCACCTGGACTTCGGACTGCAACACGTTCCTGATGGGGAGTGTCGACGAGCAGATTGCGATCTGCCGGCAGGAGATCGCGGAGCTGAGCGGCGGCGCGAAGCCCCGCGAAGGCCCGCCCCCGCTCGAGGAGCCGAGCGATCTCGCCGACGCCGACGACCCCCTCGGCCAGCGCCCGTGGGACAGGCCGAAGGTGCAGCAGCTCATGGACGAGTGGCTGCGCGGCGCCGTGGCCGCGGTGCTGCCGGACGGAAAGGAGGTCCGGTACAACGAGTGGGCGCAGCCGCTGGCTCCCGGCGCGAGATCGACCGGCAAGCCCGATCATCCCGCGGATTGGTCGCGCAGCCGCTATCTCTGGGAGACGCGGCAGAAGTGGACCTCGACCAACCTCTGCTCGCTCGGGACGTACGTCGAGCAGCGCATGGCCGGCAAGGACGTCTCGGGCTGTCGCGAGAAGCTGGAGGAGGCGGCGTCTGCGGCCCGTCCGCAGCCACGCCCGCCCTCAGCCGCCGACGGCACTGCGTCGGCGAATCCCACGTCACCGCCTGCGAGCTTCGGCTGGTCCGGACCGATCGAAGTCACGGGCGGGGCGAAGAAGACCAGCCAGCCCGGCGCGCCGAACGATTACGGCTGGTCCGGACCGATCCAGGTCACGGGCTCGGCAACACAGGCACGGCCCCTCTCAGCCCGAGCGGCGCCCTCGGTTCCGGCGGCGCCTGCACCGCGAGAGACGTGGGCCGAGCCGTCTGCGGAGTCGAACGATTCCGACGCGGACGCCGAGGCGGTGCGCGCACTCGCAGGCGTCGTTGGCCAGATCGTCTCCGGACAGCAGGCCCATGCGGCTGGTCCGGGCTACGGCGCGGGCCCGTCGAAGGCCGCGGCGGCCCACGGGAGCGGCGCTGGCTTCGTGGGGACGTGGTCCTGTAGCTGGCGCGACGGCTCGGGCGGCTTCCAGAACGACACGCCGATGACGATCCGGCCCGCGGGCTCGCAGTACGAGGCCGTCA
>JADLGR010000208.1 GCA_020849175.1 Deltaproteobacteria bacterium
CGTCGCGCGGGCCGTCTGCTCACGGTGCTCCGGCCATCGCCTCGCACGAGCACGGTGTCCGCGTTCATGGTCGGCGACGCAAAGCGTTGCAGATCACGCAACGCGTCAAGATGCGCTGCGTCATACATGAATCGGTGTCGCATGCACATCTTGGACGACCAATCCGTCTAGAATCGACACGACCCATCGGTCGACAATCGCCTGCGCAATACGCGCGGTTTCACGGAGCTCGTCGATTTCCACGAGTGACTCGCAGTCAGCGACACGCACGCTCCGCCGATGACTCGAAGTCCGCGAGGCCGAAGCGACCGTCCACGTCGTGACACGAATGTCAGACGCTCCACCCCGACGGCTTCTTCGAGGACCCGCGCGGTCCGCGTACGGCGTCTCGACGAGACCGAGATCGGGAGCTCGCGTCATCGATCCAGATTCGCGTACCGGCCGAAGAGCGTTCGACCCCGCACATCGCATGCCCGGAGCGCCCATGACGGAGGTCATACGCGCGATCTCGAGGCCGAGTCATCCTCACGCCGCCGTTCGCAGCCCACGAGGCGCCGGAACTTGCTGGCAAACTCACCTCCGGCGGGAAGCTGCGTGCGACTTGCACGCCAGCGCGCGAAGGCTCTCGAGAAGCTGAGCGACTCGCTCTCGTGCCTCGGCCGGCGCGTGGTTCTCGTCCGCACGGGCGACTTCGTCTTCGTGACCTTCGGCGCCCTCGCCGGCCTCGGCACGCTGCTCGGCTTCGGGTGGATGTCCGCACTCTGGGTCGGTCAGGGCCTCGCGCCCGCGCACCTCTCGGGCCTCGGCCTCACCGGGGCCGTGGGAATCGTCGGCGGCTCGTGGATCGCGGCGCTCGCGCTCGACCACCGCACGCTGCTCGAGCGCCCGTTCGAGACGCTGCGACGCCCGGCCTTCGTCTCGTGGGGCGGTCTCGCCGGCGCGTTTCTCGCGATCGCGCTCTGCGCGGCGATCTCGCACTTCGGTGTTCTCCTGCTCCTCGACGGCTTCGCGCGCGGCGCCCCGATCGGTCATCTGCTCGGCCGCATCGGGTGCCTCACCTACGGCTGCTGCTTCGGACGACACACCCGCGGACCGCTCTCCATCACGTACACCCATCCCGAGGCGAAGGCCGTTCGCGTCGCCGGCCTGCACGGAGTTCCGCTGCACCCCGCGGCGTTCTACGAGGCCGTTCTCGACGGCGTGCTCTTCGTGGCAGTGAACGCGGTCGCGCTCGCCGGTGCTCCGCAGGGAACCTCGGCTGCGCTTTGCCTCGCAGGCTACGGCATCGGCCGCTTCGGGATCGAGTTCCTGCGCGACAACGACGGACGCATGCTGCCCGTGGGTCTCGCCGTCAACCAGGTCGTGTCGCTGGCGCTCGCAGCGGTCGGCGCCATGACGCTGCTCCCGCTGTACCTCTTCGCCCCACCGACGCCTCCCATCGCGTGGGGGGCCGTCCTGAACGCAGCTCCCACCGTCCTCGCCGCGCTCGTCCCGTGCGCGGCCCTCGTAGGACTCGGCTTCTCGCTGCACCGCGGGCGCGTGGGCTCGTGGTAGGACGGCGCAACGAGAGACCGCAGGCCCCTCAGTGGGGGTTCATCCGGCGGACCAGCGGCCCTCCTGGGCCCACCCCATCGTCTGGCGGACGCCGGAGATCTCGCCGAGGTGCTGCGCCGGGCTGCGATCAGGCCACGATGCGGTAGAGCACCGTCCCACGCGCGATGCGGTGGCCGTCTGCCGGGGATGCCACCTCGACGTCCGACCAGTAGATCACGCCGTCGCGCTGCACACAGCGGCCATACGCGACGAGGTCGCCTGCCGGCGCCGGCGCGAAGCTCTCGAACTGCATCGATGCAGTCGACGCCTTGTACGGGCCGGGGCCACTCGTCGCCCACGAGGCCATGGCGCCGGTCGTATCCACGAGCGCCAGCACGGCTCCCTCGTGAACGGCCCCGGAAGCCTCGGCGTTCGTCTCCTGGAACCGCATCACGAGTCGTGACGTCCCGCTGGTCCACGGCCCGCTCCCTGCACGGCGCCCCGCGCACAAGCGGCGGGGCCCGGCCTCCTGCGCCGCATGATGTAGCCTCGACGGGATGCTGGTGCCCGGGGGTCGTCGCGTGGTCTCGCCGGGGAGCACCCCGTGACGCTCCCGAAGACCTGCCTGGCGATGGTTCTCACCGCCCCGCGACGGATCGAGCCGCGCGAGCTTCCGCTGCCCGAGATCGACGACGACTCGGGACTGCTCCGGATCGAGGCCTGCGGAATCTGCGGCAGCGATGTCGAGCAGTTCGAGGGTGCGCTGCGCAGCCCGTTCCCCGTGGTGCCCGGCCACGAGCCGCTCGGCGTCGTCGCGAAGATCGGCGACCGCGCGGCGAAGCGCTGGGGTGTCGACGCCGGCGACCGCATCGCAGTCGAGCCGCTGCTCTCGTGCCGGACCTGCAGCGTGTGCCGCGGCGGATCCCCGCATCTGTGCCGCGCGCGGCGCCTCTACTCGTTCGTTCCGCTCTCGGAGCCTCCGGGCCTGTGGGGCGCATACGCGGAGTATCTCTACCTCGCTCCGAACTGCGTGGTCCACCCGATCGATTCGACCCTGCCCGCCTCGACGGCGGCGCTCTTCAACCCGCTCGGTGCGGGCTTTCGCTGGGCGGTCGAGATCCCGAAGACGGGGCCTGGCGACAGCGTCGTGATTCTCGGACCGGGCCAGCGCGGCCTCTCCAGCGTTCTCGCATGCCGCGAGGCCGGCGCCGCGCAGATCATCGTCACGGGCCTTGCAGCCGACGCGAAGAAGCTCGCCCTCGCGCGCGAGCTTGGTGCCGACGCGACGATCGACGTCGAGAGCGAGGATACGCGCAGCCGAATCGCCGATCTGACCGGCGGCCGCGGCGCCGATGTCGTCGTCGACGTCTCGGCCTACGCGACGGCGCCCGTCGCCGAGTCGGTCGACTACGTCCGCATGGGCGGCAGCGTCGTGCTCGCGGGGCTGAAGGGCTTCCGCGAGATCCCCGGCTTCGTCTCGGACAAGGTCGTGATCAAAGAGGTGACCATCCGGGGCGCGATCGGCGTCACGAGCAGCAGCTACGTGCGTGCGATCCGCCTGCTCGAACGCCGCGAGGCGCCGGCGCATCGCATGCACACACACGACTTCGCGCTGCGCGACGCGGAGCGGGCGATCCGTACGCTCGCGCGGGAGATTCCCGGTGAGGAGTCGATCCACTCGTGTCTGGTTCCAGCGCCGTAGGTCCGCGCGCGCGGAGGAGATCATGGCTGCGGGGCGACCGCTGCGTTTCGCCATCATCGGTGCGGGCATGTCGGGCATCCTCGCTGCGATCGAGCTGCGGAGGGCCGGGCATTCCGACCTGACGCTCTACGAAAAGGCCGACCGCCCGGGCGGCACCTGGCGCGAGAACACCTACCCCGGCATCGCATGCGACGTTCCGAGCCATCTCTACAGCTACTCGTTCGCGCCGAACCCGGATTGGAGCCATCACTTCTCGCCCGGCGCCGAGATCGAGGCCTACTTCGAGCGCGTCGCCCGCGAGTACGGCGTCACGCCCCGGATCCGCTTCGGTGACGAGGTCGTGCGCTGCGCCTTCGAGGCCGGGCGCTGGCGGCTCGAGACACGCGGCGGGCACCGCGACGCGGCCGACGTGGTGATCGCCGCTACCGGTGTTCTCCACCATCCGAGCCTTCCGGAGATCGAAGGCCTCTCCTCGTTCGGTGGCGCCTGCTTCCACAGCACGCGCTGGGATCACGACGCCACCCTCGATGGCCGGCGCCTCGGCATCGTCGGCACCGGCTCGACGGCCGTGCAGATCGTCCCGGCGCTCGTCGATCGCGTCGCGAAGCTCACGCTCTTCCAGCGAACGGCGCAGTGGATCCTGCCGCAGGAGAATCCCGAGTACACCGAGGCGGAGAAGGCCGCGTTCCGTCGCGACCCCGCGACGCTGGCGCGGCTCCGGGCGAACCTCTCGCAGCTCTTCGCGCAGGGCTTCGCCAACGCGGTCGTCGATGCCGCCTCGCCGCAGATGAAGATGATCGAGGATCTGTGCCGCCAGAACCTCGAGCGCAGCGTCACGGATCCCGAGCTGCGCGAGAAGCTGCGCCCCGCCTACCGCGCCGCCTGCAAGCGGCTCGTGATCTCGCCCGACTTCTATCGCGCGATCCAGCATCCGAACGCCGAGCTGGTGACCGAGGGCATCGAACGCATCGAGCCCGAGGGCGTTCGAACGCGTGACGGGCACCTTCATCCGCTCGACGTGCTGGTGCTCGCGACGGGCTTCCGTGCCGATCGATTCGTGCGGCCGATGCACGTGTTCGGCGCGCAAGGAGAGTCGCTCGACGAGCGCTGGGCGAAGCGGCCCGACGCCTATCTCTCGATCTCGGTCCCCGGCTTTCCGAACTTCTTCCTGCTGAATGGCCCGAACGGACCGGTCGGAAACTTCTCGCTGATCGAGGTCGCCGAGCTGCAGATGGCGTACATCCTCCAGCTCGTCGAGCGCCTCCGCAGCGGCGAGTGCCGCGAGCTGTGTCCCACGGAAGAGGCGACCGCGCGCTTCGAGACCGATCGCGAGGAAGCCGCCCGGCGCACCGTCTGGACGACCGGATGCCGGAGCTGGTACCTCGACGACCGCGGCATCCCGGCGGTCTGGCCGTGGACCTTCGATCGCTTCCGCGAGGAGATGGCGCGGCCAAAGCGCGAGGCGTGGGAAGGCTGAGGGTGCTGCGCCGGGCGCTCGGACGTGCGCTGGTGCTCCTGCTCGCGCTCGCGGGCTTCACCTGGTGGGCGCTCGAGTCGAGCGGCGTCGCGGTCATCGAGACCACGCGCTCCGACGGCTCCGCGCGCGCCACGCACGTGTGGTACGCGGCACACGACGGCGAGCTCTGGCTCGAGGCTGGAACGCCCGAGAACGGCTGGTTCGAGGACGCGAAGGCTCGCCCGGAGGTCGTACTGCGAATCGGCGGCGTCGCGAAGACCTACCGCGCCGAACCGATCACCGATCCCTCGGGCCACCGGGCGATCCGCGCGCTGCTCCGCGAGAGGTACGGCCTGCGCGACGCCTGGATCGCACTGCTCTTCGACACTTCGCGCTCGGTGGCCGTGCGGATGGTGCCGCGTCCGTGACGGGTCGCTCTCCCGCGCTGGCTGCGCGAGCGAAGCACCGGCTTCGCGCACGATGAGGTCGCACCGCGCTCCGCCGGCAGCGGCGTACGAGGGTCAGAGCTCAGCCGAACTCACCTCGCGAAATTCACGCGCACGGATACCCGTCGTCACCTCGGACTTCAAGAGCGCCCGTACCCCGCCCGTCGCTCCGAAACGTGAACACCCGCCATCCGTGAGGGCTGCCGGGCCGAATCGTTTCGGAGAACGACCCGCGCGCGAAGGCATCGACGCTCCTGCGCCAGAACGGGAGCCCCGCGCGATTCGCCTCCGAGACGCGAACCACCCACCGGCCGGGCAGCCGATCCCAGAGAAGGAATGCCGCGTGGCGGCCGACACCGCCGCGCCGGTGGCCGCGAAGAACGAAGAACTCGGCCACGTCGAGGTCGTCCGGATCGTCCGTCGCAGGCGAGCCGCGCATCGCGAGCGCGAAGCCGGCGAGCTGCCCGCGCGCGCGGATCAGGAAGGGGAAGCGCCTCCCGGGCTCCGACCAGTAGAGCGGCAGCCACTCGTAGCCGAATCGTCCGTCGGCTCCGATCGCGACCGGAAAGATCTCACCCAGATCGTGCACGTAGAGCTCGAGGAGATTCGCGAGCAGCGAAGCGTTCTCCGGTCCGGCGGCCTCGAGCGTCACCTCGGAAGCGTCGGTCATGCGATCTCATCTCGGGTGACGCCGGGAAAGCGCGTCCGGATGTACTCGCGCGCGCTTTCGGCGGCGAGCTTCACGGTGCCCGGGCCGCTCCGGACGAAGAGGTCTCCGTCGGCCACGGCTTCCAGTCCCTTCCATTTCAGAAACACCGGCTCCGGGCTGCGCTGGCAGCTCACGACGCACACAGTCTTGCCCTGCACGATCTGGGTCTTGGGGTCGATGCAGGTCCCGGCTCGATCGCCGAGGCCGTTGCGGACAACCTGCGCGAGGTGGCGCATGAACTTGTCATCGCTTTCGAGCCGGTCCGTTTCGATCCCCACGATCGAGCCGTCATCGGCAACGCCGATCAAGAGGTCCCCGCCCTCGGTGTTGAGGAACGCGGCGATGGTCTTGAGCACCGCGTGCGTCACGCCCTTGTCATCCTGCCGGTTCTCCCTGAGGCTCCAGCGCAGGGTGGACTTGAACTCCAGCGTCTTCGACTCGCCGGCCTTGATCAGCTCCTCGGCGTTGCGGTGCGCGCGCAGGTACTGGTCGAAGAGAAAGGTCTTGATCGCCTCGCCAAAGGCGCGGTCGTCGGTGATGCGCCTGTAGAGCTCGAAGTTCGAGTCGACGATCTCCTGGATCACGTGCTCGACTTTCTGGTCAAAGGTGAGCCTCACGTTCTCGCGCGTGTTGACGCGCGCCGCGGCGTCGAGCGCGGCGTCATCGTCGAGCTTGTCCATCATCTGCCCGAGCGTCACGCGGTGCTCGGGACCGAGGTTGAGGCCGAAACGCTCGTTCAGCTCGGCGATGATGCGCGAGAGCGTCTCCAGCTCGTCTGGCGTCACGCCATGGCCCGGCTTGGTGTTCACGGGGTCGAGCACGCCGGGCCGGCGCTCCAGCGCGATCTTCCCGCTGCCGGTTTGCTGAATCCGGTACGACTCCATGTCGATGTTCTGCTGCACCTCGCGCGGCAGCTCCGCGCGGTCGGCGGGGAGCAGCCGGCGCAGGTGTCGCGCGAAGACGTAGAGCTTCTCGAGATCGGCGTCGGCGAAGGTCAGGACCTGGGCGAGGAACGCGTACAGCCGCACATAGTCGGTGAGCTGACCGCGGCAGTCGTGCTGTTCCTCCTCTGACAGCGTCCCGAAGCGCGCCACGACCGGCGCGAGCACTGCGTACAGCCGGTCCTGCGTCGCCTTGGGATCGAAGTAGACCTTCGCGAAGGCCTCCACGTCGGCGGCGCCGTACACCGGGAAGGCGGCAAGGCGCGTCTGGATCTCGTAGAGCAGGTTCGGGTCGGTCGCCTCCGAGAGCAGCGTGGTCTCGTAGTAGGGCTCGAAGGCCGCCTTGATCTCGTCCGCCTCGTTCGCGAAGTCGAGCACCAGCGTGCCCTTCTTCTCGGTGCCGTACGTACGGTTCAGGCGCGAGAGCGTCTGCACTGCGTTCACGCCGCCGAGCTTCTTGTCGACGTACATCGTGTGCAGCAGCGGCTGATCGAAGCCGGTCTGGAACTTGTTGGCGACGATCAGGAAGCGGTACTCGGGGCGCTCGAAGGTCTTCGCTGTCTGCGCCTCGGGGAAGCCGTTCATGCCGGACTCGGTGTAGGACTGCCCGCCGTCCTGGACCGTCCCCGAGAAGGCCACCAGTGCCTTGAAGGGATGGCCGCGCTCGGCGAGGTGGCGGTCCACCGCCAGCCTGTAGCGCACCGCGTGCAGCCGCGAGCGGGTGACGATCATCGCCTTCGCCTTGCCGCCGATCTCGCCCTGCACCTTGGTGGCGAAGTGCTCGACGCAGACCTTGACCTTCTCGCCAATCGCGTGCGGGTGCAGCTCGACGAACGACTTGAGCAGGTACTCGGCCTTCCGTTTGTCGTAGCGGGGGTCGTCCTCGACCTTCTTGAGCAGGCGCCAGTAGGCCTTGTAGGTCGTGTAGCTCGCCAGCACGTCGAGGATGAACCCCTCCTCGATCGCCTGCCGCATGCTGTAGAGGTGAAAGGGCGCGAACTTCCCGTCGGCGCGCTTGGTGCCGAAGAGTTCGCGCGTCTTCGGCTTGGGCGTGGCCGTGAAGGCGAAGGTCGAGAGATTGGGCAGCCGCCCGCGCTTCTCCATCTCCGCCAGGATCGTGCTCTCCAGCTCCTCCTCGGGCGTCGGGGCCTCGGCCTCCTCGGCCTCGGCTTCTTCGAGCGAGCGCGACGCCAGCACGGCCTTGAGGCTCTTGGTGCTCTCGCCCGACTGCGACGAGTGCGCCTCGTCCACGATCAGGGCGAAGCGCTTGCCCGGCAGCTCGCCGATCTCCTTCGCGATCACGGGGAACTTCTGGAGCGTCGTCACGATGATCGTCTTGCCCGACTCGAGCGCGTCCTTCAACTGGCGCGAGGTGGTGTCGATGTTCTCCACCACGCCGAGCGTCTGCTCGAACTGGCGCATCGTGGTCTGGAGCTGGCGGTCGAGCACGCGCCGGTCGGTGATGACCACGATCGAGTCGAAGACGCGCCGGTCGGCTGCGTCGTGGAGCGTGGCGAGCCGGTGGGCGAGCCAGGCAATCGTGAAGCTCTTGCCGCTGCCGGCCGAGTGCTGGATGAGATACCGCTGCCCCGCGCCCAGAGCACGCGCGTCGGCCACGAGCTTGCGCACGCAGTCGAGCTGCTGGTAGCGCGGGAAGATGAGGAAGCGCCTGCCGGTCTTCTTCCCCTTGTCGTCCTCTTCCTCGACCTCGTGGATGAACTGGCGCACGAGGTCGAGCACGCTGTCGCGTGCCCAGGTCTCCTCCCAGAGGTAGCCGGTCGCGTAGCCGCTCCGGGTGGGCGGCACGGGCGGGTTGCCGGCGCCGCCGAACTTGCCCTGGTTGAAGGGCAGGAAGCGCGTCCTGGGGCCTGCGAGCTGGGTGGTGACGTAGACCAGGTCCGGGTCCACCGCGAAGTGCGCGAGGCAGCGGCCGTAGGCGAGGAGCGGCTCGCGCGGGTCACGGTCGGTCTTGTACTGGCGGATCGCGTTCTCGACGTCCTGCCCGCTGAGCGGGTTCTTGAGCTCGGCGGTAAAGATCGGGATGCCGTTGAGGAACAGCACCAGGTCGAGGCTCTTCTCGTTCTTCGTGCTGTAGTGCACCTGGCGCACCGCGGCGAAGAGATTCGCCGCGTGCAGCCGGCGCGTCTCCTCGTTGAGCCCGCTCGCGGGCCGGAAGTAGGCGAGCCGGAACTTGCAGCCCGAGTCCTTGAGGCCATTGCGCAGCACGTCGAGCGCTCCGCGCCGCTCGATCTCGGCGGCCAGGCGCTTCAGGAACTGCTCGCGCACCGCCGCGCCATGGTGCTGCTCGAGCTTCTTCCACTCCTTCGGTTGCGTAGCGAGCACGAAGTCCACCACGTCGCGCGGCAGGAGACACAGCGCGCGGTCGTAGTCCTCGGGCTTGCGCTTGCGGTAGCCGCCCGGCGGGCTCTCGCCGTAGGGCGGCGGCGTCTCGCGAACCGCGGTCGCGTCGCCCGCGCAGGCATCCGGTCCGTGCTGGAGCAGCGCGCACTCGATCGCCTCCTCGAAGGCGCGCTCGGAGATCTCGGGGCTCATGCGACCTCCTCCCGCACGTCGATCTTGCC
>JADLGR010000209.1 GCA_020849175.1 Deltaproteobacteria bacterium
ACCTCCCCCTGACCTCTCTCGTACCCCCTGCCACGAAGCGCACCGAGACCCGGAGAGGAACCGGCAAAAGGCGCGCTGGGCGGGCTGCCGGCCCGGCCGTGCCGCGGGATCAGCGCCGTAGCGCGGTGTCGAGCTCGCGGCAGAGCCGGCCCATGCCGAGCTTCTGGGCGATTCCGAGGGCCTCGCTTGCGACGTCCTTTGCCAGCCTGCGGTCGCCGCGCTCTGCGCGCGCGAGCAGCATGCGCGCGCGAGCGGCGAGGGTGTGCGCACGCCAGACGGGGGAGCGCAGCGCGTCGCTGCGAGCGAGGGAGAGGGCGAGGGCCTCGTCGGCGGCGTCGTAGTCTTCCTCGGTGCAGGCCAGCATGCCGAGATAGAGGGCGACGGGGCCCTGGCAGTAGTGTCCGTTGGCGATGATGATGCACTGCTCCGTGCGAGGCGCGAGCAGGAGCGACAGCGCCCGCGCGCGGAGGGGGTCCGCGAGCCGCGCGCAGATGTCGGCGAGCGTCGCGATGGCCGAGAGCCAGCTCTCGGTTCCGACGACGTCGGCAGCGGCACGGTCGGCGAGCGCCTCGAACGCGCCTCGCGCCTCGTCCGTGCGCCCGGCCTCGAGGAGCGCGAGGATCCAGGCGGTCCGCAGTGCCGCGACGTTCGAGAACTGCTCCGCGAGCGGCGCGAGCAACGGGAGCAGCTCGGCCATGCGACCCTGCTCGTAGCGGATCGCGGCGATGTTGCCGAGCCGCGCCGCGGTGAAGGCGATGCGCGGCGCCTCCGCGCTCGTGAACGCCTCGTCGATCAAGGCCTCCGCCTCGGCGAAGCGGCCGTCGAGCAGATGCCGCATGGCTCGCAGCGACGGAGAGACGTACCTCCAGTAGGGTGATCGAAGCCGTGCGACCAGCGATTCGATGCGGGCAAGCTCTGCCTCCATCTCGCCGCCGTCGGCGAGCTCCACCAGCGCGCCGTAGCGTTGCAGGCGTGCCACGAGCTCGGCCGATGCGTCGCCCGCTGCGCGGCCCAGATCCGCGGCCTCGCTGAGGCCGAGCAGGCGTTCTTCGGGCAGGATGCGCGGCGAGATCCGCTGCACGGCGGCGCGGCTCGAGAGGGCGACGCTCCACGAGCGCGCATCGCCGAGCTCTCGGGCGATCGCGGCGGCGGCGTCCGCCAGGCGTTCTGCCTCTGCGAGCCGCCCGGGAAGGTTCGCGAGGTTCGCGGCGAGCATGCACGTGAGCCAGAGCCGCACGGGGCTGCTCCCGTCGCCGAACGTGTGCAGCGCGTCTTCGAGCAAGCTCACGACGCCGGCATCGGCGAGGCCCGTGCCGATCTCCGCGAGCCCGACGGCGGCCATTGCGAGGGGCCCCGCGGCGCCGGCCCCGCGCGCGACCGACGCCGCCTCGCGCAGCACCTCGCGCCCGCGCTCGTGACGTCCTGCGCTCTGGCAGGCGTAGCCCAGGCAGACCAGCAGCTCGGCGCGGCGCACCGGATCGGGAAGCGCGCGCAGATCGAGCGCGGCGAGGGCCCGCTCGAAGTGCTGCGCCGCCTCGTCGTGGGAGAGCGCGGTGCGGGCGAGCTCGCCGGCCCAGCGTGCGTAGTCGACGGCCTTCGTGTCATCGAGGAGCGGCGCTGCTTCCCCGTAGTGGAACGCGAGCGAAGGCACCACCGGCTCGAGGTGGGCGGCGTGGAGAGCCTCGAGCGCCAGCGCCACCTGGTGGTGGAGCTGCACGCGCAGCGCCGGGTCGAGCTCGGCGTAGACGGCGCGACGGAGCAGATCGTGTGCGAAGCAGAAGACGCGCCCCGGTCCCGGGCGGAGCTCGAGGACCCGCGCCTCGACCGCCGAGCCGAGCAGCTCGAGCAGCTCCTCGCGCGAGAAGCCCGGCATCCGGACGAGCCCTGCCAAGGGAAACTCGCGTCCCCACACGGCGGCCATGCCGAGCAGGCGTCGGCAGTCGCTCGAGAGGGCCGCGAGGTTGCGGCGGATGACGTGGTGCACCTCCGGCGGCAATCCGCGGACTCTCTCCGCGAGCGCGCTCTCGAGCCGCGGGATGAAGCCGTGCTGTTCGGTGCGAGCGAGATCCACGATCTGCTTGACGAAGAAGGGATTGCCTCCGGTGAGATCGTGTGCGGCCCGCACAAGGTCCGCGGAGGGCTCGAACCCCGCGTCGCTCTCGATGAGGTGACGGACCTCGCCGGAGTCGAGTCCGGTGAGCGGTACCCGCACGAGCACGCCGGCGCGCGCACCGAGGGCGAGGGCGTGCGTGAGCGGGTGCTCGGGTCCGATCTCCTCCTCGCGGCAGGTGACGACCACGAGGATGGGGGCGCTCGCGATCTCTCCCGCGAGGAAGTCGAGCGCGCGCAGCGAGGCTGCATCCACCCAGTGCACGTCTTCGAGCACGACCAGCTGGGGGCGCTCGCGCGCGGCGCGTACGAGAAACCGCGCAAGCGCCTCGAAGAGGCGAAACTGCGCCTCGTCCCCGTCTGCGGCCGCGCTCGACACCTCGACTCCGAGCGTCATGCGCAGGCCGGGCAGCAGGCGTGCCAGCTCGCTCGCTCCCTCTTCTCCCATCGCGCTGCGGAGTGCGTCGGGGCTCCAGAGCTCGGCATACGAGGCGAGCACCTGTTCCCAGGGCCACAGCGCCGGGACGCCCGAGCCTTCCCACGCGCGCGCCTCGTGCACCTCGACACCCGCGCGGCGTGTCGTCGCGATCAGCTCGGCGATCAGTCGCGTCTTCCCGATGCCGGCCGCCCCGGAGACCAGCACCAGGCGCCCGGAGCCGGCGAGAGCCGCGTGCAGGGCCTCGTCGAGCCACGCCTGCTCGCGTGCACGGCCGATGAAGGCAGACGCGCCCCGAGAGGGGCCGGAACGCGCGGCGGAGATGGTCGTGACCGGCTGCGAGGCGGGGCCTTCCTCGACGGCGCTCGCGAAACGAAAGCCCACGCCGCGCACCGTGCGGAGCACCCGCTCCGTCGTGCCGACCTCCCCGAGCGCCTCCCGCGCCTTCAGCAGGGTGCGCCAGAGGGCATCGTCGGTCACGGTCACGTCGGGCCAGAGGGCCTCGACGATCTCCTCCCGCCGCACGACGCGATCCCGGTTGCGGGCGAGCAGCACGAGAAGTGCGAGCGGCTGGGGCTGGATCGCGACCGGGACGCCGTCCGCGCGGAGCTCGTGGATGGCTTCATCGAGCTCGAAGCGGCCGAAGCGGATGTGGAGCCAGGGACGTTCCATGGGTGCCGAGCGATGCTGGAGGCGCCTCGCGATCTTGGGTCCGGCAGCCGAGTCTCCGGGTCTGCGATCCTTGCGCGGTATGACCCAGAGCGTAGCGCGGCGCAGGTCGCTGCGGGCGGTGTCTTTCTACGAGCGCACTACAAACGTAGCCAGAGCGCGAGCGCGACGAGGGATCGCAGCACGCGCCAGAGGGCGCTGGTCAGGCGCTCGATGTCATCGGCACCGAATGGAACGCGCCCTTTCGGCGAGCTCGTCGACGTGTCCGCGTCGTCGGCTTCGCCGTCCTCGTCCCGGACCTCGGTCTCGGGAGCAGCCTGCTCCACGCCGGAGGACGCCGCCTTCGCGAGCCCGCTGTCCTGCCTGCGGCCGGGCCTGGTGGTCGGCGGCGTTTGCTGCGGGTCCATGGGTCTCCGTGAGCGCGCTTCGCCCCTTCTTACGCGCTCTCGACGGCCCGCAGCTTTGACCATCCGCTGACCTCTGCTGGACCTCGCCGGCACCATGCAACGCGGCCGATCCTCGTGAGCCAGCGCTAGGACGGCGGCTCCGGGAACACCTGCCGCGTCGCCAGCACCTCCCAGCTTCCGAACACGCCCTCCACCACGTAGGGATCG
>JADLGR010000210.1 GCA_020849175.1 Deltaproteobacteria bacterium
CGTGGCGCGTGGCGCAGGCGGAGGCGCGCCCGTCGCCGGCGGCGCATCGCCGGCAGGCCTCGCGGCCTGCGTCGGAACCGGCGTGGCAGGCTGCGCCGGCGGTGCCGGCTCCGGCTGCGCCTCGCGCCCGGACGACGGCGGCGGCGCCGGAAGCACGGCGCCCTTGCCGGCCACGTAGCGAAGGAGCATCGCCGGCTCCTCACGAACCGCGCCCACGACGACCCCGACGGCGAAGCCTGCCGCGAGCAGGAGCGCCGCTCCGAACAGCCCGGCAATCCAGCCCGGCCCGCTGCGGCCCTCGTCGTCGTCGTCGTCCCTCACATCTGCTCCGGTGCCGAGATGCCCAGCAGCGCGAGTCCCGCCGCGATCACGGCTCGCACCGCGAGCACGAGTGCGAGGCGGGCCGCCGTGAGCGCTGCATCGTCCGACAGCACACGGTGTCGGACTCCGTCCTGCAGATACGGATGCCAGAGCGCGGCGAGCTCGCGCAGGTAGTACGCGACGTGGTGCGGCTCGCGAGAGTCGGCCGCGCGCGCGACGACGTCCGGCCATTCACGTAGCTTCTTCAGCACGTCGAGCTCCTCGGGGAGCGCCAGCCGCGCCGCATCGACGGCGCCGGCGCCCGGAAGCGCGACGCCCTGCTCGGCCGCCTTGCGCTCGATTCCGAACGTCCGTGCGTGGGCGTACTGCACGTAGTACGCGGGGTTCTTCTTCCAGTCGTGGTCGCGCGCGAGATCGACGTCGAAGTCGAGATGTCCGTCGGCCTTGCGCTGGATCATGAAGAAGCGAAAGACGTCGCATCCGACCTCGGCGACGAGCTCGTCGACGGTCACGTAGGTGGCGCGACGCGTACTCTGCTTCACCTGCGCGCCGCCGCGCGTCAGCGTCACGAACTGGTGCATCACCAGCTCGATGCGATCCGCATCGCAGCCGAGCGCGCCGGCCGCCGCGCGAACGAACGGGAACTGCTCGATGTGGTCGGCGCCCTGGACGTCGATCACGCGTTCGAATCCGCGCGCGAACTTGTCGCGGTGGTACGCGATGTCGGGCAGCAGATAGGTCGGCTCGCCCGTGCGCTTGACGATCACGCGGTCTCGGTCGAGACCAAGAGCCGTGGCGCGAAGCCACGTGGCGCCATCCGCCTCGTACACGAGACCCTTCGCGCGCAGCGCCTCTCGGGTCTCGTCGAGCTTCCCCGTCTCATAGAGCGAGGTCTCGTTGGTGTAGACGTCGAACGCGATTCCCAGCGCGCGAAGCGTCGCCTGGATCTCCGCGAAGATTCGCTCCTGCGCCGCGCGGCGGAACAGTCCCTCCCCCGGCTCGCCCGCGAGCGTCGCACCGTGCTGATCGAGGAGCGACGCAGCCAACTCCTGGATGTAGCCACCCTGGTACCCATCGCGCGGAAACGCGACGGGAAGGCCGCCGATCTCGGACGGCCACGCGAGAGACGCGTCGGCAAGGGCATCTGCGGGCGGGGGAGCGGCCTTCCCGAGCAGCTCGAGGTACCGCGCCTTCACCGACTCGCCGAGCACGCGCATCTGTCGCCCGCCGTCGTTGAAGTAGTACTCGCGCGTGACGTCGTGACCGCGAAGCTCGATCAGTCGGGCCAGCGTGTCACCGAGGACCGCCTGGCGACCGTGCCCGAGCGTGAGCGGACCGGTGGGGTTCGCGGAGACGAACTCGACCTGCACCCGCTCGCGGCGGCCGGCCTCGCAGCGCCCGTACGTGGTGCCTGCCCGCAGGATCTCGTGGAGCAGGTCGTGCCAGCGCTCTCCCGCCAGCCAGACGTTCACGAATCCCGGGCCGGCCACCTCGGCGCGTGCGACCAGCGTACGCTCGGACGCGAGCCCCTCTGCGAGCGTGGTCGCGAGCTCGCGCGGCGGCCTCCCGAGCCGCTTCGCCAGAGTGAGCGCCGCGTTGGTCGAGAAGTCGCCGTGGTCGGGCTGCCGCGGAACGTCGAGGCCGAGCGGCGGTAGGGACCCGGTGTCGCCGGCCGCTTCGAGCTCGCGCAGGACGATTCGCTGCAGCAACGCGGCAAGGCGCTCTTTCATGGGGCCCGAGTCTCGCCCGCACGTCACGGAGCGTCAAGGAATCCGCGGACTTCGCTCTCCCTCACGCGGCATCCGCACCACGACCTCGCCCGGCCGCGCGAGGTCGAGCTCCTCACGCCAGACGCGCTCGCGGGCGAACGGATCGGCCCGCAGCGCCTCCGCCTCGGCGCGAAGCGCATCGCTCCTCTCCCGCAGCGCTCCGATGCGGCTCCGGGCTGCAGCGAGCTCGTCGCGGAGCCGGCGCGCCTCAGCGGCGCCCGAACGCGTGTCGAACAGCGCGTAGCCGAGCGCGAGCAGAACGATCAGCGGAACGAGCCACAGACGCTTCACGTTCCCCCCAGAACGCGACGCCCGGCAGCTTACCAGATCCTTGCGCGGTCACCCGCCCCGGGTACCGCGCACGAGGGCCTCGATCGTCTCGCGGTACGTGGGCGAATCCCAGTCTCGTGGGCCGATGAAGCGGCCCGCGATCTCGCCCTTCGCGTCGATCAGGACGGTCTCGGGGAACCGGAAGGCCTGATACGCGCCAGCCGTCTTCTTCTGCGGATCGAGCAGGATGGGCATCGTGAGGCCGAGCCGATCGCGGAATGCCTTCACCTGCTCCGCGTCGTCGTCGACCGACACCGCGAGCAGCGTAAAGGGCTCGCCGGCGAGTCGGCGGTGGAGGCCTTCCATCGACGGCATCTCGTCCTCGCAGGGCTTGCACCACGTCGCCCAGAAGTTCAGCAGGACGACCCTGCCGCGGAGGTCCGAGAGCCGGACCGGCGCGCCGCCCTCGAGCGTTGCAAGCTCGAACGGTGCGGCCTGCTGGCCCACACCGAGCGGCGGCGGTGTCGTGTCCCCCGAGAGGAGCACGAACGCCGCGCCGACCGCGACGAAGACGGCAACGAGAACGACGCCGACCGAAGGGCGCACGGCTGCGCGCTACTCGGCGCCGGCCTTCTTGCGCGGCGCGCGACCGCTCGTCTTGCCCTCCGCCTTCCCCGCGGACGACTTCGCGGCCCCGGCTGCCGGCTTTCCGCCCTTCGCGGCCTTCTTGGCACCGGACGCTGCCCCGGCGGCCTTCGCGCCCTTCGTCGCCTTTGCCGCCTGCGCCTCGGACCCGACGAGCTCGACGATCGACAGCGGCGCGGCGTCGCCCACGCGCGTGCGCGCCTTGAGCACCCGCGTGTAACCGCCGGGGCGACTCCGGAACCGCTCCGCGAGATCACCGAAGACCTTTCCCGTCACCTCTCGACTACGGATCACGGCGAGCGCTTGCCTGCGCGCGTGCAGATCTCCGCGCTTACCCAGGGTGATCATCCGGTCCGCGACGCGACGCAGCTCCCGCGCCTTGCCGTCGGTCGTCTCGATCCGCTCGTGGTCGAGCAGCGCGGTCACCAGGTTGCGCAGCAGCGCCTTCCGGTGGGCGCTCGTCCGCCCCAGCTTCCCGCCGTAGTTCCGATGTCGCATGGGCTAAGCCTCGCGCTCCTTGAACTTCTCGAGGTCTTTTCTCGACGGGAAGTTCTCGAGCTTCATGCCGAGCGAAAGCCCCATCGACTGCAGCACTTCTTTGATCTCGTTCAGCGATTTGCGTCCGAAGTTCTTCGTCTTCAGCATCTCGGACTCGGTCTTCTGAACCAGCTCTCCGATGTAGCGAATGTTCGCGTTCTGAAGACAATTACCCGACCGCACCGACAGCTCGAGCTCGTCGACCGACTTGTACAGATTCGGGTTGAGCGGCGTCGCCTCTTCGGCCGTCGGCGCGAACGCCTCGGCTCGCTCCTCGAAGTTGATGAAGATCGAGAGCTGCTCCTTCAAGATCTTCGCCGCGTACGCCACCGCATCGCGTGGTGTGACGGCACCGTCGGTCCAGACCTCGAGATTGAGCCGATCGAAATCGGTGTCACGACCCACGCGTGCCGGAGTCACCGTGTAGTTCACACGGCGGATCGGCGAGAAGATCGAGTCGATCGGAACCACTCCGATCGGCATCTCCTCCGACTTGTTGCGTTCGGCGAGGACGTAGCCCTTGCCCATGTCGACCGTGAGCTCCATCTCGACGTCGGCTTCGGGCGAGAGGGTCGCGATCTTGTGCTCGGGATTGAGGATCTCGACCGTCTGGTCGTCCGAAACGAGATCGACGGCCGTGAGCACCCCGGCGCCCTTCTTTCGGACGCGCAGGATCTTCGGTC
>JADLGR010000211.1 GCA_020849175.1 Deltaproteobacteria bacterium
GCTCGGCGCGCTCGATGAGGAGGCGATCCAGCTCGACTCTCAGCCTTGCTGCAGACTCGGAAATCTCGACGACATGCTCAGTCATTCGCCCGGTTGAGGACTCCGATCGGGCTCACCCCCACCTTCAGTAGGCCGAGAGCGCGGAGCGAGTCGACCGCCTTGAGGAGTCGACCGCCCTTTACTCCGGATTTCTTGATCTCCGACACCGGGCGCGCGTCTCGGCTTCGCGTCAGTTCAAGCCTGCCTCCGGATACCGCGCCGACAACGAAATAGTCCGGCTTCTCTCCCGGGAGCGTGATCTGAACCGTGTCGCCCGAGGCGATCGAGCAGACGAACGTGCGGCCCTCTCCCCACTCTCGCTGTACGACGGGCCTCCCGGTGCGATGCCTCTCCATCGCTTCGAGCCTCGTGACGACGTGCCCCTCCCAGCGCTGGTCGGTGCCGTCAGCGCCGGCGACCGCGACGATTGCCATGTGATGGTTCGATCCCGGTGCCACATACCGTGCGCGTTCACCCCTACCTATCGACACAACCGCCTTGCTGACCTCCACGCGTACTCGGTGGACGGGGATCGCGCGCCCCGACGCGGCCGTGAAGGTCGGGTGGGCCGAGCGCTCCTTGAAGGCCTTCGCAGGATCGTCCGTTCCGCACTCTGCGAGCGCTCGCTGCACGACCTCGCGGATTCGAGGATCGACGATCTTATCGACGTCGGCGCGCGACAGCGCGTCGATTGGCTTGCGCTGGTGCCGGACAGCTTCTGGTCTTCCTGCCTTTCCGGCACGCCGAAACTCTCTCGAGTAAAGCGTCTCCTCGTGCAGCGCGCCGCTTAGCCGATGTCGGGGCCGGTGGGAGACGGTGATTCGGTCGATGGCGTCGTGAACGTTCGACAGGAAGCCCTCCCACGGGGGTTCGATCGCAGCAATCGTCCGGCGGCTCCCTCGTTCCCAGGCCTGCGAGGAGGCTCGCGCGAGCGCATGGACTTCCGCCGGCCCGGTGAGCGCGATCACGATCGCGTCGACCGCGTGATGGCGGTGGTCGTCGCGGTTCTTCGTACCTCCGTCACCGAGCACGGAGTGCAGGCCCCACGCATTACGCAGGAACGCCGTAGCGCCGCCTTTGCTGACCTGGACGCGGAGTCGGCCATTGGCATCGGCCAGCCCTCCGTAGAGGCGCCCGAGGTAGGACGCCGCCAGAGTCGATGCATACCGGGTGTCATTGAGCTGGCGTGCGACGAAGTCTTCCGTGAGTTCTGGCCCGAGGTCCTCGACCTTGAATCGTCGCAGCTTCTCCTCGGCCGCCGGACCCTTGAAGGCCTCTACTCTCTGGAGGATCTCGGGCCAGCGCGGCGTTGCTCCGTAGGCCTCGAACGGAGCCCTGTTCTTCTTGACGTTGCGGTTCTCCTCGTGGAGGCAGAGGGTCTTGTTGAAGAAGCTGTCGTCCAGGGACCTGCTGAAGGGAAGGATGTGATCGACGTCGACGCGCGGAGAATCTCCGACGAGATCTCGCATGGAAAACGAGATGCCCGTGTAAGGGCACCGCCACCCGCATTCTTCTGCCAGCAAGACCTTCTCGATGTCAGAACGCTTCGGCTGCGGAATCCGTGCTTCCCTGAGCAGGCGGTCGACTGCTCGGCTTCGCTCCAGCTCGCGCACGCGCATCCGCTTGCTGGCGTCCTGCCGGTGTTTGCGCGCCTTCTTGAGGTCTCGTGCGAGCTCGATCCGAACGAGGTCCGGCTTCCCAAATTCCTTGATCAGCGCGTTCACGATCTTCCGCAGCTCGCTGATGGCGCGGGCGACGGCCGGATTTCGCAGCTCGGGCAGGCCCTTCTCGGAGAGAACGGGAGGGAGCCGGTCGGCGGGCTCGCCGCTGGCGAACGCTCCTGGGTACTCTCGTTGTCGGACAGTCTGATAGGCGAGCCCTTCCTCGAGCGCCGGCAGGAGCTTCATCACCGCGCGGGTGGAGTGCCCGAGGTACCCCTCTTCGAGCGTGAGATCGGCGAGGCGCTGAGCGGCGTCCGCATCGAGGCCCCAGCGTCTTACACCGCGCTTCCGGAGAGCCTCTGGCTTGTCGAAGGTGATGACGTCGTTGACGACGCGATCCTTCTCGGAAGCGGGGAGGGAGTTCCACGGCTCACCGAAGATCCCTCGGAGCTTGGCATTCGTGCGGTTCCCTACGAGCTTCGTTTCGCCTCCTTCCTCCAGGCTGAACCTCGCCTTGCCCGACAGGCTGAGCTTTCTCTTCGCCTTCGCGAGCGTGAGATCTCCCTCGACCTCGAGAAGGTCGATGAGGCGCCCACGCTCGTCCGGCGAGAGCGCGCGTGATGGCGCGCCGGGGGCGAGGACGCGAAGGTGATTGACGGTCTGTAGGAGTCGGAAGCGCTGCGATGAGAGCAGCGCGATTGGCGCCCGCTTGCAGGTCGGCTCGAGCTCGCAGCGCCCGATCTTGTCGCTCTGGCTCTTGAGAGGTCGCTGTCGAAAGATCGCGCCGCGCACCTCGCGCTCGAGGTCCGACGTCAGCAGGGGATGATGGCGCGCCTGCTGCCGCCAGATCGCGTCGAACTCGTCCTCGTACATCTTCCGCGAGGTCCATCGCGAGCGAATTCTCTCGTCGTCGGGGTCGAGCAAGGCAAAGTAGGCGCCGAGGGTGGGAGCCTTCGCGTCACAAATCGCCTGCTCGAGTGTCGCGATTCCCGTTCGAACCTGGCCGGCCTCCTCACCCTCCTTCGCTGCCGCTTTGCGATTCGAGAGAAACCCGCGGCGCTGTGCGAGGTGATAGATCGCACGGCCGAGCTCGTGCGGCTCGATCCGCTCCGACGCGGCGCGAGCGCGAAGGCGGTAGAGGAAGACCTGCTGCCCGATGTGGTCGTCGGCCGTCAGCACGGCGCGGAGTGTTCGGTCGATTCCGAGAAGGCAGTCGTGGATCGACTGGGGCGTTACGGAGTCGGTGTGCGGAAGGAGGCCGGCCTTCTGCAGCGCGCGAAACAGGTGCGCCTGCCTGCGCTGCCGGCGCCAGGTCTGGCGCCGCGTCTGCCTCGCCTGGCGGCGCTTCGCGTTGCGCGACTCTTCGCGCCCTTTGCCGATGTCGCCCTCGACGCCGGCATCGAAGCACCGCACGCCGGCGGTTACGATCTTCGTGGGTTTCGCGTCGATCGTCTCGACGAGGCACCAGCCAATCGAGTTTGCGCCGATGTCGAGGCCGAGGATCATCGGGGGACCTCTCCAAGGGGCCGGACCGCCGCTTGACAAGTCGACCGCCCGGGTCAATGATCCCCCACAGTGTATCTGAGCGACGCTTTCCGCTTATCACAATAAGTGGATTCGTCCGCGCGAGGAAAACACGCTGCGCCTCGGTGCAGCGACCTCGAGGGCCCCTCTTGGTGGGGCCCTTTTCGTTTGCTTCGGCGGATTCTGGAGTCGACAGGCAGCGGCAAGATGCCGGCAACGCGGCGGCCGATACCCCCGACCCCACAAGCCGAGAGCGCGGCGCAGCGCGCTCGGCTTGCGGCCGACGCGAGAGCCTGAACAGGACCGTCTCCAGGGTAACGCTCCAGGCGAGAGGCCCCGCGGCCAAGGGGAAGAATCGAGCGGGGGGTGCGGAGCGCGAGCCCTCCCGCAGGCGGCACGGTTCGCGCGGCTGCCGCGCCGTGTGACCGTCCCTGACACGCGGTCGTGCGAGCCTTGTTGTTGGTCGCACCCATCGATCCTCGGTCCCGAGGGCTCGAAGATGACCTCCGATAGCGTCGAGATCGGACGGCCCGTTCCGCGCGCGGCGCGGGCTGTGGGTGCGCCGTTCGTGCTCCCGGGGCACGAAGCGCGTTCGCCGGCCTGGGTTCAGTCGCAGCTTCGCACGCTCGCCCGCGCGCGGGGCCCGGCGCGGCGACTGCTGGCGGCGCTCGCGGCGCGCATGGTCGCGATCCGCGGCTGGGAGCGAATCGGCTATGCGAGGCTCGGCGACTACGCACGCGAGCGCCTCGGCCTCGCGGCGCGATCGATCCACGATCTCGCGCACGTGCACGACGCCCTCGGCACTCTGCCCGCGGCCGAGGCTGCGATGGTCGAGGGACGCCTCACCTGGCCGAAGGTGCGGCTGCTCGCGCGCGCCGCGTCCGCCGGCGACGAGGCCGTGTGGGTGGCCTTCGCCGAGCGGACGACGGCCGCGGCGCTCGCCCACGAGGTGCGCAAGGCCGATCGTGCGTGCCTCGAGCGCACCGGTGTCGCCGGAGCGGCCGGGCGGGGCTCGCGCCGCGTGCTCGCGCTCGAGACGGATGAAGACGGGAGCGAGGTCGTCGCGAGCGAGAACGTGATCGTGCGCTGCACGCGCCGCGTGCAGGCGAAGTGGTACCACACGCGCACGCTCGCCCGGCGCGTCGCGGGAGCGCCGATCCCGGCGTGGCAGTGCCTCGAATCGGTGGCGGCCGAGGTGATCTCGGGCTTTCCGCTCGATGCGGAGGCTGCCGGCGCGCTCGCCCTCGTGGAGCCGAGGGAGCCATCGCTGCGGATCGGCGGGGACGGCCGAGCGGCAAACGGGTGCGAAGCGGCGAGCGTGGAGGCGAGGCGGGCGAGCGAAGTCTCCGCCCGCGAGCCGGCAAACAGGTGCGCACGCACC
>JADLGR010000212.1 GCA_020849175.1 Deltaproteobacteria bacterium
GGCTGCGACGCGGGGGCTCCTGCTCTTCGGCATCGAGCACGAGGGGGGGGACGATGGGCTTGCGCCCGCGCCGCTTCTCGGGCCTGCGACCGCGAGCGTCTCGGGGCTCGACCACGTCGTCATCGTGAGCAGCGACCCCGAAGCCAGCCGCCGCCTGTACGGGGAGGTGCTCGGCCTGCGCCTCGCCCTCGACCGGGTGTTCGAGGAGCGCCGCCTGCGGCTCCTGTTCTTCCGCGTGGGCGGAGTGACCGTCGAGATCGCACTGCCGCTCGGTGCGAACGAAGAGGAGCCGGACCGCTTCATGGGCCTCTCGTTCCAGGTTCCCGATGCCGATGCCGCGCGCTCGCGCCTCGCCGCCGAGGGCTTCGACGTCTCGAAGGTGCGGGCCGGGATGAAGCTCGGCACGCGGGTGTGCAGCGTCCGCGGCCGGCCGCTCGGCGTCGACACGCTCGTGATCGAGCCCGTGAAGCGGCCCGCGTGACCAAGGCGCAGCTTCGCTAGATTGCATCCATGAGCGCATCCCCCTCCCGTAGCGACGAGCTTCCGGACGATCTCGAAGACGCGATCCTGCGTCTAAAGCGCGAGCGGGGCGCCATTCTCCTCGCGCACTACTACCAGGAGTCCGAGATCCAGGACCTCGCCGACGTGGTCGGCGACTCGCTCCAGCTCGCGCGCGCCGCACAGCAGGCCGACTGCGAGGTGATCGCGTTTTGCGGCGTCCACTTCATGGCCGAGACGGCGAAGATCCTCAATCCCGGTCGCACAGTGGTCGTTCCCGACCTCGATGCCGGCTGCTCTCTCGCCGACGGATGCCCCGCTGACCTCTTCGAGAAGTTCGTCGCCGAGCACCCCGGCGCGAAGGTCGTCACGTACATCAACACGACTGCCGCCGTGAAGGCGATGAGCGACCTCGTGTGCACGTCGTCGAACGCGGTCAAGATGGTCCGGCACTTCGACGGCCAGCCCGTGATCTTCGCGCCCGACCGCCACCTTGCGCGCTGGGTCGCGAAGGAGGCCGATCGCCCCGACCTCATCGTCTGGCAGGGAATCTGCGTCGTGCACGAGCAGTTCAGCGCGAAGCGCCTGGCCGAGCTGCGCGTCCAGCACCCCGACGCCGAGGTGCTCGCGCATCCCGAGTGCGACGATGCCGTTCTCGGGCAGGCCGACTACATCGGCTCGACCTCGGGAATCATCGACCGCGCCGTCAAGTCGCCCGCGAAGACGCTCATCATCGCGACCGAAGACGGCGTCTTCCACCAGATCGCGCGGCGCGTTCCGGAGAAGACGCTGCTGCAGGCGCCGGGCCCCGACGAGAGCTGCGCCTGCAACCGGTGTCCGTTCATGCGACTCAACACGCTCGAGAAGCTCTACCTCGCGCTGCGCGATCTGACGCCCGAGGTGACCGTTCCGGAGGACATCCGCGTTCGTGCGCTTCGGCCCATCGAGAAGATGCTCTCCCTCTCGGCCTAGCGCAGAGCGCCGGCCGTGCGGGTTGCCACGTGGAACGTCAACTCGGTTCGCGCCCGACTTCCGCGCCTCCTCGCCTGGCTCGAAGCGACGCGGCCCGACGTGCTCTGCCTGCAAGAGATCAAGGTCGAGACCGCGAAATTCCCCGCCGAGACGCTCGCCGCGGCCGGCTACCACGCGGCGGTCAACGGCCAGCGCACCTACCACGGTGTTGCGATCCTCTCGCGCGAGCCGGCGCTCGACGTCGCTGCGGGACTTCGCGACGGAGGCGACGACGCGCAGGCCCGACTCGTCTCCGCGCGAATCGGCGGCGTTCGCGTTCTGTCGGCCTACGTCCCCAATGGCGGAGAGGTCGGGTCGGAGAAGTTCGCGTTCAAGCTGGCGTGGCTCGAGCGCCTGCGCGCTCACCTCGCGGCCACCGCAAGCGCGCAGGAGCCGCTCGTCCTGTGCGGTGATCTCAACGTCGCTCCCGAGGATCGAGACGTCGCACATCCCGAGGCGTGGGCCGACACGGTTCTGTGCCACGCGGACGTGCGCACCGCGCTTCGCCGCGTGATGGACTGGGGTCTCGTGGACACCTTTCGCCTGCACCATGTGGACGGCGGCTTCTACTCGTGGTGGGACTACCGGCAGCTCGCGTTTCCGAGAAACGACGGGCTGCGCATCGACCACATCCTCGCGACGGCGCCGCTGGCGAAGCGGTGCACGGCGGCGTCGATCGACCGCGAGGCCCGCAAAGGAGCGCAGCCGTCGGATCACGTGCCGGTACTCGCCGAGTTCGCGACGTGACGCGTGCCAGGACGGCGCGACTTGACGGCCTGCACCGCGTCGCCTAGAAACGAGTCGATGACGCCTCGCTCGCGCACGCTCTGGTCCCTCGCTTCGACCCTGCTCCTTCGCAGGGCGGGGGGGGCGTAGCGCGCTCGAAGCCGAAAGGCGCTGATCGCGAAACCCTCTCCCGCCGACCCGGCCGGAGAGGGTTTCGCGTTTCCGGACCTCGTTCTCGAACGCGACCTCTCCGGTTTCGGGCCCGACGGGAGGGCCGACGACGGAGATCGCCGATGAAGACCGCAGCCGCAGCGAAGTACAGACCCCATCCGCCCGTGGCGCTCGCCGGCCGCCGCTGGCCCGAACGCCAGATCGAGCGCGCGCCGATCTGGTGCAGCGTCGACCTGCGCGACGGCAACCAGGCCCTCGTCGAGCCGATGGGCGCGGACCGCAAACGGCGGCTCTGGGATCTGCTCGTCCGAACGGGGTTCAAGCAGATCGAGGTCGGCTTCCCGAGCGCGTCGCAGACCGACTTCGACTTCGTTCGCGAGCTGATCGAGAATGATCTCGTTCCCGACGACGTCACGATCCAGGTGCTGACGCCGGCACGCGATCCACTGATCGAGCGCACCTTCGAGGCGCTTCGCGACGCGCCGCGCGCCATCGTTCATCTCTACAACTCGACCTCGGAGCTGCAGCGCCGCGTGGTCTTCGGAATGGACCGCTCCGGAATCACCGCGCTCGCCGTGCACGGAGCGCGAACGATCCGGCGACTCGCCGAGCGCAGCCGAGCCGACCTGCGGTTCGAATACTCGCCCGAGAGCTTCACCGGGACCGAGCTCGACTACGCCGTCGAGATCTGCGAGTCCGTGATGTCCGTATGGGAGCCGCAGAGGGACCGCCCGGTGATCCTCAATCTGCCGTCGACCGTCGAGATGGCGACCCCCAACGTCTACGCCGACCAGATCGAGTGGTTCTCGCGTACGATCCGCGATCGCGACCGCGTCGTCCTGAGCGTCCACCCGCACAACGACCGGGGGACGGCGGTCGCGGCGGCCGAGCTGGCGCTGCTCGCCGGCGCCGACCGCGTCGAGGGGACGCTCTTCGGCAACGGTGAGCGAACGGGCAACGTCGACGTCCTCACGCTGGCGCTCAATCTGTACACGCAGGGCGTCGATCCGGGTCTCGACTTCTCGGACGTCGGCGGTGTTCGGCGCATCGTCGAGCACTGCAACCGCCTGCCCGTGCATCCCCGCCATCCGTACGCGGGCGAGCTCGTGTTCACCGCTTTCTCGGGCTCGCACCAGGACGCGATCCGCAAGGGGCTCGCTGCGCGCCGCCGCACGAAGGATCCGCTCTGGCAGGTGCCGTACCTGCCGATCGATCCGGCCGACGTCGGCCGCGCCTACGAGCCGGTGATTCGAATCAACAGCCAGTCGGGAAAGGGCGGCATCGCGCACGTTCTCGAGGAGGAGTTCGGCCTTCGCATCCCGCGAAGGCTCCAGATCGATCTCGCCGGCGTGATCCAGATGCGGGCCGACGCGAGCGGCGAAGAGGTCGCGCCCGCCACGATTCTCGCGGCGTTCGAGCGCGAGTATCTGTCCGAGGGTCCGCTGGCGCTCCTCGTGCACCACGAGGTCGGCAGCGAGCTTCGTGCCGTGGTGCTCGATCACGGCGAGAAGCGACACGTGCGGGGCACCGGAGCCGGCCCGCTCGCCGCCTTCGTCGACGCGCTCGCGTCGGGCTGTGGCTTCGCACTGCGCGTCGTCGACTACGCAGAGCACGCACTCGGCGAAGGAGTCGACGCTGCGGCCGTCGCCTACGTCGAGCTCGCGACCGCGAGCGGTGATGGCGTCTTCGGTGTCGGCCGCAGCCCGAGCCTTCTCACGGCGTCTCTCGAGGCCGTCGTGTCGGCGGCCAACCGCGCGCTGCGACGGGGGGATCTCGTGCGCAGGGCGTGAGCCCTGCGCGCTGCGATCGGCTCGGCCACTCGATGGGCGGCAGGGTGGCGATGCGCTTCGCGCTCGGGGCGAGCTGGCGGCGCGCGGCGCGTGGGGGTAGCGTTTTTTGGGCTCACCCCGGTCGGTCCCCGGGAGTTCGACGTGCAGACCGAGCGTCCGCTCGAGGCAGCCCGCGTCGCCGCACGCGCGTGCCAGCTCGGTCATCGGAAGCGAACTCTTCGGCTCCTTCGACCGCCCGCCGGGCGATCCGAACGGCCCGGGCGGCTGGTGGATTCTCCTAGAGCCCGAGCTGCATCTCGGCGACGACGTGCTGGTGCCGGACTTCGCCGGCTGGCGTCGCGAGACGATGCCGATCCTCCCGAACGTCGCCGGCTTCCGGCAGCCGCCGCAGTGGGTGCTGGAGGTGGTCGCGCCGGCAACGGCCCGTATCGATCGCGTGCGCAAGCTCCCGATCTACGCGCGCGAGGGGGTAGCGCACGCCTGGTTGGTCGACCCGCTGGCGCGAACGCTCGAGGTCTACCGCCTCGAAGGTGCGCGCTGGCTGCTCGCCGCGACACACGACGGTGACGAGGTCGCGCGCGCCGAACCCTTCGACGCCATCGAGCTGGCGCTCGCGCGCTGGTGGATGCCGGCGGCGGAGGCGCTGCCGGCCGGGGAGGGCGCCTGACCGAGGCCGGCCGCTGCGTCGGCCGCGGCGCCCCGGCGCAGGAGAGCAGGGCGCACTGCCGCGGCGAGACGCAGCCGGCGCCGGCCCTTTCAGCGGCGGCGGTGGATCTCGAGGAGTTCGAGATCCGCGAGATCCTTCGCACGGCCAAGACGACGCTTGTTCTCCACCAGCGCTTCGAAGCCGATCACGTGGCACGCGACACCCGCGTACTCCACCGGCACGCGATCCTGCCATGCGGTTTCGAAGTCGACGCCGGTGATCGCGGTGAGGATGTCGATGCGGCGAGGCGGCAGCCCCATCTGGAAGACGATCCCGGGCCGCTCGAGATCCGCCTCCGACAGCGCTTCGAGCGGTGCGCCGAATCTGCGTAGGGCGGCGTATACGCGCCCTGCGTTCTGCGACGTGGGCTCGACCCAGAGGTCGAGATCACCCGTCGCGCGCGGCTCGGCGTGCGCAGAGACGGCGTAGGCGCCGACGATGAGGAAGCGGGCCTCAGCGTCGCACAAGGCGCGCAGCAGATCGCGAAAGTCCTCGTTCACCCGGATCCCGCCCCGTGAACCGCCATAGCTCCTCCGAGAGGCGCCACGCCTCCGCGAGCTTCTCGCTCGGCGAGAGGCCGGCCCAGAATGCGCGATCGAACGCATCGTCGAGCGTGGCGAGCGTCGTCTTCCGCGTGGAGGCGCGCGAGCGATCCATCCGCGTGACGGTACCACCGGCCGCAAGTCGCGGCCCACCGGCTCAGCGGCAGCCCGTGGCACGCGGCGGTAGTCTTCCGTCGCTCACCCCGGTTGGTCCCGGGGAGTCCGACGTGCAGACCGAGCGTCCGCTCGAGGCAACCCGCATGGCCAACGCGCCGCGCCGCCGCGCCACCTACGAAGACCTGTGCAAAGTGCCCGACCCTCTGGTGGCCGAGATCCTCGACGGCGAACTCGTGACGAGCCCGTGTCCCGCGTCGCCGCACGCGCTTGCAAGCTCAGTTCTCGGCGCGGAGATCGGTCATGCCTTTCACTGCCCGCCGGGTGATCCAAAGGGCCCCGGTGGCTGATGGATTCTCCTCGAGCCCGAGCTGCATCTCGGCGAAGACGTGCTGGTGCCGGACTTCGCCGGCTGGCGCCGCGAGACGATGCCGGTGCTCCCGAACGTCGCCGGCTTCCGGCAGGCGCCGCAGTGGGTGCTGGAGGTCGTCTCGCCGGGAACCGCCCGGATCGACCGCGTGCGCAAGCTCCCGATCTACGCGCGCGAAGGCGTGGCACACGCCGGGCTGGTCGACCCGCTGGCGCGAACGCGCTCCTGGTCAGCGCGCCGCGTCTGGGGGCGATCCGGGATCGAACGTCAGATCCCCGCCGCACTGCCTGCACGTCGTCGGCCCCTGTTCGGACCATCCGGGTCGGCTGCGCGTCCAGCGGCCACACGAGGGGCACTTGCGCGCGCGATCGTGGTCGGCCTCGAGCGAGAACTCGCCGAACGAGCCTTCGGTGCACCAGCGCCGAAACCCCGGCATCAAGACCGTGCGGTGGAACTCGTTCTCCACCCATCGCCGTACCGCCTCGCCATCGGTCCACATCGTGGTGAAGAGGTAA
>JADLGR010000213.1 GCA_020849175.1 Deltaproteobacteria bacterium
CCACCCGCCTTCTCACGGCGCGTCGGCGTCGCTCTCGATGCTCTGCTTCATGTCGCGCGCCGGAAGGGCGCCGGGGCAGTGGCCGACGACGACGGCGGGAACGCCTGCAACCGTGCAGCCGGGGTGCACGTCCTTGAGCACCACGCTGCCGGCGGCGATGCGCGCACGGGCGCCGATCTCGACGTTGCCGAGGATCTTGGCGCCGGCGCCGATCATCACCTCGCTGCGCACCTTCGGGTGACGATCGCCCCCCTCCTTGCCGGTTCCGCCGAGAGTGACACCGTGAAGCATCGAGACGTTGTCTTCGACCAAGGCGGTCTCTCCGATCACGACGCCGGTGCCGTGATCGATGAACAGGCCCGACCCGAGCCGCGCGGCGGGATGGACGTCCATCGCGAAGAGTTCGGAGATGCGGTTCTGCAGGTGCCGCGCGAGTGAGCGCCGCCCCTGCTGCCAGAGCCAGTGCCCGATCCGGTACGACTCGAGCGCATGGAAGCCCTTGTAGTAGAGGAGCGTCGCGAGGTAGCCCGGGCACGCGGGGTCGCGCTCGCTCACGGCCTGGATGTCCGCGCGCACCGCACGGCCGATCTCGGGGCTCTTCGTGAGCGCCTCGTCGATGACGTCGCGGATCAGCATCCCCGGCAGGTTCTCGCACGCGATCTTTCCGGCGAGGTGGAAGCTCAGCGCCTCCTCGATCGTCGCGTGGTTGAGGACCGTCGCGTGAAGGAAGCTCGCCAGCACGGGCTCGGCGTTCGCCTCGCGCGCCGCCTCGTCGCGGATCGCCTGCCACAGCCAGTCGGCCGGACCGTGGGACCTCTTGGGCTCGGGCATCTGCGTCTCTCCCCGGTTCGATCGTACCGCCGCCGCCGCGTGGCCGGGAGGGCGTGGGCGGCATCGCGTCGCCCGATCCCGCCCACGCTACGCCGACGGGAGGTCTCGCCCTGTCCCATCCTCCTCGGCGACGACCGGCCCCGCCGACCGGCCCCGCCCCGGTCGTGCCCGCAGGCCCTACAATGCGCGCGGGAGGCCGCCCGGGATGACCGCAGCGCTCGACGAGAAGGGTCTAACTCACTTCGGTGTCGCTCTCGACGACGAGGGACCGCACGGTTTCGACCCGGCGGCCGAGTGGTGGAACGAGTCGTGGTTCTGGGACTGGTACGACGCCACGGGCACACAGGCCGGGCACGTGCGGATCGGCGTGCATCCGAACCAGAGCCGCGCCTGGGCGTGGTGCTTCCTGCACCGCGAAGGCGAGTGGGTGGCCGTCGAAGAGCCGCGGCTTGCGCTCGCCGATCTCGACCTCGAACGGCTCGCGTACGATCGCTTCGGCCTCCGCTTCTCGTGGGAGGTGCACGAGCGCCTTCGCAGCGGCCGCCTGCGTTTCGACGGCTTCGGACGCGTGGTCTCGGGACCGCGCATGGGGATGATCCAGCCCGTCGGCGTCGACCTTGCGATCGACGCGCAGGGCCCGCCACACTCGGGGGGTCGCTCGCAGGCGGCGGGACACAGCTCGGCCACGCATCCTTCGAGCCGCTTCGAGCAGCCGATCGGCGCGCGCGGCACGCTGCGTATCGGGGCCGTGACGCGTGCGTTCGAGGGGCGCGGTGAGCGCGACCATAGCTGGGGCCCGCGCCACTGGAATCTCGAGTGGACCTTCCTCGTGGTCAACGGCGGCGACGATCTGCGCTTCCAGTGCGCGGAGGCGATCATCCCGAACGTCGGCCGCTTCGCCGTCGGCTACGTGCAGCGCGAGAAGATGACCAGCCTGCGGGAGACCACGTTCGACCTCCAGATCCGCGACGACGACGTGCTGCACCCGGTCTCGGGGCGCTTCTCGGTTCTGTGCGAAGACGGCAGCACGCTCGCCGGCCGCATCGATCCCGTGACGGCGATCGAGATCGACATCACGCACACCTTCGTCCCGCCGCGCCGCTCGCTCTACCGCCGCACGCTCGTGCGCGTGACGCTCGACGAAGGTGGCGCGCCGATGCTGGGCTGGCTCGAGCTCAATCGCTTCCGTGACGGTGCGGGCGCGTAGCGGCCACCGGCGCCCGGCGGTCAGGCGCGAACGGGCTCCAGCATTCCGAAGCGTGTGTCGAGGCTTCTCCGGTGCCGGAAGTGCACCACGACCGACCCGTCGGCAAAGCCGTGGAACAGCGCGTTGTGCCACCACACGTTCTCGTAGACCGGCCCGGCCGTGAGCACCTCGGCACGGCAGCAGATCTGCTGCGTGCGCATGCCTCCGCCGGGAGCCTGCGTTCCGATGTCGAAGACGTGGAAGACGAGGGCGCAGTCCGGCGAGGCGCGCAGTGCCTTCACGAGTGCGGTGTCGTTCGAGACCAGCGTCGTGATGCTCCCGGCGTCGAAGTCCTTCGCTGACGCGTAGTAGCGGCAAAGGTACGCGATGCCCTCGTCGTAGAGCGCCTTCGAGCCGTTGGCGCTCGCGGTCTCGTAGAGCTCGCGCATCTCGCGGGTCGTGTCCTCCAGCCGGTCGGGACGAGGCAGCAGGCCGCAGACGACCGAGTGCGCGCTGGCGCCCGGCTCGATGCCGGGCTGCTTCACGAGCACGATCGGCGCCACGCCCGCATGCGGCGCACCGCGGCGCTCGGAAGCCGTCCACGCGCGAAGTCGGACCTGCCATTCGAGGAACTCCTCCGGCAGCGGACTCGCACCGGACGTCATCGTGAGTGCGCTCTCCATGTTCCCTCCTACAGGCTTCGAATCGGATCTGCCGGACCACGCACGCGGAGCCGCAGGAAGCCGTCCTCCTTGCTGACATCCGCGTCGATTCTCCACACGTCACGAAGCGTCTCTGGCGTGAGGCATGCCTCGGGCGGTCCGATTGCGTAGAGGCGCCCGCGGTGGATGATCGCGAGGCGGTGCGCGAGCGCCGCCGCCTGCTCGAGATCGTGCAGCACGACGCCGAGCGTGAGACCTTGCTCGCGGTTGATGCGCGCCAGCAGCGCGAGCACCTCCCACTGGTGCCGAAGGTCGAGCGCCGCCGTGGGCTCGTCGAGCAAGAGAACGGGCGCTTCCTGGCAGAGCGCCATCGCGAGCCAGGCACGGCGACGCTCGCCTCCGGAGAGCGTCTCGACCCGACGCTCGCGCAGATCGAGCAGGTCGAGCGCGCGCAGCGCTCGGCCGACGGCGTTGCGATCTCGGGCGGTCGGCGGCGCGAGAAAGGGCCGGTGGGCATGGCGCCCCTGCATCACGAGCGCCTCGACCGTGAAGCCCTGCGCGACCTGCGGCTGCTGGGGAAGCCATGCGACGCGGCGCGCGAAGGCTCGGCGTGAGATGTCCGTGGCCCGCGTCTCGCCGGCTCGAACCTCCCCGGCGCGCAGCTCGAGCGAGGACGCGAGCGCCGCGAGGAGCGTCGACTTGCCCGAACCGTTCGGGCCTACGACGGCCAGCATCTCCCCCTCGCGCAGCGCGAGCGAGACGTCGCGAAGCACGTCGTGCTCGGCCCCGCGCGGCCGCACGTGAAGGCGCAGCGCCGAGAGCGGAGCGCTCACTCGCGGAGCTTCCAGACGAGATGCAGAAAGTACGGCGCCCCGACGCACGCCAGCGGAACGCCCACCGGCAGCTCGACGGGCGCAGCGAGCGTACGCGCACCGGTATCGGCGAGGAGCACGAGCGAGCCGCCCGCGAGCGCCGAGAGCGGGAGCAGCGCACGGTGGCCGGGGCCGACGAGAAGTCGCACCGCGTTCGGAACGACGAGGCCGACGAATCCCACGAGTCCCGCCACGGCCACGGCGCCTGCGCACAGAAGAGCCCCGACGCCCGACACCGCGAGCCGCACGGACCGAACCGGAAGGCCGATCCCACCCGCGCTCTCGTCGTCGAGGAGCAGCGCGTCGAGAGGGCGCCTCAGCGCGAGGGATGCTCCAACACCGATGAGAGTCGGGACGCAGACGATCCAGACCTCGCGCCAGCCAGCTCCGTGCAGGCTTCCGATGGTGAACGAGACGAAGGACGGAGCGCGCTCCGCGAACAGGAAGGTGAGCAGCGAAACGCCCGCGAAGAAGAGAGACTGGAGCGCCACACCGCAGAGCACGAGACGAAGGGGATGGTCCCGGCCGGGTGCGCTTCCGCTCGCGACGAGAAGCACTCCCATGGCGCACAGGCCGCCGGCGAAGCCGAGCGCCGGAAAGATCTCGGGGTGACCCGGAACGAAGAGGATTCCCGTCAGCGTCGCGAGCGCCGCTCCGGCGCTCACGCCGAGAATGCCCGGATCGGCGATCGGATTTCGCACCGCCGTCTGCAGCAAGGCGCCGGCCACGGCGAGCGAGCTTCCGACGAGCGCCGCGCACAGCAGTCGCGGCATCCGCACTGCAGTCAGCACGGCATGGGACGGATGCGCGGGGTCGAGCAGGGCCGCTCCGAGATCGGAGAGCGGCACACGCGCAGCGCCTTGCGTGAGGCCGAAGGCGAGCGCTACGACGAGCATCACGCCGAGGGCCACGGCGAAGACACCCGTTCTCTCGGCGAGAACGATTCGCGTCCACGATCCTCGGACGGCCTCGATCACTGAGCGGAGGCCGGCGCCGAAGGTCCCGCCACGATGTCCCGCGCGAGCTCCGGCAGCGCGATGCCCGGGTTCGAGAGGAAGCGATCCGGCGAGAGAATCTCGATGCGCGGCGGCACGCCTCCCGAAGTCGCGCGGAGCAGGCCTCGGTCCTGCAAGCGGCGCTCGAACGCAGTGCGCACGGCCTCCGGGTCTCCGTGCGCGACGAGGAGCACCCGCTCCGGTGCGAGGCCGGCGAGAATCTCGTCGGAGAGCGGAACGAAGCCCGGGATGCGCTCCTCACCGACGACGCTGCCGGCCACGTTCTCGAAACCAATCCGCGCGAGAAGATCTCCCTGCCAGCTCCGCGACGTCATGACGAAGAAGGACGTCGGCATGCCGAGCAGCGCCAGCACACGCTCCGGGCGGCGAGGCTTCACGGCGTCGAGGCTCTCTCGCGCGCCGGCCACGCTCTTCGCGTAGTCGGCTCCGGCGCCCACGCGCTCGCCCAGAGCGAGGAGGCTCGCAAAGGTGCCGTCCACGCTGCTCGTGTCCACGAGCACGACCTCGAGACCCTGGGACTCGAGGCGAGGCACGAGCGGCGCGTGCATGCTCCGGTCCGCTACGACGAGACGTGCGCCGCTCGCGACGAGCACTTCGAGGTTGGGCGTGTGCGGGGTGCCGAGATCGGCGATCCCGCCCGATACGGGCGTCGTCGGACTTCGCCGCACGCTGGCGACGATCTCGGCCTGCTCGCCCGCCGTGGCGAGCGCGTCGGTCACAAGGGGACACAGGGTTGCGACACGCACCGCCGTGTGCGAAGCCGCGACGGCCTGCGCTGCCGCCGCGCACCACAACAGCACGGCGATGCGCGTCACGATACGCACCATCACATCTTCTCCGCCGCGAGCGAAATCTCGCGGCCATCGCACAGATCCGCGTGCGCTCGAGCAAATGCCTGCTCGCACTCGGGGTCGAACTCCGCCCCTTTGTCTCGGTGCAGGTAGATGAGCAGAAACGGCGCCGCGTCGGGCGCCTCGCGTAGCTCGAAGAACAGCACGCGACGCCCGGAACGCTCGTGTACGGCGTCGCGCGAGCGCAGGTGACGAAAGGGCGCCAGCGCGAGGTGCCAGTGATACGCGTCGGTGATCGCATTCATGAAGCCGCGGGCAAGGTCGTACGGTCCGAAGCGGCAGAGCGCTTCGAAGGTGCTCGGGCCCGAACGCACGATGACGCGCAGCCGGCCGAGCGTGCCGAGCGCGTCGAAGAAGCGCCGGTGGGTCCAGGCGTCCGGATCGCCCGGTGCGGGAGCGGGGATTTCGGATGTGGAGGTCGTCGCCATCCGGCCTCTCGGGCTCGGTCGCCGCGTGCGCTCGTGCACCCCTCGCAAGGACACCCCGAGGCTGCGAGGGAGCCGAACGCCACGACGAGCCGGGCCACGGACTGCGCTGCTGGCTGGCGACCGCCTGGCTGGCTGCGAGGCCGAGAATATCGGGCACGAAAACGATTGTCAATTTCACTCTGAGCGTCTACTCTGCGCCGGAACATCCGATCCCTCCGCGAGCCGACGCCAGCCAGGGAAGACCGGTCTCCCCGCGCAACCCGCAGATGCGGGAGGCATCGTTGCAGCAGCGTCGGCCCCGAATCCAAGCGATGGAACTGGCACTCGCCACGCCCGATGGCCTCGTGTGCGGAAACGAAACCGATGTCGAGGAGGTGGCGCGTGACGGGGCGGAAGGCGGGCGAGGAGGAGGAGTCCATGCAGAGCGTTGGCAGGTCGACCCGGTCGGCGCCGTCAGGGCAGGCGCCGCTGGCTCAGGATGGCGTCCAGGTCGTCGGCGCCCGCGCGCTTCTCGGGGTCCGCGGCGTGCTGCGAATCGAGCATCATGGCGAGGTCTACACGCTGCGGATCACGCGCAACGACCGCTTGATTCTCACCAAGTAGCGGCGGCCCCTGCACCGCAGCGCGCGCTCTTCGCAGGCTTTCTCGTGGTCTCGATCGCGCTGCACGGGGCAGCGGTGGCGGCACTCTACGGTCTGTCCTTCCTCGGCCCTTCGCCTGCGCCAGGGCCGATTGCCGTGCAGATCCTCGTCGATCGCAGCGGTGAAGCGGCGGCCGCTCCCGCGCTCCCCGCGCCTTCGGCACCGGTGCGTGCGGCTCCGCGCCCCGCGAAGCCTGCGCGTCCGCGACCCGCGCTCGCGACACGCGCGCAGGAGCCGCGCGAGCTGCCGACGGCACTCACGCCGCCAGGCCCTGCTCCGCGCCCGGAGGCCGAGGCTGCGACCACGACAGCTCCGGGCGGCACCGGAGCAGAAGTCGTCGCTCCGAACGTCGCCTCTCAAGGTCCGGGCGGTGGCACCGGCGAAGCGAGCGCGCCCGGTGACCAGGCGACCCCAGGTGCGGGTGCCCGGGGCGACGTCGAGGCAGCCGTGGCCTCGTATGTCGCACTCGTGCGCGAACGCATCGAGGCCCACAAGCGATATCCCGGTCTGGCTCGCAGCCGCAGGGCGGAGGGCACGGTCGTCGCCCTCGTCCATCTCGAGCCGGGTGGTGGCGTTCGCGGGGTCGAGATCGTCGAGAGTCCATCGGGACTTCTCAGCGAGCCCACCCGCGAGGCAATTCTCACGGCGGGCCCGTTCCCGCCCCCTCCGGGTGAGCTGCGCCGCATCCGCGTGCCCATCCGGTACGCGCTGAACTGATGAAATGACGATGAGGATCTATTGAAAATGAAAATCAAAGTCGTATATACTCGCTCCACGCTTTTCGGCGGTCGTCTTCCTGAGCGCCCGACCGCCGTTTCGAGCTCGCCCGCCGTCTAGGCCAGCCAGCTGCGAGGACCCTGGGAAGGGGATCGGCGCTCGCAGCAAGAGGACTGGAGAAGACATGTTCGATCGTTCGTTCGGACGGCGGGGAGCGATGTTCGCCCTCGCGCTCACCCTCGGCGCAGGCTCGGCCAGCGCCGCCACCCTGGTCTCGGTGGAGGATCGCTGGTTCTACGCCTTCGCTGGCGGCGGTGGCAGCAGCAACAGAGCGCCGACCTTCGGCGCCAACGCGCAGCCCGACTTCGACAACCGCGACGGCCAGTTCCTCGTCGAGTTCGACACGTCGGGCGCCTTCGCTGTCGGGCAGGGCGCGTCGAGCTACGTGGTCCACTCGGCACGCGTCGAAGTGACGGTGATCGACGGTACTTTCGTCTACGACGGCACCTACGACGGTCACGCGTCGTATTTCGGCGGCACCGATCTCGATGCCGGACGACCCGTCGAGCTCTACGGCGTCGGCTACCGCAACGGCAATGGGACGACCGGAACCAATCTCGAGACCGTGTCCTTCGCGCCCCCGGGCCCTCCGGCGACCGGGGTCCGCAACGCGTACGCGACCGACTTTCTCGCCGGTACCGACCGCGACGTCTCGAACAACGTCGCGATGGGCTTCGATCCGACACCGTTCGCTGTAGGAACGACTGCGCTCGCTCCGGGCGACCCCGTTCCGGGGGGAACGGTCTACGGCTTCGACTTCGTGCTCGGCGCCGACGCGATCGCGTACCTGCAGAGCCGGCTCGATCTCGGGCGCGTCGATCTCGCCATCACTTCGCTCCACGACTCGTCCTTCGGAGGGGCGGCGACGTATCCGGCGTGGGCAACGCGCGAGAACACGGCGTTCTCGAAGCCGACACTCTTTCTCGACGTAACGGTCGTGCCCGAGCCGGGCACGTTCGCGCTCGTGTCGGCGGGGCTCGCGGGCCTCGCCGCGATCGGGGGAAGACGGCGCTGATCGGCGCCGTAGCGCGGGCCGGCGAAGAGCGAGACGCCGGCCCGCGCTCTTCCGATTCTCGCATCTCGCAAAGAATCATCGAGGATCGTTTCCGTTTCGAGCGAAGACCGGCGACTCGGTCTCCGGCACATCACACCCTCCAGCAAGCCATCGCCAGCCGAGAGGAACGGCGCTGCTCCGAGTAGAGCAGGCCGATTTCGGGAGCAGGATGCAGCCCACTCGGCGAAGAGCGCTCGCTGCGCTCGGCACGCTGCTGTCGTTCGCACCACCGGCGCATGGCGAGCCGGCGGAAGAGCGTGCGGCTGCGCCGATCGAGGTGCGCACGGATCGGCCGCCGGCACAGGTCTACGACGATCAGACGGTCGAGACCCAGATGATCGGCAGCGAGGAGATCCGAGCGCTGCCCGCGCGCACTGCAGCGGACGTCGTCAACACCCTTCCCGGCATTCGAACACAGCAGCGCGTGCAGGGAGAGGAAGCTGCGGTGTCGATCGAGGGCATGCCGCCCGAGTACACGCTCATCCTGGTCAATGGGAAACGCTACACCGGCCAGATCGGAGAGGTTGCGGATCTCGCGGACGTTCCGGTCGAGAACGTCGAACGCATCGAGGTCCTCCGCGGCGCGCAGACGCTGCGCTACGGCTCCGAGGCCGCCGGCGGCGTGATCAACATCATCACGCGCCGTGCGCCCGACGACGGCTGGGACGCCCGCATCGAAGGCGGCGCCGGAGACGACGGCCAGCTTCGCGGCGCCGCGAACGCCGGCGCGCGCGTCGGCGATGCGGCCATCAGCGTCTCGCTCGACCACGATCAGATCCGCGGCTTCGATCCACTGCCGGGCGGCGATGCCGTCTTCACGGCGGGGGGAAGCAGCGCATCGCGAACGCGCTCCGAGGACGTGTACGCCACGCTCGGCTACGACGGACTCGAAGCCGTCGATCTCCATTCGTCCTTCGGCTGGCGCATGGAAAGCGAGCGCATCGTTCCGATCGAAGGCGACGCTTCGAGCCAGCGCTTCACGCGCTGGCTCGGTGGCTCAGGCCTCACCTGGCAGGCGGGCGAGCAGACGAGCGTCCGGAGCGATCTCGACTTCTTCAGCGGCTCTCTGGAGTCCTCCGTGGGCCGCAGCTTCACGCAGGACGAGACCGAGCTTCGGATCGAGGCCGGAGTCGATCACGTCTTCACGACGGGCGGCCTGCAGCACGTTCTCACGTTCGGCGGCGACGCGCGGCGGCCGACGATCGATCTCGACGAAGCGCCGCCCGCCCCGGCCTTGCAGGCCGTCTCGCTCGCGGAGGGCGACGTTCGCGAATCGTTCGAGATCGCCGCGCTCTACCTCTCCGACGAGATCGCCTTCGACGACTGGGCGTCGCTGCTGCTGGGCGTTCGCGGCGAGCTCCACAGCGCCTTCGACGACGTGCTGCTGCCTCAGGCGAACCTCCTGCTGCGCCCGGCCCAGTGGGCGCGACTGCGCTTCTCCGCGGGTCTCGGCTCGCGCACGCCGTCGCTCGCGGATCTGTTCCAGCCGCCCGTGCCTCAGCTCGGCGGCACGTACTTCCTCGCCGGCAATCCAAACCTCGGCCGCGAGCGCTCGGTCAACTATCGCGCAGGCTTCGAGCTGCTCCCGGCTCCGTGGGTCTCGCTGTCGTCGACGTACTTCTACAACGACATCCGCGATCTCATCCGCTCCGTTCTCGCCGGGTCGGTTCGAACCGGCGAGAACGTCATCCCCGGCCTCGTGCCGCCCGGCTTCGACCCCGACGTCTGCAGTCTGCCCGGGAGCGAGGGCCTTCCCGAGTGCCAGGGCGCACGGGACGCAATCGTCGTCCCGATCACGTCGCCGCTGTTCCGCAAGACGAATCTCAATCAGGTACGAACACAGGGCGTCGAGACGCAGCTCGTTCTGCGGCCGAGCTCGCGAATCACGCTGCAGGCCGCGTACACGTTTCTTCTGACGTCCCTCGAAGACCCTTTGCTGGCGGACATCGATCAGCTCCCGAACGAGCCGGCTCACGTGGTCGATCTCGAGCTCGGCATTCGGATACCCGGCGCCGAGACGCTCGTCGCGCCGCGTGCTCGATTTCGCTCGCGCGCGCTCACCGAGACGAGCGGCACCGGCCTCACGAGCTTCGTCTCGGGTGTCCATTCCGAGCCTTCCTGGGTCGTCGACCTGCGCATCACGCAGCCCGTCGGCGATCGCTACGCCGTCTATCTCGACCTTTGCAACGTGACGAACACGCGCGTCGTCGACTCGTACGAAGTCCGCGGATTCAACTTCTTTGTCGGTGTACGTGCTGCGCTCGGTGCTGCAGCACCTCGGAGGAACGCCCCGTGAAACGAACGCTCTGGCTCGCTTGCGTCTTGCTCGTGCTCGCCGGCCTGCCCGCAAGGGCAGATCGCATCGTGACCGTCCGGCCCGGGCCCGAAGGCGAGGACTCTGCTCCCTATGGCTTCTTTCCCGCGCTCGTCCGCGGCGGCTACGACACGCTCTATGCGTTCGTCGGCGCCGACGAGAACGGCGCCGAGCACGGGATGCAGACGTTCCTGCGCTTCGAGCTGCCGCAAGGCCTCCTCGGGCCGAACGAGCGCGTGGTCTCGGCACAGCTCCGAATCACCTACGCCTTCGACTTCGAGCAGTACGGCAACGTGAACGACGAGCCGGGGAACCTCCGGTGCCACGTCGTCACACAGCCGTGGAGCGAGGCGACTCTGACGTGGATGAACCGTCCCGCCTTCGATCCGCCGTTCCACGTACTCGACGGCATCACGAGCTTCCGAACACTCGGATTCGACGTGACGGCGCAGGTGAGCGGATGGGCGACGGGAGCGCTTCCGAACTACGGCGTCGCGCTGACCTCGACCACCGAGCGCGTTCTCGGCTTCTACGCCTTCGAGCGTACCGGCATCGACCCGAACGTGAAGCCGTACCTCGTGATTCGCATCGGTCCGTCTGCGCTGCCGGACGCCGATGCCGACGGCGTCGCCGACGCTTCGGACAACTGCCCGCAGACGCCGAACGCCGCGCAGGCGGACGAGGACCTCGACGGGGTCGGCGATGCCTGTGACGACTGCACGCACGTGGCCAACGCCGACCAGCGCGACACGGATGCGGACGGCTTCGGAAACGCATGCGATGCAGATTTCGACCAGAACGGCATCGTCAACTTCGGCGACCTGGCGAAGCTCAAGCGGGCCTTCTTCACGACAGGCCCCGATCTCGTGGCCGATCTCGATGGCAATGGCACGGTCAACTTCGCGGATCTCGCGCGACTCAAGCAGAGTCTGTTCCGGGCGCCGGGCCCGTCCGGAGTCGCGCCGTGAAGTCGCCCGAGACGCGTCTTGCAACGGGTACGCGCGACGAAGGGCCGGACTCTCCGGCCGTCGCCCGGCACGCCTGGGATCCGTCACCGCACTTCGCGCGGCCGGGCGATCCGCTGCGCGAGGCCTTCGCCGGCCGAAGGCCCCTCGTTCCGTGGCTCGGCGGCGAGCCCGTGGCTGCGCAGGCCCTTGCCTCGACCTGGGCAGAGCTCCGGAGCGTCGCACGCACCCGCTCTGCGGTGGCCTACGTGCACGTTCCCTTCTGCGCCGGCCACTGCACCTTCTGCGGCTTCTACCGCAATGGCGCCGGTCATCCGTCGCGCGCCACGTACCACGCGCTCGTCGAAGCCGAGCTTCGGCTCGACTCCGAGCGCGCGCTGCGGAGTGGGCCGCCGATCGAGGCGCTGTACTTCGGGGGCGGAACGCCCACCGAGCTCGACGCGAGCGCGCTTGCTTCGCTGATCGGCTCGGCGCGAGCTCAGCTCCCGCTGGCCGACGGCGCCGAGATCACGCTCGAGGCGCGCGTGCTCCACTGCGATGTCGAGAAGCTTCGCGCCTGCATCGACGCCGGGGTCAGCCGCATCTCGGTCGGAGTCCAGAGCTTCGACACGGACGTTCGCCACGGGCTCGGCAGGCGGGCGGACTCGACGACGCTGCTCGCGTTCCTCACCGAGCTGCGTGGCCTGTCGCGGGCCGCTCTCGTGATCGACCTGATTCTGGGTCTTCCGGGCCAGACGATGGACGTGTGGCGCCGCGATCTCGAGACGTGCCTCGATCTGCGCCCCGACGGCGTCGATCTCTACGCGCTGAGTCTCCACCCCGGCGTGCCGCTCTTTCAGATGGTGCAGCGCGGTACGTGCGCACCGAGCGCGCCCGTCGGCGTGCAGGCGGACATGTACGCCACCGGGGTCGAGACGCTCGAGCGAGCCGGCTGGGAGCAGCTCACACAGGCGCACTTCGCCTCGAGCCCGCGTGAGCGAAACGTCTACAACCGCCGCATCAAGGCCGGCGTCGACTGCATCGCCTTCGGCGCCGGTGCCGGCGGTACGCACGCCGGCTTCTCCTATGTGATCGAGCCCGACCTCGGGACCTACGAAGAGACCTTGCGGCGAGGCGAGCGACCGCTGGCCCGACTCGCTCGACGAGTACCGACGTACGAGATCGAGGGACACGTCGCGGACGGCATCGAGCGCGGGCGTCTCGACCTCGCACCGATCGATGCGACCGATCGAGGCTTCTGCGCGCGCGCGGATCGCCTTCTCGAACAGTGGCGAAAGGCCGGCCTCATCGAGCGTGACGGTAGTTCGGTGGCGCCCACCATCGCCGGACGTTTTTGGCAGAGCAACCTCATCACCGGCCTGATCGAGTGCATCAGGGCCGGCGAAACTCGAGAAGGAGAATCGTCATGAGCCAGATGCCCGTCGTTCCCCGTGATCGCATGAACGCCCTGCGCAGCCACCTCGCCGCACAGGAAGGAGCCGTTCTCGAGCCTCTCGCGGCCGAGCACGGCCTCACCCTGCGCGACGCCATTCAGTGCCTGCCGGACGCACTGTGGAGGCGGGCGTCCGGAAGCGCATTCGTGGAAGTGATGCAGGAGGTGGCCGGCTGGGGATCCGTCCTCGTACTCATCCACACGCGCGACGTCATCTTCGAGTGTCACGGTCCGCTGCCGCCCGGTGACGAGGGCCGTGGCTTCTACAACCTGCGGCACGGTAGCCCGCTGCGCGGTCATCTCCGCGGCGATCGCTGCGGCGACATCTTCTTCGTCCGCCGTCGTTTCATGGGACGGGAGACCTGCTCGATCGTGCTCTGCAACCACGACGGCGAGGGGATGTTCAAGATCTTCGTCGATCGAGACGAGCAGGGCGAGCTGCGAGAGGAGCAGGTGAAGCGCTTCGATGAGCTCTCGCGACGGCTCGCCGCCGCGACGCACCTGTCGTCATGATGAGCGTGTTCGTCTTTGGCGCCGCGCGCGGCGCCGGGCGCTGCGTAGCCCGGCTCGCTACGGCGCAGGGGACTCGTGCGGGCGCGATGGTGCGCTCCGAGAAGGCTCGCGACGAGCTCGCGGAGATCGGAGTCGCGGTGGTCCTCGGCGATGCGCTCGACGCACACGCGTGCCGGCGAGCCCTCGAAGAGAGCGGCCCCTGGGACGCGGTCATCAGCACGATGGGCGGCGGTGAGGCAGCGGTCGATCGAATCGGCATCTGCAACGCCATCGATGCAGCGTCCGCCTCCGGCGTTCGGCGCTTCGTTCTGACGTCCTCGCTCGGAGTCGGTAGCAGCAGGCCCTTCGCGTCGGCGCGGCTCGTCGAAGCGATCGGGCCCACGCTGCTGGCGAAGGAGGACTCGGAGAAGCACCTCGTCGCGAGCGGGCTCGCGTGGACGATCGTGCGACCCGGGATGCTGCTCTCGACACCGGCCACGGGCGGTGGTGTGCTCGACGAGGACCCGAGCCTGCACGGAAGCCTCACACGCGAGGATCTCGCCGCGCTCCTGCTCGCCTGTGCGGGCGATCCCGGGACGCACGGCCGGATCTTCGGCGCGGTCGATCACGAGACGCGCCGGTACGGACGGGTGACGTGACGCCGGGCGGCCGGTGGCCCAGGCCACCGGCCGCTTCCCGCTGAGCACGCGCAGGGCCAGACCTCCCCTTGCCGTACCGACCGATCGGTTGGTAGACTGCCGACAACTCTGTCAGTCGCGCGCCCGGAGACGTCCATGCCCCGAACCGCCGTCGGGATCGCCAGCAAGGTGATCCGCCGCACCGTCGCCACCTCGCTCGCCGCCCGCTTCGGCCGGTTTCGCTCCTGGCCCGACGATGCGCTCCTGCTCTCCGAGCCGCTCGCCATGGCCGAGGAGCGCACGAGCCGCCTGCGCCGCATCTATGCGAACTGCCTTCGCGACGCATGGGACGGACCGGCGCTGTTCCGCGAAGCGATGGCGCGGCACGGCGGCATCCAGCTCGAGCACGAGAAGCGCGTCCACCTCTCCTATCCCATCAGCATGCTGATGTGGGGCGAGCTCGCCGCGTGGATCGTCTCGGCCGAGCTCGCCGAGCGCCTGGACGACCCCGACGCACGAATGGCCGCGTCGAGCCAGGTCTTCGACGAGGCGCGCCACTTCTACACGCTGCGCGACTACCTCGCCGCGCTGCACGTCCCCGTCCCGAAGCTCGACACCTATTTCGCGATCGGCGCGCGAAGACTGCTGATGACGAAGGACCTCGATCTGAAGCTCTTCTCGATGCAGATCCTCGCGGAGGGCACCGCGCAGGCGATCTTCCGCTTCCTCGCCGACGCCAAGATCGAGCCGGTGCTCACGGATCTTCTGCCGTACATCGAACGCGACGAGGCCCGGCACGTGGGCCTCGGCGTGCTGCACCTCCCCGAGCGGCTCGCGAAGCGAACGCCCGCACAGTGCCGGCGGCTCGCGAGCCACGTCGGCGCGATCGGCGATCTGTTCGGAGCGACACAGATCCGCTACATCGAGCACTATCGCGCGATCGGCGCCGAGCCGCGCGAGCTGTTCCGCAGCGCCGACAAGATGCTCCACGAGCTCTCGAACAAGCTCGGCAACATCCCCGGCACCGACGAGCCGTACTTCCGGACTGCCAACCCGGCCGATCCGTCCTACGACCGCAACCTCTCGGTGGTGCTGCCGCCGCCCGGCACGCCGCTCGGTCGCATGGCGCGCGCCGTTCGCGCGCTCGTCGACTTTGGAGCACGGACACTGCCCGCGTAGGACGCCGCGCCGACGGGCTATGCGTGCATCTGCTCCTGGAGATAGTTCTCCACGCCGAGCGAGCCGATCAGCCGGAGCTGGATCTCGAGCCAGTCGAGGTGATGCTCCTCGTCGACGAGCATCTCCTCGAGAAGATCGCGCGAGCCCGCGTCGCCATGCGACGCGCAGTAGTCGATTGCGCCCTGCAGGTGGACGATCGCGCGCCGCACGAGCGCCTCGTCGCGCCGGAGCTGATCCTCGACCGAGCTCGCCACCACGATCTCACCAGCGTCGGAGGGAACAGGCTTGCCTTCGAGGTAGAGGATTCGATGAAGGATCCGACCGGCGTGCTCGGTCTCTTCGCTCACGTAGGCGCGCTGCCGATCGCGTAGCCGGGGATAGCCCCAGTTGTCGCAGGCCGCGGCTGCCACGAGATACTGCTTGTATCCCGTGAGCTCGATCTGCAGATAGCCGTTGAGAAGCTCGATCACGCGTGCGTCGCCCTGCATGGGTGCCTCTCTCCCTCCGAGATCTCGCGGCCGCCGCACCCTGACGCGGTGCTGGCGCGGCCCCAAGGCCATGTCGAGCCTTCGGCGGCGCTGTCAGGCCTTCTCGTAGCCGAGCACCGCCTTCACCTCGAGGAACTCCTCGAATCCGAAGGCGCCCCACTCGCGCCCGTTACCCGACTGCTTGTAGCCACCGAAGGGCGCCGCGAAGTCGGGCCCCGCGCCGTTCAGGTGCACGTTGCCGGTGCGCAGCCGCGAGGCGACGCGCCGGGCGTGATCGAGGTCGCCGGACGCGACATAGCCCGACAGTCCGTAGGGCGTGTCGTTGGCGATCCGGATCGCGTCTTCCTCGTCGCGGTACGGCAGGATCGCGAGCACCGGCCCGAAGATCTCCTCGCGTGCGATCGTCATGTCGTTGCGTACGCCGGCAAAGATCGTCGGCTTCACGTAGTAGCCCCGCGTGAGCCCGTCGGGCCGGCCGACGCCTCCCGCGACCAGAGTTGCCCCTTCGTCGATGCCCTTCTGGATCAGCCCCTGGATCTTCTTCCACTGCGCCTCGCTCACGACGGGGCCGATCGTCGTGCCCTCGGCGGTCGGCGCCCCGACTTTCACGCCAGCGACGGCCGCCCGGGCGATCGCCACCGCTTCGTCGTGTCGACTCTCGGGGACGAGCATACGCGTTGGTGCGTTACACGACTGTCCACTGTTCATCATGCAGCCCTGCACGCCGCCGGCGACGACCGCGGAGAAGTCGGCGTCGTCGAGGATCACATTCGCCGACTTTCCGCCGAGCTCCTGCGCGACACGCTTCACCGTGGGCGCCGCGGCGATCGCGACCTGCACGCCGGCGCGCGTCGACCCGGTGAACGAGACCATGTCGATCTCGGGATGCGCCGCGATGGCTGCGCCCACGTTCGGACCATCGCCGTTCACGAGATTGAAGACGCCTGCCGGAACGCCCGCCTCGTGGAAGACGTCGGCGAGGATCATCGCGTTGAGCGGCGCGATCTCGGTGGGCTTGAGCACCATCGTGCAGCCTGCTGCGAGCGCTGGCGCCACCTTGCACATGATCTGGTTCACCGGCCAGTTCCACGGCGTGATGAGGCCGCACACGCCGACCGGTTCGCGCGTGATCAGCGTCGTTCCCTGCATCTCTTCGAAGGCGTAGTCCTCGAGGACGGCGATCGTCTGGTTGAGATGGCCAATGCCAGTCGCAGCCTGCGCCGCCTTCGCCAGCCAGAGCGGTGCGCCCATCTCCTGCGAGATCGTTCGCGCCAGCTCCTCGTATCGCGTCATGTAGACGCGGGCGATGTTCTGGAGGAGCGCGAGCCGCTCCTCCTTCTTCGTTCGCGAGAAGCTCGCGAACGCTGCACGCGCCGCCTTCGCCGCGCGGTCGACGTCCTCGGCGCTGCCGAGGCTGATGCGTCCGATCGGCTGTTCGGTCGACGGGTCGATGACGTCGAGGGTCGCGGGCTTGACCGGATCGACCCAGCGGCCGTCGATGTAGAACTGAAGTCGCTCCTGCATGGCATCCTCCCTGGCTCCCGAGAGGGTAGGACGAAAAGACGACGAGGGGGAGCGTTCGACGTCGGCCTGCCTGTGGGCAGACGCGGCGCCGCCCGAGAGCGCACGGCGCAGCCGGCCTGAGCGGCGCGAGCTGTGCTACCGAGCGCGACAGCGGATCGTGGGAGAAACGCGATGACGTGGTGGCAGGCGCTCGTGCTGGGCCTGGTCGAGGGCATCACCGAGTATCTACCGGTCAGCTCGACGGGCCACCTGATACTCGCGGCGGCATTTCTCGGCCTCGGTGCACCCGAGATCAAGCCCTCGGTCGATGCATTCCTCGTCGTCGTGCAGGGCGGAGCCATCCTCGCCGTGCTCGGCCTCTACTGGCCGCGCGTCGTGCAGATCGTGCAGGGCCTCACGGGCCGCGACGCGGCCGGTCGGCGCCTTCTCGTGAACCTCGTCGTCGCGTTCGCTCCCGCCGCCGCGCTCGGCCCCATCCTCGACGACGTGATCGACGAGCACCTGTTCCGCGTGGCGCCCGTCCTCGCGGCGCTCTTTCTGGGCGGCGTCTGGATGCTCTGGCTCGGGCGGTCCGGCGGACCGGCGGCAGGCGATTCGCCGGGAGGTCGCGGCGGCGCGGCGAGCGCCGCCGACTCTGCGAGCCCCGCGAGCCGCGGCCTCGGCATCGACGATCTCACGTGGCGACAGGCGCTCGGAATCGGTCTCTTTCAGTGCGTCTCGATGTGGCCCGGAACCTCGCGCTCGATGATGACGATCGCCGGCGGCATCACGCTCGGCCTTCGCCCGCGCGAGGCGGCCGAGCTCTCGTTTCTTCTGGCGCTGCCCACGCTCGGCGGCGCCACGGTGTTCAAGCTCGTGAAGAACCTGCGCGCCGCCTCGCACGGCGCCGGACCGAATCTCTTCGAGCAGCTCGGCGCCCTGCCCGTCGCGATCGGCTGCGTCGCTGCGTTCGTCTCGGCCGCGCTCGCCGTGCGTTGGCTGGTGAACTTCCTGAACCGCCATGGCCTCGCAGCCTTCGGCTGGTACCGCATCGCCCTCGCCGTCGCTCTCGCCGTTCTCCTCTACTCGGGTGTCGTGACGCTCTGAGCCCTCTTGCCCACCGTGCTCGTCACGATTCGGCGTCTGTCGTTCCCTCACGGTCACGAAGGCGATAGCCAACTCCGGGCTCGGTGATGAGCCGACGCGGGCGCGCCGGATCGGCTTCGATCTTCTTGCGGAGCTCGGCCACGTGGACGCGCACCGTGTGGCTCTGCCCGACGTGCGCCTGCCCCCAGACCTCCTTCAGGATCTGCCGGTGCGTCAGGACGCGACCTGCGTTGTGTGCGAGCAGGACCAGGATCCGGTACTCGGTCGGCGTGAGCGCGACCTCCCGGCCGTCGACCGTGACCTCGCGCCGCGCGAGATCGATGCGAAGTCCCGGGGTCTCGAGCGCCGACTCTCCGCTCGGAGTAGCGGCCGCGCCATGGCGCAGCGCAACGCGCACCCTCGCCAGCAGCTCGCCGACGCCGAAGGGCTTCGTCAGGTAGTCGTCCGCGCCAGCATCGAGCGCGGCCACCTTGTCGTCCTCCCGGCCTCGTGCGGAGAGAACGATCACCGGAGTGCGACTCCACTCGCGCAGGCGACGCACGACGTCGATCCCGTCCCCGTCGGGCAGGCCGAGATCGAGCAGCAACACATCGGGATTGTGGCTCGCAGCGAGCGAGAGCCCGAGTGCGCCGGTCTGCGCTTCGATCACGCGGAAACCGTGCGCCGCGAGCGAGAGACGCAGCAGACGCCGCATCGGCGCCTCGTCCTCGACGAGGAGCACGACCGGATCGGATCCAGTCATGCGCGCTCTACCGCAACG
>JADLGR010000214.1 GCA_020849175.1 Deltaproteobacteria bacterium
CGCAGCCCATCACGTACGGCGACTGGACGGACACCTACCGCGCCAACTGGACATGGGACCGCGTCGTCAAAGGCACGCACAACCGCGCGAACTGCTTCTCGGCCTGCTCCTGGAACCTCTACGTCAAGGACAACGTCGTCTGGCGCGAGGAGCAGAATGCGATCTACGCGCCGTCGCGCGCGGACGTTCCCGACTTCAACCCGCGCGGCTGCCAGAAGGGGGCGTGCCACAGCGATCTTCACCTCGGCGAGGCGCGCATCCTTCACCCGATGAAGCGTGTAGGCGAGCGCGGCGAGGGCAAGTGGAAGCGGATCACGTGGGACGAGGCGTACGACGAGATCGCCGATGCCTGCATCGCCGCCGCGATCGAGGGCGGCACCGAGACCATCATCCACGACCACGGGACGACGAACTGCGACTACAGCCCCGACTCGTCGGCAGAGATGCGCTGGAACATCGCGATGGGAACGACGCTGCTCGACTCGTGGGCAGGCGTCGGCGACATGCCCAACGGTCTCGTGCAGACCTTCGGCATGTACAACGCCGACGGAACGACCGACGACTGGTTCCTGTCGGACTACATCGTCCTGTGGGTCGCGAACCCGAGCTACACGCGCATTCCCGACGTGCACTTCGTGAACGAGGCCCGCTATCGCGGAGCCACGGTGGCCGTGATCTCGCCCGATCTCTCGGCCAGCTCGATCCACGCCGATCTCTGGGTGCCGGTCAAGCACGAGACCGACGCGGCCTTCGGGCTCGCGGCGGCGCAGGTCATCCTCGAAGAGGGGCTGTACGACGACGAGGCCGTTCGCGAGCAGACCGATCTGCCCTTCCTCGTTCGTACCGACACCGGCCGCTACCTGCGCGAGTCGGACCTGCGCGCCGGCGGAAAGGACGACCTCCTCTACGTCTGGGACGAGGTCGCGGGCGAGATCGCGGATGCGCCCGGATCGCAGGGTGAAGGCTCGCACCGGCTCGCGCTCGGCGACATTCGGCCCGCGCTCGACGGCCGCTGGGACGTGACGCTCGCCAGCGGCGCGAAGGTGGCCGTGCGGCCGCTGTTCCAGGCGCTGCGCGAGCATCTCACGGCCAGCTACACGCCCGAGAAGCAGGAAGCCGTGACGGGCGTCAAGGCGTCGGTCGTGCAGCGTTTCGCGCGCGGACTCGCGAAGGCGCCAGCAGCGATGATCTACGCCTCGTGGGGCGCCTGCAAGAACTACCACAGCGACCTGTTCCAGCGCGCGATGGCGCTGCTGATGGCGATCACCGGAAACCAGGGCAGGAAGGGCGGCGGCCTTCGCGTGGCCTCGTGGTGGGAGATGAAGGGCTCCGACGAGCTCGGCGGCGCAACCACCTACCGGCCGCCGATCGCCGAGATCCTGAAGCTCACGGCGAAGGGCCTCGGCCGCGGTCTCGGCCCGACCGACTGGGAGAAGGTCTACACCGATTACAGCAATCACTTCCCGATCACGCCGCTGATGCCGTTCCTCTATCACCATGCAGGATACGGTGACCTCTGGAATCAGTCTGAGCACCAGGATCCCTCGATGCAGGCGCCGCTGTCGCAGTACATGCAGGAGGCGCTCGAGAAGGGCTGGATCCCGGTCCACCCGCCGCCGGGTACCCGTCCGCGTGTCTTCATCTTCTCGGGATCGAATCCTCTACGACGCTGGCCCTCGCCCCAGACGGCGAAGGAGCATCTGTGGCCAAAGCTCGATCTCATCGTCTCGACGAACTTCCGCTGGAGCACGAGCACGCTGAACGCCGACATCGTTCTGCCGGTCGCAGCCTACTACGAGAAGTACGGCCTCAAGTACGCCGTCTCGGCGATGCCGTACATCGTGGTGAGCGAGCCCGCGACGCCGCCGCTCGGTGAGTCGAAGTTCGACTACGAGGTCTTCGGAACGCTCGCCCGGCGCGTGTCCGAGCGCGCGCGCGAGCGCGGGCTCACCACGCCCGTCAAGGGACCGAAGGGCCGCCCGCTCGACCTGACGAAGGTCTTCGACGACTGGTCGATGAACGGAGAGCTCGACCCCATGAACGTGCGGCCGGTGATGGACCGCATCTTCCGGCGCAGCGACGTCGTCGGCAACGTCAGCATCGATCAGGCGCTCGCGCTCGGCGCGGTGCCGGTGGTGACGGAGGGCACCTACACGCTCGTCAACCAGGCGTGCAGCTCCTTCACGCCCGGCGACACCTTCACGCCCTACCGCTGGTACCGCGAGGACAAGCTGCGCTGGCCGACTCTCACCGGGCGGATGCAGTTCCTCATCGACCACCCGTGGTTCCTCGCGGGCGGCGAGGCGCTCCCGGTGCACAAGGACTCGCCGGGCATGCGGAGCGGGAAGTCGCTGCGTCTGACGAGCGGCCACACGCGCTGGAGCATCCACGCCATCTCGCGCGACCAGAAGATGCTGCTGCACCTCCAGCGGGGTGAGCCCGCGGTCTGGATGCACCCGGCCGACATGGCGGCGCGCGGCCTCGCCGATCACGACCGGATCCGGGTCTTCAACGGACACGGCGCCTTCGAGGCGCGCGTGCGGCCGGGCGCACGCATGCAGCCCGGGATGATCCAGCTCTTCCATGCGTGGGAGCCGTACCAGTTCAAGAACTGGCAGGGGCAGCAGGCCCCGGTCGTCGCGCCGTGGAAGCCCCTGCACCTGGCCGGCGGCTACGCGCAGCTCCACTACCGCATGTACTACGGCTCTCCCGGGCACAACCCGCGCGGCGTCGGCGTCGAGGTCGAGAAGGTCGTGTGAGTGAGCTCGAGGGTCGCCGCGAGCGCAAGAAGCGCGCGCGGCGCGAGCGCATCTACGAGGCGGCGCGCCAGCTCTTCCTCGAGCGAGGCTACGGCGCGACGACCGTCGAGCAGATCAGCGAGGCCGCCGACGTCGCACAGGCGACGTTCTTCAACCACTTCCCGAGCAAAGCGGCCGTCCTGCGCGAGATGACGGGCGAGGTGTCGGCGCGCCTCGAAGCGATGCTCGAACGCGAGCTCGAGACTCCCGGAACGGCCGAGCAGCGAATCCGCCGCTTCGCGACCACGGCCCTCGTCGCGCTCGCCGCTGCCGAAGGACTCGCGCGCGAGGTGCTACTCGATCTGCTGCGAACGGCCTCGGGGCCCGGAACGGCCCTGCCCTACCTCGCGAGCGTACGCGAGCCGTTCACCACGATCGTGCGCGAGGGTCAGTCGGCCGGGGACGTCCGTAGCGATCTCGACGCTGCCCTGCTCGCCGAGCTCGTCGTCGGCATCCTCAATACCGCCCTGCTCGGCTGGCTGAACGATCCGGAGTACCCCTTCGAGGAGCGGCTCGGAAAGTACGCGGATCTCATCGCGGAGCTGCTTCGGCCCAGGCCCGCAGGCGCGCAGGCCCGCCCCTGCCACGGCCGCCTCCTCGCCGGCGGCGGGGGTGGACTCCCGACGCCGTGAGGCCATCTCGTGCGGCGGGACGGGTGCCCGGCCGCGCTCTCACGCGGCCTCGAGACGCACCGTCCCGGCGCTTCCGGACACGAACGCCAGGCGTCGCGGAAGGAGGGCGAGCACGCCGGGGCGCTCGGCGACCGAGACGATCGCCGCCGTCGGGACGCTCTCCACGAGCGTCTCGTAGACCTTCTGCTCGGTCGCAGCGTCGAGGCTCGACGTGGCCTCGTCGAGCAGCACCCACTCCGGGGCGTGGAGGACGACGCGGGAGAGCGCGAGGCGCTGCTGCTGGTGCGTCGAGAGCACCTGATCCCACGGCTGCACCTCGTCGAGGCGCGGCACGAGGTCTGCGAGACCGAACGCGCGAAGCGCGCCGGAGATGGTGTCGTCCGAGAACGTCGACGCGGGCGATGGATAGGCAATCGCCTCGCGCAGCGACCCGATCGGCAGATAGGGCTGCTGCCCGAGGAAGAACATGCGATCACGCGGCGGCTCTCCGATGCGACCGCCTCCAAAGGGCCAGATGCCCGCGAGCGCACGCATCAGCGTCGTGCGTCCCGATCCGGGCGGTCCGGTGATCGCGACGCGCTCGCCGGGAGTCACCACCGCCGAGGCGTGCTCGAGCAGCACGCGACCGCGCGGCGCCTCGACGTGGAGATCCTCGAGTGCGATTCGCGCGGGCTCCTCGCGCTCGAACCGAATCTTCGTCGCGTCGAACACGCGCGCCGTCGCGTCGATGGCGTCGGAGAAGGACGAAAGACGCTCGATGTTCGCGCGCCAGCGTGCGATCTCCTGATACGCGTTCACGAACCAGGCGAGCCCTCCCGCCACCTGACCGTACGCGAAGCGCGTCTGCGCGATGACGCCGAGCGTGAGGACGTCGGCGAGGTAGGCGAGGCCCGCCACCACCAGAGGAACCAGTGAGTTCGCGGCGCCGATCCCCTGCGTGAGGATGGCGAGATTTCGCTGCGCGCCGACGAGCTCGCAAAAGTTCACCACCACCTTCTTGAAGCGGCCGCTCGCGCCGCGCCGCTCCACCTCCGAGCCGCGCATCAGCGCCACGGCCTCGACGTGGTCGCGGTAGCGGACGAGCCCGTACCGGAAATCGGCTTCGAGGCGAATCCGGTCGAAGTTGATGGGCACGAGACGACGTCCGACGCGGTTCGTGATCCACATCGAGAACAGGGCGAAGGCCACGGCCACCCAGAGCAGGAGGCCGGGGATCTCGACCATCTTCCCTGCGATCGGAATCTGCCAGCCCGACGAGATGTTCCAGAGCATCGCCGCGAACGAGGCGAGCGTCACCACCGCGGAGAGCAGCGACAAGGAGAGCCCGAGCGCGCTGGCCACGAAGTCGCGAATGTCCTCCGAGATACGAACGTCCGGGTTGTCGACGGCGTCGCGATGCAGGTCCGCGAGGCAGAATGCCTGCGGACTCACCCAGCGCTCGACGAAGTACCCGGTGAGCCACTCGCGCCAGCGGATCTGCAGACGCTGCTGCACCCAGGACGCGTACGCCGGCACCACCACCGTGAGAAGCATCGCGCCTGCCATGAGGACGATCGCGCGGCCGAA
>JADLGR010000215.1 GCA_020849175.1 Deltaproteobacteria bacterium
GATGGAAGATCGTGAGCGTTCCCTCGTAGCCGAACGGGTCCGAGCGGATCGGAACGAAGTGAGCGGAGTCGAGATCGAACAGCTCCGCGAAGCGCCGGACGGCCCGTTGCGGATCGTCGCAGAGATGTGTCACTTCGTAGAGGAAGCGGGCGCGGCCCACGGGGCGCCGGTCGGCGAGCGGCGAGACGACGATGCGCAGCCCCGCGATCCCGAGCGCCTCGGGCGACAAGAGAAGCTGATCGCCCTCGTGCTCGGCAACGACGTCTCGCGCCGCGAGCCGCGCGCGGAGCGCCTGCGGATCCGCGACGCCGATGCCGGCAGCGAAGAGGCCGCCTCCCGTCGCGGACAGAAACTCGGCCGCGGGGCCCGCGCCGTCGGGAGCGAGCAGCTCGATCTCGCTCTCGCCGAGGGTGAGCACGCGCCGCCGCGCGCCGAGCGCCTTCACGGTGTCCTCGCGAAGCGTCTCTGCGCCGAGAAGTCGCTGCCACGCGCCGGCTGCACTGGCAGCGTCGCTCACCACCACCTGGACCCTGTCGATTCGTGCGTCCACGTCGTCCTCCCTTCGCCGCGCCCACTCTACACCCGGCGGGCGGCGTGTGAATGACAGGGCCCGGCCCGGTCGGTACCGTCGCGAGCCGAGGTTCGCATGCCGCGTTCGCCCCGCATCGCTCCTGCCGTCGACGCCATTGCCGGGGCGATCTTCTCGCCGCTCGCCCACCGCATCGCGCACGCGACGGGAGAGATCTTCCCGCTACACGTCGGCGACACGTGGATGGAGCCCTGCGCCGGCGCACGGATGGAGGATCTCTCGACCGACGTCCATCCGGGCATGCATCGCTACACCGACACGCAGGGACACCCGGCGCTGATCGATGCGCTCGTCGAGAAGGTGCGGGCGCGAAACGGCATCGCCGCCGAACGCAGCTCGATCCTCGTGACCGCCGGCGCGACGGGCGCTCTTGCACCCGCGATCGGCATGCTGAGCGAGCCGGGCGAAGAGGTGCTGATCCTCTCGCCGTTCTGGCCGCTCATCCGCGGCATCGTGCAAAGCGCGCGGGTCCGACCCGTCGAGGTTCCGTTCTTCGATCGCGTGGCGACGGCCGGGGAGGCCGTTGCCGCGGTGCGGGCACGGACGACGGCGCGGACCGTGGCGCTCTACGTCTCGTCGCCGTCGAACCCGACCGGGCGGGTACTGCCGGCAGAGTGGCTCGAGGCGATCGCCGACTTCGCTCGGCGCGAAGACCTCTGGCTCCTCTCCGACGAAGTCTACGAAGACTACGTCTACCGCGGCGAGCACGTCTCGCCGGCGCGCTTCGCGCCCGAGCGTACGCTCAGCGTCTTCTCGTTCTCGAAGGCGTACGGGATGGCGGGCAATCGCGTCGGCTATCTCGTCGGCCCGGCCGCCGCAATCGCTGCCGCGCGCAAGGTCTCGACGCACAGCGTCTATCATCCACCGACGGCTGGACAGCTCGCGGCGCTGCGTGCGCTCGAGCAGGGTGCGGCGTGGATCGAGAACGCGCGCGAGGCCTACCGGCGCGCGGGTGACGACGCTGCGGTGCAGCTCGGGCTCGCGTCGCCGTGTGGAGGGACGTTCCTCTTCCTCGACGTGAAGCCGCTGCTCGATGAGAGAGGCCTGTGGGGATTTCTCGAGGACTGCCTCGACGACGGCGTGCTTCTCGCGCCGGGAGCCTCCTGCGGCGAGGACTACCCGACGTGGGTGCGGCTGTGCTTCTCTGCCGCGCCTCCCGCGCAGATGGCCGAGGCCGTTCGCCGCCTCGCGCGGCGCGTCGGGCGGGAATCGCGCTGAACGCCACGCCCCGGGTGATGCGCCGGTGCCACGCGGCGGACGACGGGCTCAGCCGCTCTTGCGGCGAATCGACCGAATCGTGACCGTTTCGACCGGAACGTCGCCGCGTCCGGTCTGCACGGCCTCGATCTTGCGGACCACGTCCATGCCGTCCGTGACCTTTCCGAAGACCGCGTAGCCGAAGTCTCGCCCGCCGTGGTTGAGGAAGTCGTTGTCCTTCGTGTTGATGAAGAACTGTGCCGTCGCGCTGTCGACCACGTTCGTTCGGGCCATCGCGATCGTGCCGACGTCGTTTCGCAGGCCGTTGTCGGCCTCGTTCTTGATCGGCGCCTTCGTCGGCTTCTGCCTGCCGTCGGCCGTCATCCCGCCGCCCTGGACCATGAAGTTCTTGATCACGCGATGGAAGATGGTGTCGTCGTAGAACCCGTCATCGACGTAGGAGAGGAAGTTCGCCACCGTCTTCGGCGCCTTCTCGGCGTCGAGCTCGACCGTGACGTCACCGAGCGACGTAGAGATCACGACCACGGAACTCCCTCCCGTTTGCTTCGAGCAGGCCGTCAGGCCGGCAGCGAGCGTGAGCGCGGAGGCGAGGAGCAGAGTGAGAGCGGCGACCGCGCGCTGAGAACGTCGTTGCATGGAAACCCCGGCCGCCCGAGATACCCCGGATCGAAGCGTGCCGCAATCGTGACGCGAGGCGACCGGCCTCGCAGGATGCTGCCGGCCGGGCCGGCTTCGGCCGCTCCAGCAGCACCGAGCAGGCCTCGTGCGCGCCGGCCAGCACGAGGGCCTCGAGTACACACACGGCCTCGTGCCGGATCCGGGTGAGCTGCTCCTCGCTCGGGACCAGACCCGCCGGGTGGGGCGCCTGGAGCGGATTGGGTGGCGGCGCCTCATCCGCCGGCGATCAAGAGTCCGCCGTCGACGACGAGCACCTGCCCCGTGACGAGATCGGAGCCCGTCACGAAGCCGAGGATGGAGGCAGCGACGTCTTCGGGCTCGCAAACGCGGCGCAGCGGCGCCCGCGCCTCCATCGCCTTCTTGATCGGCTCGTAGCCAGCGCCGAGGCCCTCGCCGAGCCAGCGGCCGGTGATGAAGCCGGGTGCCACCGCGTTGACGCGAATCTGCGGCGCGAGAGAGCGCGCGAGCGTGAGCGTTAGATTGTTGAGTGCGGCCTTCGACGCACAGTAGGGGATCGAGCTTCCGATACCCGCGACGCCGGCGACGCTCGAGACGTTCACGATGGATCCCGCGCCGGCATCGCGCATCGGTGCGCTCGCCGCGCGCGCACACTGGAACGGTCCCTTCACGTTGACGTCGAAGATCCGTCGCCAGTCGTCGTCGCCGACTTTCTCGAGATCCGCATGTGCGATGAAGGTCGTCGTTCCCGCGCTCTGGACCAGCACGTCGAGCCGTCCGAGCTCACGAACCGTGGTCGCGACCAAGCGCCGGCAGTCGGCATCCTCCGCGACGTCCGCCTGCACGGCGACGCTTCGAACGCCGAGCGCGGCAGCATCCGCCGCCGCCTGCTCGGCCGCGTCCTTCGACCGGCTGTAGTTGACCGCCACGTGACACCCGAGCCGGGCGAGCGCGAGCGCCGTCGCGCGACCCACTCCCGTGCCACCCCCCGTCACCAGAGCGACCTTGCCTTCGATGTCCATTGCGGGAAGGTAGACCGCCGCCGCTCCTGCCGGAACAGGGACGCCCGGAGCGGGAAGGCCTCTGGCGATCCTCCACGTTCGGCAAGCGCGGGTCGCGCTCCTCATGCGCGAGGCGTGACGTGCCGAACCGGTGGGCTCGGAGGAGGTGCCGATCCGGTGGAGCCCCTGTCCCTCGACACCAGCGTGCGCGTCGATGCCGGCATCCTCAACGAGCGGGCCGATCTCGCCGGGGAGCTCCTCGCAGCACGCGAGCAGCTTCGCGCCGTCCGTGCGCAGCCCGGCGGGACGAGTCGCACGTCGTCCATCGGACGCCTGGTTTGGTGATGCGATCGGACGGGTACGCGAGATCCCGGGCGGCGAGCCTCTCGCGGCGCGACTTCGAGACCGTACGCGGGCTCGTCAAGGAGCACGCCGCCATCGTGCTCGAGCCCGGGAAGTCGTATCTCGTCGAGGCGCGCCTCACACCGATCGCGCAGAGCCTTCGAGCGGAGAGCCTCGCTTCCCTGGTCGAGACGCTGCGAACGACGCCGTTTGGTTCGCTGCACGCAAGGGTCGTCGACGCGATGACGACCAACGAGACGTCGTTCTTCCGAGACCTGCATCCGTTCGAGGCGCTGCGCAAGGCGATCGTTCCCGAGATCCTGCGGCGGCGCGAGGTCGAGCGGAAGATTCACGTCTGGTGCGGCGCGAGCTCGAGCGGTCAGGAGCCGTACAGCATCGCGATGCTGTTGCACGAGCACTTCCCGCAGCTTCGTGACTGGTCCGTCGTCCTGATCGCGACCGACATCTCCGAGGAGATGCTCGAGCGCGCACGCGCCGGGCGGTTCAGTCGGCTCGAGGTGAGCCGTGGACTTCCGGCGCCGCTGCTCGTTCGGTACTTCGAGAGAGCCGGCGCCGAGTGGAAGCTCGCCGAGGAGGTGCGTCGGATGGTCACGTTCCGGACGCTCAACCTCGTGAAGCCGTGGCCGCCGCTACCGCCGCTGGACCTCGTGTTCCTGCGGAACGTGATGCTCTACTTCGACCTCGAGGCGCGCCGCGAGATCCTGGGTCGCATCCGCCGCGCGCTCCAGCCCGACGGCTATCTCTTCCTCGGCGCCGCGGAGACGACGCTCCACGCAGACGACGCCTTCGAGCGCGTGGCCGTCGAGCGCTCGTGGGCGTACCGCGTGCGGCGATCGTAGAGAGACGGATCGCGCTTCGCGCCGTCAGTCGCGGCGACGAAGGCCGACGTGCTGCTCGATCTCGCCGGCGGCCTGATCGGGATCCGCGGCGTTCAGCAGGACGACCTGCTTCAAGTGCTGGTAGCCGTCGAGATCCAGCGCGTCGAAGGCGACTGCCATTCCGTGTGCGTCGACGCGAGCGATCCGTCCGGAGGCCTCGATCCGCGCACCGCTCTCGCGACCGCCGACGAAGATCGTCACGCGACACGGTGTTCCGGCCGGGAGCGAGCGCTCGCCGTAGAAGTAGATGCCGGCGAGGCTCACGTCCCGCGTCTCACCAGCAACGTGGCGCTCGGCGGCGATGATCTCGACCTCGAGCGCCGTCTTACAGCGAGTGAACTCCCGAGAATGCTTCCACGCGTCCTGCACGGGCTCGCTCCCCCGGCGTCCTCTTCGGCCGGCCCCGGCCGGCCCTGAAGCCGCGCCGTCCTTGCGCTCGCTGGCGCCGCTGCGCGGGTGTGGTAGACCCGCCGCCGTGCGACACCGCGTGTTCGGCCCGCTCCTGCTCCTTCTCGCGGTGCTGGCGAGCGCGGACCTCGCCGCCGCCAGCGCGCCGACCGTGATCATGCTGTCGCTGGACGGCGTGCGCGCGGACTATCCGGACCGCACGGACCTGCCGGGCTTCTCACGCCTCGAACGCGAGGGGGCCCGCGCCGAGGGGCTCGTTCCGCCGTTCCCGCCGATCACGTTTCCGAGCCACGTGACGCTCGCGACGGGCGCTTCCGTCGACCGCCACGGCATCGTCGCCAACGACTTCCGCGACCCGGATCGGGGTCGCTTCCACTACGTGAACGACGCGACGTGGCAGAAGGCCGAGCCGATCTGGGTCGCGGCCGAGCGCCAGGGCGTCCCGAGCGCGATCTTCTTCTGGGTCGGATCGGAAGGTCCGTGGCACGGTACGAGCGCGGGCCTTTACGAGCATCCGTTCGATTCGGAGGTTCCCGATGCGAGGAAGGTCGACCGCATCCTCGAGTGGCTCGACCTTTCGCCACCGCGGCGACCGCGGCTGATCGTCTCGTGGTGGCACGGCGCGGACGCTCCGGGGCACCGCTTCGGACCCGATTCACCCGCGGTGGTTGCCGCGATGGTCGTTCAGGACGCGCAGCTCGTGCGTCTGCTCGCGGGGCTCGACGCGCGGGGCCTCTGGGACGAGACCACGCTCGTCGTCGTGAGCGACCACGGGATGGCCGCCGTGACGCAGAGCGTGAGTCTCGAGGCTGCGCTCGGAGCGAAGGGCATCGACGCCGAGGTGCTCGCGTCCGGAGGGATCGCGAGCATTCATCTCGCCGATCTCGCCCGCCGTGACGAGGCACGCGAGGTGATCGCCGCCATCCCCGGCGTCGAGCTGTTCGCTCCCGATGCGCTCCCGGCGCAGTGGCGGTACGGGCCGGCGGAGCGGCTCGGTGACCTCGTCGCGGTGACGGCGCCGCCGCGGGCCTTCCGCGAGAAGACACGCGATCGCGTGATCACGAGCGCAGGCCGACGCACGGGCGCGCACGGGTACGATGCGAGTCGCGCGGACATGCGCGGCATCTTCTTCGCGATGGGACGCGGCGTTGCCCCGGCGACGAAGCTGGGCGCCGTCTCGAGCCTCGACGTCGCGCCGACGGTGGCGCGCCTGCTCGGAATCGAGCCGCCGCGCGACGCGGAGGGGCGCGCGATCGAGGCCCTCGCACCACCGGCCGCGGACGTGCGGCCATGAGGCGGGGTGCGGTCGCTGCCGTGCTGCTCCTCGCCGCGATCGGTCTCGCGCTCTTCCTTCGCGAGCGTGGCCGACCGCAGGAGAGCGCCGGGCCGCGGCCACCCAATCTTTCGCGCTTCGATGCGGCTTTCGAGCGGCAGGTCGCGGCGTTCGAGGGAGTGCCGGCCTTTCGCGCACAGCTCGCGGGGCTGC